>CADCQT010000231.1 GCA_902803645.1 uncultured Lachnospiraceae bacterium | reverse complement strand
ATGTAATTCTGGCCAATTTTACTTATGCTCCTGCACAGCGCTTTATTCTGGCATAAATTACTTATTCTTCTCGAAGATATGGCGAAATATACTTACCATTTTTCCATATGGTTTTATCCCATTTTCGCCCTTAAATCTCCAGGAATCGTCTGTATTTACCCTACAATTCATAATCCTCCCTTTCTCCCCCCTTTTGGGCCTCCTGCGGCCTCCTGCGACCCCTTACAGTCTTCTTACGGTCTCTATCAGCCCTCTCCTACAACCCTTATCCATCTCTAGCAGCCTTATTTACCCTGCTTCAAGTCTCGCTCCTCGCCTCTATGTTCTCTTATACCTAGTTTCCTCTCTCATTCAGCCCCTATAGAAGTCTGCTTCTCTTCAGCTCCTATGCCTTATTTCCTTCCCGGCCAATCCCTCCCCTTCTTTACTTGCTGTAATCCTCTATGGTCCCGGAAGGCCTTATGAATGGTTCGCGGTCAAATTAGGTCAATATCCGGATCCTCCATATCTCTGGCTTGGGGGAAGCCTTGCTTGCCTACCTCCTGCTGGCAGATCTGGGCACTCCCATTTCCTGCTGGCGGATCCGGCTTGCCTACCTCCTGCTGACAGATCTTGGCACTCCCATTTCCTGTTGGCGGATCCGGCTTGCCTGGCTCCTGCTGGCGGATCTGGGCACTCCCATTTCCTTCCCTGATCTGATGATTCTTCGCAATCTAGTGATGTTCGCATTGTCATATTTCCTTCGTCTCTTTATACTACTTTTCCTTATTTTCTTTCTTCTTATATAACTTTAACCTCTTATATGAATCTGCAATTGCATTCTACTTTAAATTCATCTTCTAATTTGTACCTTTATTTGTATCTTCCTTAGTATTTTTATTGTTCAACCAGGTATTTTTCATCTACTCAGACTGCTTTACCAGGTTTTCTATCCAACCGCAAAACTACAAATATGCCCGTATTTATTGGATTTTTACCTGGTATTTCTAGTGTTTTTAATTATATTTTTTCTTTTATTTTTTCATCCTCCCATCACTTAGTAATTTTTCCCAACCGAAATTTTTCCATTATTTGTATATGTATTTGTCTTTGAGTTTTACTTTGTATTTGTCTTTATTGTTGAACACATGAATGTATTCAACTTTTCATTCTAATTTCTCTTCGTTATTTACAACAGATTTTATCTCTATTATTTCAGCAAAGATTTTATCTAATATTTCTTTTTGTTTTTCTTTTAATATTTATATGTGCTTTTCTTCTAATTTTTCTTTGTTTATTTCTTTTTTTTATCTAATCAAATTTTTATGTGTAGTTTTCTTTTTGTATTTCTTCGAATTTTCCATTTATATTTTCTTCTAATATTTCGTTTACTTTTTCTTTGTGTTTTACTTTGTCGATGTATTTGAGCTTATCTTTATCTTCTTATTCGTTTTTATATTTTCACTCTTACTTAACGTTGTATTTCTTTTTTTCTTCTAATATAAATTGGGAGACATATCTTAATTTAGATTTGATTTTGTTCTTGTATTGTAAATTGTTTTATAATACTGATTCATTTATTCATCTGTATTATGATTCGAATTTGATTTTTTATATAACATATTCTATTTAATCAAATTTGACTTTGTTATTTTCATCTAGTTCATATACAATGATAACTTCTACTATTACTTTGTTCTTAACTTTGTCTCTATCCTTATCATCTAACATCATATTTTACTTCGTCTTCTACACTCTAATTATTATTTATGTTATAATCCTTAAGATCCTGCAGTAAAAGCTCGATCCAGCTGGCAACGTTTATGGATGTAACATTGTTTATTCACATTTGAATTGCATATTATAATTAACATTTGTATATAACGTCATATACATTATTGCTTTTTGTTATATTCCATTTGCGTCAGGCCTACTGGAGAATATAGGATTTTCTCCTCCAAATTCATGTTAGTCAATGGATCCTAAGAGGAAGAAATACAATAAAGAAATGCCCAATTTACGGGCTTTTCAGCAATCGTATTATCATACAAATATTTATACAAACACTAATATGTGTATGTAATTCCGGTAAATCAGGAACATAAAACGAACCACTGGAAGAAAAACTTCCTGACAAAGATTCCTATTTCGGATCTCTGTTAAAAAAATCCTTTTTAGGCAGAAGAATAATTTGACGTCTAATATGATGATGATTGTGTCTGCGGATTACCATTATAATCCTTATATGTATTATACTATGTATATCTTGTTTGTATATGTTAATTTATTGCACTTTGTTAGCCATATAATTTGTATCCTACGTCAAGTTAGACTTTTTTGTCGATTTATAATTTGACTATATATTTGTATATATATTTGATGTTTGATACAACATAATCAACACAGATATATATGAATATATCGACAAATAGATCATAGAGTTTTACATCAAGTATGTGTTACAGTTTTGCTTTAACATTTGAATTTATATACGAAGTATACATACGATAATATATATGTATATTTAATCGTATGTATAGCATACTAAAGTATGTATCCGTATTATCATTACATTAATATGTTTAATCAAATATGGTATTTTAATATGTGTAGATATACGAATAGATCATCGCTGCAATATAAGATTATCTAGTAGAAGTCTAACATCAAATCATATTAGACTATGTATTAGTATATGTGTGCTGATGCGAGAAAAGATTTGGCTTACATAAGCAGGAAGAATAGAAACAACCTACTGGTGATTATACGCTTGTTTACGCCACCATTTATGTGTTTATATGCTTAAACTTGAATACATATATTTATACTAATAAAAATGGGAATGCATACAATATTTATAATAATCTCCATCGTAAATCCGGATCGACTTAACCTGTTGGATCCAGAAGCATAGATATGATCTCTCGAAGAAATATCACATCATATACCTAAAGATGTGGAATAATACTAATAAAGCTATAAACTTGTAGACGTATACTAATATTAATGCAAACATTTTGCTGTGTGTCCTTATGTATGAGAAGACAAATGCAACTTGTTGTATGTCGAACAGAAAATAGAAACCAGGAAAACACAGTATACTACATAATCATATGACTAAAACGAAGGAGCGTTTTGTATATACATATGTATAGGTATACTAATATACTTGTGATAGTTTAT
>CADCQT010000230.1 GCA_902803645.1 uncultured Lachnospiraceae bacterium | reverse complement strand
GAAATATCGTTCAATTGATTCAGATCACTGAAAATACTCACTTTTGTAAATTTTGTAACCCCTGTAATAAGAACAAATTCCAGGTAAGAATCATAGCTCTTTAACGCGCTAAAAAATCCCTTAAATAAGTTCTTATTCCGGGTTTTGTCTCCGGAATCGTCGAACAGCGGCTTATCATATTCATCAACAAGCACCACTGCACGCTTCCCTGTCTTTTCCTTTGCAAGCTTTAAAAGATGCTGAAAGCGTAATTCCAGAATATCATCCTTGTATTCATCTCCATATATGGCTTCCCAACTCTTCAGATGATCATCTAAAATCTTCTCCAGAGCATTTTCTCTTTCAAAATCAGCTGTATTGAAATCAAAATAAAAAATCGGATATTTTTCCCATGCCAAAGGATTATCTTCTTCAAGTTCTTCGATTTTAAGTCCTTGAAACAAATCTTTTCGACCCTCAAAGAACGCCTTTAACGTAGAGAGAAGAAGACTTTTTCCAAAACGTCTCGGCCGGCTCAAAAAGTACTGCCGGCCATTTTTTATCAGAGAATCCATGTATGCTGTTTTATCAACATACACATATCCGTTTTCTCTCATAATTTCAAACGATTGAACTCCTATCGGAAGTTTTCTTTCTGCCATAATATGCTCTTTCCAGTCCTTATCCCTGCAGTATTCTCTTCACCTTCTCCACAACCTCAGCATCAAGCTCCGGCCGGATCTTTTGCGTTTCGAACTTGATCTTAGGTGTTAACAGGCTGTTTTCCGGTAACGGAATATCAAAAAGACACGGTTGCTTATCGGTAAGATAACTGGAATACTGATCCAATTCCTCGTAGGATTCCAGTTTCTTGGCCCTGATACCGTACGCTTTTGCAACTTTGCAAAAATCCGGTGCCGTATATCCACTTTCAGCTGTTGTACATATGAAGCGGTCATCATTATCAAAATGCTGTGTTTCACTGATCTTACCAAGCACCTTATTGTTTAAAACAAAAATTTTGATTGGCAGTTTTTCTCTTTTCACTGTCTCAAATTCCTGTATATTCATCTGAAGTCCGCCATCACCTGTAATACAATAGGAAATAGCGTTATTCATGGCGATACTGGAACCGATTGCAAAAGGAAGCGCACATCCCATAGTTCCGTATCCTCCACTCAAATGGATCCTGCCCTTGTCTCCCTTAAGCACAAGGGACTGCGCACACCAGCATTGGTGCATTCCGACATCCACAGAAACAACTGGATTCTCCGGAAGCAATGACGCTATTTTTTCAACCGCATAATTTCCCGGCTGCTTATCATAATGATCAAGGATCTGCTTCGCTTCAAGGCACTTGCTTTTCCATTCTGAGTAGTCTCTTATATCTTCTGACAGCAGAATTTTCATGAAATCTGCTGCATCTGTATGGTGCTTTTCCTCTGAGCGCTTGATATTACGGCTCAATTCGTATTCGTCGATGTCACAGCGGATCAGGTCAGCCTTGGGTGCAAATTTTTTATTGATCCGTCCAACCTGTCTGATTCCAAGTCTCGCTCCGACAGAAACAATAAGGTCACATTCATTTAATATCATATTCGCCACACGATTCCCGTGTGTACCGATAAAACCAATGTGCAGGTCATCCTGTGCAAGATCGACTCCATTCATTGTGGTAAGAACCGGCACATTTGTCTTTCTTGCAAATTCATGCACCTGTTCCACTGCACCTGCGCTTCTTACACCATTACCCACTAATAATATCGGCTTGTTGTATATCGAGCGGAAAATCAATAAGAACGCCCCCTTTCCGTCCTAACAGCGCCATATTATAAGCTCTGGATACGACATCCCAAAAGCCCTCCACGCTATTAGCTGTCACAGAATACTTCGTAATATTTCTTGTCATGGAAACAATGTCCATTTCCTGAAATCCGTTCTGGCGAACTCCTGAAAAACCCTTCATTTCAATCGTTGGTACATTTCCACATATTCCCATAATCGGAACACCGTCAAACCACGCATCTGCTAGACCACCGAGTCCGTTTACCGCTCCCGGTCCGGAAGTCGTAAAATAGACACCGAGTTTACCTGTTGTTCTGGCATAACCGTCTGCAGCAAGCGCACATCCCTGCTCGTTGTAACAGACATGGGTCTTTATCTCATCACTTCGAAGAAGAAGCGCATCCATTAACGGAACAATATAGCCGCCCGCATAACCGAATACATCTTTTACTCCTTGCTTGATCAGATAATCAACTAAATACTCAGAGCAATTCATAACATCCCCCTCTCTAAATTAACAGTAGAGTGACTCCTCCGGCATAGAAAGTAACGCTTCAAATAATGCCAGATCTTCTTTGGTTGTTATTTTAATATTGCAGGTTGTTCCCTTTGCAAAAAAAACTCTTTCACTACAATGAATCAATAACGAACTGGTAAATGTGGAATCATGATAGTTTTCCTTTTCAGCCTGTTCGTAACATCGTAAAGCAAGCGGATAATGAAACGCCTGAGGAGATGCTGTAAGGATAATCTTATCCCGCTCCACATCCTTTGTTCCGGATATCGAATCATCCTTGATTACAATCGGAGGATGACATGCGATACAGGATGATGCATTCCCTCTTTCATGTGCAACACGGAGTACCTCATCAATGGCCTTCTGTGGCAGAATCGGTCGTACCGCATCATGTACGATAACATAATCTTCCTCTGTAACCTTATCTTTTAAAAAGAATACACCGTTTCGAATTGAATCATGTCCGGTTTTACCACCTTCGATGATCCACTCCACCTTCGTCAGGTTATAATCCTTTACGATTGTCTTCAGCTCTTCCATCCATTCTTTGACACATACAACGACAATTTTCTCAATTGCCGGGTTACGCTGAAAATTTTCAATCGTATATACAATGACAGGTTTTCCTTTTACCTGCAAAAACTGCTTGGGAATGTCTGTCCCCATTCTCTTACCGATTCCTCCGGCAAGTAAAATTACATAATTTTTCATGAGCGATTCTTACTCTTTATCGAGCTTCAAAAGAGCTTCCATAAAGATCTCCATATACTTTTTATGTGCTATGGTCAGTCTAAGCCATCCGGTCAGTCCATCTTTACCGCAAAGAATCAGAATTCCATTCTCTTCCAACAAATCTGTGATCTCACGTGATGTCTTATGCTTTGGCTTAATTGCCACATAACATCCTTCGGATGGTAATGTCTCATATCCGTGATCAGCCAATGCCTTTAAAATATAGTCCTTACCTTCCTTATACTGACTTGTCAATTCCTCGATCAGCCTGTCATGATGATCGACAATCGCCTCTGCGAATAACAGTGCAATAGAATTAACGGTATAAGGTGGAATATAATTATCGATACACCGTATATTTTCTTTTGCAGAAATAATAGAACCAAGTCGTAAAGATGGAATTGAAAGCATCTTTGAAAAGGTTCTGAGGACAAAGACGTTATCATATTCTTTGATCAGATCAATTGATGTCTGATCGTAGAAATAATAATATGCCTCATCGATAATAACGATGGCATTGTTCTCCCTTGCCTTTTCAACAATGCGCACGATCTCATCTCTGCTGTAGACGTTACCCACCGGCATATTCGGATTAACAAGGACAACAATACCTGTATTCTCATTAATATTCTCAAGTGTGGTCTCCACTTTATAGGTGAAGTCCTCCTCATAGTTGAGTTCTCTGACATTCATTCCAATCATCTGCGCATATACTTCATACATCGCAAAAGAAGGAGTAACACATAAAATATCCTTGCCCGGCTCGCCGAATACTTTGATAATGTATCCCATTCCCACTACGCTACCGTCAGAGAATGTGACATTTTCTCTTTCAAGTCCGAGCAGCTTGGCGTACTTTGTTGTAGGAATTGTCTCCTCCGGATAGATGGAAAGGAATTCCGGTGTCACCTTTTCCATCACCTCATCAAACAACCACTTTGGAACGCCATCCGGATTCTCATTCTGATCCAGACGGATATATTTCCCACGTCCTTCCGGCTGTGCCACACGATACAAATCTTTTATCTTCTCATTTACGTAAAACATTTCCGCCCTACCATTTCTATCTTTTCCATAAGTGTTATATTTCTATAATTTCTGCAATCCACATTCACCGAGATCCAACCGTGATGCCATAATCTCCGGCACCTGCTTCTCCTTCGGCGGCGGTGTCATGTAGTCATCTCCATAAAGCTGTCGCAGATATCCATCGTAATCCTTCGGCGCGATGAACATGTGTCCTTCAAATTCAAGCTCACAGGTCTCGTCCATCCATCTGCGAAGATAGCCGTCATCTTCCTGGGTGTAATGCCAGCCCGGCGTACGGACATATTTGGTCTTAACTTTATCATACTTATGATTTAACTTATGATACTTCTTCCGCAGGGATTCCATCGGAATCTTCGAAAGCAATCGATACAGGCACCGATAAAACGGATTCTTTTCATTTGCGGCACCAATCGGAGAATATCCTATTTTCCTTGCTATAAAGCAGGATATATTAAATTTCTTCTTAAGGATTGGATTCTGTGGCATTCCCACACAGTTGAAGATATCAAGGAACACGCCACGCTTCATGGTCAGCATATCCTGCCCGACACGATAGAAAGTTGTTCCTTTCCTTACAATCTTACCGTATCCGAAGCGGTATCCCGGATCCGTCTCACAATCCTGGAAAAAGAACCTGTCGTGATCCAATTCCGTCTTGCATACTTCCCGCAATTTTTCGTATTCATCCTGCATCATACGGATGTCTACATCATCATCCCATGGGATGAATTTCTTATTCCGAACGGCTCCTAAAAGTGTGCCACCGTCAATCTCGTATATAATGCCATGCTTCCTGCAGATCCGGTCCACTTCGATCAGCATCTCAAGGCCGATATTCTGCATTCGCTTCAACTCTTCCGGTGTATATGCATGTCCTGTTTCTGACATTTTATTTCCCTTCATTT
>CADCQT010000229.1 GCA_902803645.1 uncultured Lachnospiraceae bacterium | reverse complement strand
TCTGTCTTTGTTGTTATATACATGTTAAACCCGTGTATAGTACCAGAGTCAATACACCATTTAAAAAAACAAATGAAAAACAAAAAGGAGACCATCTCTGGTCTCCTCCGCAATACCGTTCCTTTCAAACAGAACGTACCTTATGCATTTTCATGGGCGTCGATGGAAGATGTATCCTCCTTTTCACTCTTTTCCTGCTCAATCACACCCTGGAAGCGCTTAACTTCCCGGAAGATAACAGGAGAAAGAACAATCATACTGATCAGGTTAGGAATTGCCATAAGGGCATTCGCAACATCGGAAAAGTTCCAAACAATATCCAGTGTCTGGGTTGCACCGATGAAAACAACCAGAGAATACAGGATGCGATATCCCATGATTGCCTTCTTATTCGGGCAAAGATACTCAAAGGCCTTCTCCCCATGATATTCCCAACCGATGATGGTAGAAAAGGCAAATAACATAATGCCAATGGATACAATATAGCTACCGACAGGACCAATAAATTTTTCAAATGCTGCCATGGTAAGGGCAACACCTTCATAAGGAACACCATCGGCACCGCTCATACCAAGTACACCGGAGGATGCAATGATAAGACCGGTAATGGTACATACAACCAAGGTATCAAAAAAGGTACCTGTCATATTGATATAACCCTGTCGAACCGGATCATCTGTTGTAGCGGCAGCTGCCGTAATCGCAGCAGATCCCATGCCGGCTTCATTGGAGAAGCATCCACGGGCAACACCATAACGAACGGAGTTCATAACAGAGACTGTAATAGCACCAAGAACACCACCTCCTACGGCCTTAGGCGCAAATGCCATGGTGAAGATCGTAACGATTCCTTCCGGAACATTCTTCCAACCTACAATGAGACAAATAAGACCGGCTAACACATACAAAATTGCCATACCGGGAACAACAACGCTTGAAACCTTGGAAATACTCTTGATACCGCCAACAATAATAACAAAGGTAAGAACCGTAAGAATAACACCTACAATGATCTGAGATGTTCCAAAGGATGCCTTAACCGCACTTGAAATAGAGTTTGCCTGTGTCATATTACCGATTCCAAAGGATGCAATTACAGCAAAGAGGGCAAATAAGAATCCCAGGAAAGCTCCCACCTTCTTATTCTTAAAGCCATTCTTCATGGTGTACATAGGGCCACCGGACATCTCTCCGCTCTCATTGACCTCTCGATATTTTACCGCTAACATACATTCTGAGAATTTCGAGGTTAATCCAAACAGAGCCGAAAGTTCCATCCATACCAAGGCTCCCGGGCCACCTGCAAACATAGCCGTAGCAACACCTACAATATTACCGGTACCAATGGTAGCTGCCAACGCAGTACAAAGACAGGCAAAAGGCGATACATCCCCGCTTCCTCTCTTGTTGGTTCGCGCCTCCCTGCCCAGCACACTCTTTAGGGCGTAGCCTAGATTGCGCCAAGAACGAAATCCCATTCCAACGGTCAGATATATGCCTGTTCCAACCAACAGAACCAGCATAATCGGTCCCCAAACAATACCATCCACGGTACTGATTCCATTCCCTAAGCCTTTAACAAATCCTTCCATAGCGTCTCCTCCTCTCGCAGTCAATGCTTGTGCCAGCGAGATTCCCATTAATCCTCACATGTAGCATCACAGATCTCTTTGTATAATGCACTTCGCAATCTCTCAAAAGTTTCAGGGTCCTTGCCACCTACCGGTTTGCCATCAAGTTCATTTACCCGAAGACACACATTGGATGATGAAGTAACAAGAATCTCATCCGCTTCCCTCATTTCATCTATATCAAACGGCGTTTCACTGATGCCAATTCCAAGCTTCTTACACATACGAACCAAATGGGCTCTTGCAATGCCCGGAAGGATCTTGTCATCGGTTGGCGCCGTATATACAATACCATTTTTTATCATATGACAGTTACTATGTGCACATTCTGTTACACGACCGCCATGTCGATACAGGATAGTTTCATCTGCATCTGCCTTATATGCCTTTTCTGCGTACAAAACAGAAGGCAGAAGATTAAGTGTCTTAACATTACAATACAAAAATCGCTTATCCTCCGCGGTTACACACTTGATTGGCGTCAGTCCGTCGGTGATTCCCGCCGGCTTAAGCATGACCCACATGTTACCCGGCAGAGGATCATAGGCATGATTTCTTATACCGGTTCCACGGGTTACCTGCCAGTATACAAACTGATCTCCTGTATCCAGCTTTTTTACCAGGGAAGTAAGCAGATCCTCAAGTTCTATTTTACTCATCGGAATCTGAATATCCATAAGTGCTGCCGAATTAAAGAAGCGATCGATATGCTCTTTTATAGCAAATATCTTATAGTTCCTTGCAGGAGCGGCATCATATACGCCATCACCAAAGAAACAAACCCTATCATTAAAGGGGATCTTAAGATCCTCAAGCTCACCGATTTCTCCGTTGTAATATCCTAATGTTTTCATGTCTTATGCTCCTTTACTTCTTAGGGAATTTGTTATTTCCTGTTCTACTGTCAGATCAAAACCATCCACACTCGGCGTATGCTTATGACTGACCCCATCCACACTGCCGAGTTCTACAATCTTATGAATGTATTGCACCGTCTTCCCTTTCTCCGGAAAAATCGGGATACGGGTTATTTCCTCTAACGCTGCAATAATTCCATAGGCACCCCAGTTGGAAACACTGGCAATCACCAGAACCGTGGTCTTTATTTTACAAAAATCAATATCCAGCATCTTCGCGGCATCTTCCGGAATATTTCCCATTCCAATCTCATTCCCGCCATCCCCGACCCCAATCGTTGGAATCTTATACCTTGCTTTTTTAAACAATTCATCACAAGGGGCTGTATAGGGACTGATATCGACCCCACGCATATTGGCATAGGTTCCGTTGGCGTTCTTTCCGCAACGCTCAATGGAGATCATCCCTACCGGTTTTAATTCCTCCAGTAAGCCATCGATTGCTTCCGTTTTTTCCTGAAGGGACATATAGATGACATCCATCCCGAGGTGATCAAAAAAACCTTCACAATAGGAATCTGTCACAATTACCGGTGTATATCCCAGTTTCTGCAACGCTTTTGCCAGCATAACCGTCCCCACAGGGCCGTCGGTTTCTGCAAAACCTGCCACATAAAATCCTGTTGTCAAAAGGATTGTCCCCTTATCCCACCTTAGGATCTCCTCTGCTGCTCTATGACAAAAATCCTTTGGAAGGTGTTTACGAAGCAGAGTCATACCCCTTGTGGAATGACGAAGGACAATATCTTCAATGGTCTCCTCTTCTCTTACTGCGTCCATTTGATCACCTCCTTTAATGGTGCTATGGTTACATTTTCCCGAAGAAGTTCTTCATGTATTTCCCGGCTGAAATCCACCGCTTTCCTGCCGTCTCCATGAAGACAGATGGAATCGGGATGAACTTCCACATGTTTTCCATTGATTGATTTGACACACCCCAGCTTCACCATGGAGATCACCCGGGACAAAGCCACCGCCGTGTCTTCTATAACAGCCCCCGGCAAACCTCTGGGAACCAGACTTCCATCATCGTTATAGGCACGATCGGCAAACACTTCCCGTGCATAGGCAAGTCCTGTCTTTTTTGCCGCTTCGATCAGTAAGCTACCATCCAATCCAAGAAGGATCAGATTGGGATCTACCTCATATATCCCTTCTGCGATTGCCGTCGCCAGCTTCATATCTTTTCCGGCTGTGTTATACATCGCACCATGGGGTTTGACATGAGCAAGTGGGACATGGGCTGCCTCACAAAAAGCCCGTAGCGCTCCAATCTGATATATGACCATGGATTTTAATTCCTCCGGCTTTACATCCATCTTCCTTCTGCCAAACCCCACAAGATCCGGATAGCCCGGATGCGCTCCGATACTGACACCATTGGCTGCCGCCCTTTTCACTGTCTCCCTCATAACAAGAGGATCCGATGCATGAAAGCCGCAGGCCACATTAGCAGAAGAAATACAGGGAAGCACTTCCTCATCCATTCCACATTTCCAATTACCAAAGGATTCTCCCAGATCACAATTCAAGTCTACATATTTCATTTCTGCCACACTTCCTGATACTTAAGATTTACATTCTTCACATCGGTAATCAACATATGACCCGGGGAATGGGTAATACACAGATCCGGCCGGGATGCCATAACAGCGGCCTGTGGTGTAACACCACAGGGCCAAAACATAGGCACCTCTCCTTCTCTGACCTCCACAGGATCCCCATAATCCGGATGATCCAGATCCCGTATACCAATCGCTCCGGGATCGCCAATGTGGATCGGCGCTCCGTGTACCCGGGGCATTTCCGCTGTTACCTGCACCGCCTTTATTACCTTATCTACCGGCATGGGACGCATACTGACCACCATGTTCCCATGGAAGATCCCGGCTTCCCTGCAGGGAATATTCGTGTTATACATCGGGACATTACACCCCATCTCGATCTGCCTTACCGGAAGATCGCATCGAAGCATTTCTCCTTCAAAAGAAAAACTGCATCCTATCAAAAAACTGACGAAATCATCGCGCCATATATCTGCCACATCATTACATTCACGCTCCAGCTTTCCCTCTCGATAAACCCGATATTTGGGAATTTCTGTTGCAATGTCTGCTCCCTTTGCTATAGTCTCTAGCTTCCGGTTTCCTGTATCGGTTACCTCCAACAAGGGACAGGCTGTGGGATTTCTCATGGCAAAAAGCAAGAAATCATAGGCATACTTTTCAGGAAGTACCACGAGATTTGCCTGGGCATATTCTATGCACATCCCACTGGTTTCCCCGGTTATCTTATGCCGTCCGATGAGCTTTCGTACTTCTTTTGGGTCTTTATAAGCATATTCCGCGTTTTCCATCCCTACGCTCTCTTTCTAACACCGGCATAAACGGCGGTTTTTTCCACATCCTGCTGCCTTTCCCAGGAGGCTATTTCTATCTTCTCAAATTGTACCTGATCCCCGGGGCGTACCTGCGCTAAAAGGGGAAGATCCTCTGTTACCACCGTTCCTATCTTGGCATAGCCCCCCGTGGTTTGATGATCCGCCATTAATATGATGGGCTTACCGGAAGAAGTAATCTGAATAGAACCAAATACAATTCCATCCGAAATAATATCGGTTCCCTGTTTACTTTCCACCTCATTTCCCTCTAAACGGATGCCCATACGATCACTTTGAGGGGAAACCTTATATTCACCGGAGTAAAAGCTTTGAAGCCCCTGATCGCTAAAACAGTCATCCTGTGGCCCCGGTATAACACGCACACGAACCCGGTTGGTATACATCGTGGGAGTTACCTTCGAACCACCACGGGATATCTTGATTTTTTTGAAAAAACTCAATTTCTTTGTTGGAAGCAGATCTCCATTTTTCACCGGTCCACCATGAAGACCTCCCATATGACATTTCAAATTGGTGGAACGACTCCCAAAAACTTGAGGAACATCAATTCCTCCGGCTACTGCAATATAGGATCGGCATCCGGTCTTGGCAAATCCCATGTGAAGGACCTGCCCCTTTTTCACCGGTATCGCTTCATATAAACCAACCTTGGAATCATCAAGAGTCGGTTCCATATCGGCCCCTGTAATTGCAATCACCGTATCTTCTAAGAATTCCAGGCCGGGGCCCATTAGTGTAGCTTCCAAAACCGCCTCCCCATGGTCATTTCCCACAAGCCGGTTGGCAATCTGGTATGCCCTTCGATCCATAACACCACTTTCACCGATTCCATATGCCATATAGCCATAACGTCCTGCATCCTGAATCGTCAATAGCGGTCCCGCCGATATTACTTTTATTCCATGATGTATTCTTTTTTCCATGTTCCTGCTCCTACATCTTTTTCTATTTTTTCAAATTCTCTTCCCGTTATGGGGATAAATTGAATGTATTCTCCCGCCCGGCATAAAATCGGTTCCTTCCGCTGTGCATCATAAAAATCAATGGGGGTTCTTCCAATCAAACGCCAGCCTCCGGGAGATTCCACAGGGTATACCCCTGTCTGCTTACCGCCAATTCCCACCCCTCCCTTGGGTATGGCAATTCTTGGTGTTTGCAGTCTAGGCGCCCATATCTTTTCATTCAAGCCACCCAGATACACAAACCCGGGAAGAAATCCCATCATATAAATGCGGTAGATCCTTTCACTATGAAGCCGAATGATTTCCTGCTCCGATAGACCAAGCTCCCGGGACAGCTCCGCAAGATCTTCTCCGTAGCTCCCTCCATAAGCACAGGGGACCTGCAATATTTTTTTCTTACCGGCCTCATCCAGATGCTCCTCCATTCGAATGCTCAGGATCAGATCCTTTTCCTGGGAATAACTTAATCGCTGCGGATCAAAATAAACCAGCAAGGAGCGGTAGGTGGGTACACATTCCACAACGCCTGCGCACTCTCTTATCTTTTGTTCCATTCCCATGACTTCCATGTTGACCTTCTCAGAAATCTCGTTATCAAATTCAACAACAAGAGCCCGATCACCTACCGGTTTGATCGATGTAACCATATCTTTCACCTCTCCTTATAATCGAGTAGGCTGACTCCTACTCGATTTCAACTCTGTTTCACACCTCAAGGCAAAGCCTTTCGGTGTTCTACAGTCGCCTAAGTC
>CADCQT010000228.1 GCA_902803645.1 uncultured Lachnospiraceae bacterium | reverse complement strand
TCCGGATCCTCCGGGTCATCGGAATCATCCTTATTATCCTTGTTATCCTTCTTATTCGGATCCAGATCCACGAAGGGGATATTATTGCTGTTCGCAAACTTCTCTGTCGCCGTTCCGTGATATCCATAGATCTCAAAGGGAGACCAGCCGCTCTGTGCGCCGATGGAAGATACGCTCCTAGGAATGGTAATGGTATCAATGGCAGAATCAGAAAACGCTCCAGCCTCAATAGTACTAACCGTTCCGGGAACCGTAAGACTGGTCACATTATAATTCCCTTTAAATGCTCCGGAACCGATGGTGCTTGTAGACGGACCAAAGGCAACGGTACTCTTCCCCGGTGGCACCAAGATCAACCGTGACCCAGATGCATTGTACAGACAACCGTCATAGGTAGAATAAAAACCATTGGTAGGAATGGAAATGGAGGTAAGGTTGTTACACTCCTCAAAAGCCGAACCCGACACACTGGTGACCGATGATGGAAGGCTGATGGATCCAAGGGCGGAACAGCCATAGAAGGCATTACTTCCTATGCTGCTGACCGTAGACGGAATGGATACGGAAGACAGGCTGATACAGTTCTGGAAGGTATCCGCCGGAATGCTGGAGGCATGTCCAAGAGATGCGGTCTGCAGATTGCTGCATCCTGCAAACAGGTTACTTCCGATCACCGTAACCGTACTTGGAATGGATACACCGGTAAGGGATGTATTATTTGCAAATACGCTGGCGTTGATGGTGGTGACCCCGCTG
The DNA here is from genome assembly GCA_902803645.1 of uncultured Lachnospiraceae bacterium. Classification (GTDB taxonomy): domain Bacteria; phylum Bacillota; class Clostridia; order Lachnospirales; family Lachnospiraceae; genus Weimeria. Next base: position 4,935 of record CADCQT010000228.1, on the reverse strand, counting down.
GGGATGGAAATATTACCACCGGCTCCCTGATAGGAAATCAGTGTCTTCCCATTATCACTTAGCACAAATCCGTCTTCTGTTGTCTGATCCGCTTTCGAGCTCTGGGAGGTAATGACCCAGACCGAAAGCACTAACGACAGGGTGATCAAAAGCCACCCGATTTTTGTTCCTTTTTTCATCGCTGCTCTCCATGTAGAACCAATAAGTTACAATGTCCATGTTGAAAAGCATAATATGCCTTATAAACTTATTCTATAATTAAAAATTTTACCACATCTTCCCCCGGCTTTCTACTCTCCCTTTATATTCCTTTGACTACTTTACCCTTTTTGCCAGAAGGAAGAGGCGTCCATCCTCGATATAACTGTTACAGGTAGACAGGGTCAGGACCTGATCTCCCGCCTTGAAATTCATCGATCCGTTTACCACCAGACCGGCTACGGAAGTCATAAAGGCATCCCACTGGTTTTGGTTGGTGGCATCTATAAAATTATAGTAGCGGAAGGTGTTATCCTTTGCATCCGCCACCTTGGCCAGACACACCGCTTCAATCTCGTACTTTCGGTGCTCATAAATGGTATTAAACGTCACCTTCTTGTGTTTCTTGAAGAAGTCCTCAGACAGGAAATCCTTCAATTCCCCGAACATCTTACCGGATTTCATATTATGTCCGTAGAGGATCGTGTTTATCGTTGGATTTAATTTATCGCATCGATAGTCCATAAATATGGATCCATTACTGTCCTCTCCCTTGTCAAAGTCGTGGTTTAAGTAGAAGGTATTATCCCCCTTCTTCTGCATCACCGGATAGTCGATTCCGGTTCCTGCCACCCGGATCCAGCCCACCATATCCGGATTCTGCTTCACAAGCTCAGAATACTCCGGAAGCAGGGTCTGATCTTTTTCTTTTAATTTTTTCTGTTTGCTCTTATCAAAGGGGTCTTCCCCCTTCAGACTGGCAGCCTGATCCGAGGAGGCTCTTCCGCCCCCCTTGGTTCCGTTCTCCTCTGCCTCCCGCTGCATCTGACTGATCCGACGGGTGTTGAGGAAATCATCAACTTCCCGGTAGGCAAAATAGGAAAAGAGCACCACTGCCACTGTGATCACAGCCATCCCCAGGTACTTCTGATAGCGTACAGCTCCCTCTGCCTGGTCCACCACCGCCTTATCCTCAAGAAGTCCCACGGATTTATCCGCCACAATATCGGCTATATGATCAAAAAAGTTCTTGCCGATGGGACTTCGAAAGGTGATCTCACCGGTTCGGATCATATTATAGAGTCGGACAGCCACCTCAGGATCGTGGATATTCAGCTCCTCGTTGATCACTTCGATCTTCTTCACATCCTCCTGGGCTTCCTTGTATTCATGGAAGGATTCAAAGACATACTCCCCGATCTTAAAGCGGCGAAGTCCCTCATCTTCCTGGGGCTTCTCCTCCTCTGCCACTTCATCGGCGTCCTCTTCATCCTCCTCTTCCTCATCGGAAGATTTCCTGTGAAGGAAAGCAAGCTCGTCCTCATCCTCCTCCGGAAGATACTCCATGACTCTGGCTACAAAGGATTTCTTCGGCCGCTTTGCCTTCTCTTCCTCCGTCATTTCATCGGAATCCTCCTCAGATCCTACTCCGGAAGGATCCTTCCCCTCTCCGGAAAGCTCCTTCTGATAGGCTGCCTCAAACTCCTGATCAAATTCCTCGTTATTCAAATATGCCAGAAAGGGATTGGAGGCCTCCTCCTCACCATCTCCTACATATGCATCAAAAGCAGAGCCGACTCCTTTCGGCTCTGCCTTTGTAGGTTGCGTTGTCCCTCGTTTGTTCTTACCCATTTATTATCTCGCCTTTATCTTCTTCGCAGAAGAGAAATCACTATAGATCCTCTTGGTTCCTACTTTATGATAAGCGAGAACACGATATGTGTAAACCGTTCCTTTTTTCAGACCGGTATTCTTGTAAGAAAGGGTACTTGCCGTTGAGATCGTCTTAATACGACTCCACTTACCCTTTCCTGCCTTACGATATACCATGTAACCGTTGGCACCCTTGGACTTATTCCAGGAGATCTTGTACTTCCTTGTACCCACTCTCTTGACCTTTGCCTTAGGCTTTGCCGGCTTCGTAGCTGTCATGACAACAGATACACTGCCATAGCCGATCCGTCCGTTGGCCGTCTTCACATAAGTCTGGATTCCGATGGTATAGGTGGTACCCTTCGCAAGACCGGTAAGGGTCTTGGACTTCGTACTCTTGCCCACCTTGATCTGCTGCTGTCTGCCGTTCTCCGGTGTATAAAGGATACGGTAACCGCTGATACCACTGACCTTCTTCCAGGAGACCTTAAGAGATGTGGTGGACTTCGGTGTAACCGTCGGTACCGATACATCATTGACTGTGATATTAAAGTAAATATCACTGGTTCCGGTATAGTTGTTTGTTCCTACAATATGTACACGGGCTCTTCCCGGATTGATGTTATCACTGTAAGTATAAGCATAATCCGACTTGTTACTGTATGCGGCACCCTTGGTTCCAACTAAGAGGAATGTTCCATCAACGATCTTCAAAACCGGGGTATAACTTTCGCCGCTATACTTCTTGGAAGTGATCTTGCTGATGGATACCGCATTGATATTCTTCGGCATAATATTATATTTTCTTGTAACTTTTACCGTGCTTCCGGCATTTGTCACAGGAATGGTCATGGTAACATATCCTGCATTGACACAACTTACTCCATCGCTGGTACTGTTATAGGTAATGGATGCTGTATTGACAGCGATCATATTACCGGACTTATCCGTTACGATGGGCACCGGCTTCTGAGCCAGATGATTATAGGTGTAGGCATTTGCCACACCGAGGACATTGTACATACTCTCATCATTACCGATCTCGAAAGCTACGGTCCTGCTGCCAATGTAGTATTCGGTCTTTGGAGTGAAGACAGCATATCCGTGTTTCTGGAATCCATCGGTGGAGTAGATGTTAAGTGTGTACTCCTTATCCTTTGTCAGCTTGTTGCCTCCGGATACGATCTCTAATCCCTTCAGCTCTGTCAGCTCACCTTCCGGTGGAAGCTGCTTAGGAATGGTGATCTGTGTCTGCTTATCATCCTTAAAGTTAGCATAGATACCAAAGTTCAGTACCTTGCTTCCTGTGTAATTGTTGATGGCTGTTACCGTTACCGTTGCCTGTCCGGCATTGGTGTTCTCCTTGTAATCGACAACGTAGTCTCCATCCTTCACAAGGTCCTTACCGGTTGAGTTCCTTGTGACGATCACCTCCGGTGTCACCGGCTTACCTGTATAGGCAAAACGGTTGGATCCTCCCTTAAGAGAAATGGAGTAATCCTCATCAAGGATACTTACACTTAAGATCTTAAAAGGCATCGGGTTCTTATTGGCTGCCGTTGCATCCAGATTACCCTGGTAGTTGGTCAGTGTCACCTTCACATTACCGGTTCCAACGCCGGTATTGTTGGTATACTCAATACTCTTGATCTCATCATCGGAGATCACCCGTTTCTTACCCTTAGAATCCAGTACATATACATCAATGACCTTTGGTGTAATAGCGGTTCCGTCATACTTCACGTAGTATAGTCCATCCGTTGGATCCTTCGGAAGATCCAGCTTGTATCCCCATACAGAATCCCGATCCGGAATGATGGTATACTCTGCTGTCACACTACCGAACAGCGGTCCAGGCTGCTTAGCTGTTACGGAAAACTCCTTGATTCCTGCATTTTTCGTATCATCCAGTGTATCCAGATTATCTTCGTACTGCCCGGCCTTAAGTCCATTTACCGTATAGGTTGGCTTATGGGACTGTCCGTCGTACTTGAAGGATCCACTGGTAATATTGATATCGCTCTTCTTCAGCTTCTCACCGATCTGGAAGTGCTTTACCACCTCTCCGCCGTAGTTTCCGATTCCTTCAATGGTTACCGTAGGAAGCTGACTCTCATTGGTGTATGTCTTATCGAAATACATCTCATCCAGAGTAGCTGCACAAGATTTATCCGCATTTGTCACCGTGACCTTATACTGCTTCTCATATCCGCTCTTAAGAGCACCATCTTCATAGATCACCTTACCATTCAGAAGAACCTTTGGCTTGGCACCGGAAGAAGACCAGGCAGTCTTACCTACGGTAAAAGTACCGGCGCTGGCGATGTTCTTCGGACTGATGATGATTTCTTTCTTATTATCGTAAGTGGTTCCGGGCTTCACCAGATTGCTGCCGCTTAAAGCATGCAACACGATCTTATAGGTTCCCACATTCTCCGGATAGGTCTGTGGCAACTGACCGCTAAGCTGGAACTGAAGGGTATAATCCACACCCTTTGTCAGCTTTACCGCAGTCTCATTGCCTTCAAACGGAATGTAGACCTGTACGTATTTTCCCTGATCTAAATCTGCCTCACCCTTAATATCTCCATACTCTGCATTCTTCACATAGACATTAACATTGGCAAGATCGATAGGAACGATATCAAATTCCAGAGGTCCAACACTGTTCTTGTAGTTGTTGATACCCGTGATGGTTACTGTTCCCTTCTGCTTCGTATCGTCATTGCTGCCGGCGCTTTCCACCTTATAGTCCACGCCACGGGTAAGGGTAATATCCTTACCGTTCAGCCTTAACTTCATAGAAGAAGGAATCAGCTGCTTGCCCTTACCTGCGTAAAGCATGTCCTCAATGGTGATGTTCGATGCTTCTCCGCTAAGATCGTGCGGCTCAATCTTATAGGTCGTCTTCTGGTTCTGACCCGTAAAGTTATTCTGACCAATGATGTAGATGGTATAGGTTCCTGCATTGATACATTCTGCATCTTCACCAACGATGGTAACAGAATAATCCTTACCTAAATCAAGCAATTTTCCCTTATAACTTACTTTAAAGTCCGTTCCACTCTGGGCCTGATGAGGCTT
>CADCQT010000227.1 GCA_902803645.1 uncultured Lachnospiraceae bacterium | reverse complement strand
TTACCATCCTTCGTGCTGTACATAAGTACAAGGACTCCAGAGAGCAGTTCGAGCAGAGAACTCATAAGAGACTGATCGATATCCTGACACCGACTCAGAAGACTGTTGACGCGCTGTCACGTCTTGAGATGCCGGCAGGTGTATATATCGACATCAAGATGAAGAATAAGTAATTCATCTGGTGAACAACTAGTATGAACGCATAAGCGTTCCGCTGTAGGAGGTAAACATGAAGAAAGCAATTTTAGCAACAAAAGTCGGAATGACTCAGATCTTCAATGCTGAAGGCGAGCTTGTACCAGTTACTGTGCTCGAGGCAGGTCCTTGTGTAGTAACACAGATCAAAACTGTTGAGAATGACGGTTACGAGGCTGTACAGGTTGGTTTCGGTGACAAGAAGGTTCGTGTCGTTGAGAAGGACGCAAACGGTAAGAAGAGCATCGCTCATCGCCATGGCGTTAACAAGGCACAGAAGGGTCACTTTGACAAGGCTGGCACAGATGCTAAGCGCTATGTCAGAGAGTTCCGTTTTGAGAATACAGCTGACTATCAGTTAGCTCAGGAGATCAAGGCAGATATCTTCGCTGAGGGCGATAAGGTTGATGCAACAGCTATCTCCAAGGGTAAGGGATTCCAGGGTGCTATCAAGAGATTAGGACAGCACAGAGGACCTATGGCTCACGGTTCTAAGTTCCATCGTCATCAGGGTTCTAACGGTTCCTGCTCTACACCTAGCCGTGTATTTAAGGGTAAGGGAATGCCTGGTCACATGGGTTCTGTACGTGTTACAACACAGAATCTTGAGATCGTTAAGGTAGACGTTGAGAACAATCTTCTGTTAGTTAAGGGTTCTGTTCCAGGACCTAAGAAGTCCTTAGTAACTGTTAAGGAAACAACAAAGAGATAATCAGACGATAGGAAAGGAGGAACTTTAGGATGGCTAAAGTATCCGTATTCAATATGGACGGCAAAGAAGTCGATACAATCGAGCTTAACGATGCCGTATTCGGAGTAGAAGTTAACGAGCATTTAGTTCATATGGCTGTTCTGCAGCAGCTGGCTAACAAGCGTCAGGGCACACAGAAGGCTAAGACACGTTCCGAGGTTTCCGGAGGCGGTAGAAAGCCTTGGAGACAGAAGGGAACCGGTCATGCACGTCAGGGTTCAACCCGTGCTCCACAGTGGACAGGCGGCGGAATGGTATTCGCTCCGGTTCCAAGAGATTATTCCTTCAAGATCAACAAGAAGGAGAAGCAGGCAGCTATGAAGTCTGCACTTACAGATCGCGTAAACGATCAGAAGCTTATCGTATTAGACGAGCTTAAGATGGACGAGATCAAGACTAAGACATTCGTAAACGTTCTTAACAACCTTAAGGTTGAGAAGGCTCTTGTGGTTCTTCCGGAGGTTGATGAGAAGGTTATGGCTTCCGCTAAGAATGTTAAGTCTGTAAAGGCTACTCAGACAGGCGCATTAAGCGTTTACGATATTCTGAAGTACAATACAGTTGTTCTTACAAAGGATGCTGTTAAGAAGATTGAGGAGGTATATGCGTAATGGCTACACTTAATTATTATGATGTTGTCCTTGAGCCAGTAGTTACAGAGAAGTCTATGACTGCTATGGCAGAGCGTAAGTACACCTTCCTTGTACATACAGATGCTAACAAGTTCCAGATCAAGGATGCTGTTGAGAAGATGTTCGACGGCGTTAAGGTTGCTAAGGTTAATACCATGAACAACCAGGGTAAGAACAAGCGTCGCGGTGCTGTAGTTGGTAAGACAGCTGCAACAAAGAAGGCTATCGTTCAGCTCACAGAGGATTCAAAGGACATCGAGATTTTCTCCGGACTTTAATCCCATAGTTTAGTACCGGCTTCGGCCGGGAAGATATTATGCACGAACAACGCGTGCGATAACAAACAGTTGAAAGGAGAATGAAATGGGCATTAAGACATATAACCCATATACACCTTCCAGAAGAAACATGACAGGTTCTGATTTCTCTGAGATCACAAAGACAACACCTGAGAAGTCCCTTCTGGATTCCAAGAAGAAGAACGCTGGTCGTAACAACCAGGGTAAGATCACAGTTCGTCACCAGGGTGGCGGAAATCGTCAGAAGTACAGAATTATCGACTTCAAGCGTAGAAAAGACGATATCCCGGCTAAGGTTATCGGTATCGAGTACGATCCGAACCGTACAGCTAACATCGCTCTTATCGTTTACGCTGATGGTCAGAAGGCATACATCTTAGCTCCACAGGGCTTAACAGATGGCATGACTGTTATGAACGGTGCTAATGCAGAGGTTCGTGTTGGTAACTGCTTACCACTCGCTAACATCCCTGTAGGTACTATGATCCATAACATCGAGTTATACCCAGGTAAGGGTGGCCAGATGGTTCGTGCAGCTGGTAACAGTGCACAGCTTATGGCTAAGGAAGGTAAGTATGCTACTCTTCGTCTCCCATCTGGTGAGATGAGAATGGTATCTCTTGAGTGTAGAGCTAGTATCGGAATCATCGGTAATGGTGATCACAGCCTTGTTAAGATTGGTAAGGCTGGACGTAAGCGCCATATGGGTATCCGTCCTACTGTTCGCGGTTCAGTTATGAACCCTAACGACCATCCACACGGAGGTGGAGAAGGTAAGGCACCAGTTGGTCGCCCAGGCCCTTGCACACCTTGGGGTAAGCCTGCTCTTGGTCTTAAGACAAGAAAGAAGCATAAGGCTTCCAACAAGTTGATCGTTCGTAGAAGAAACGGTAAGGGATTAAAGTAAGGAGGAATTTATGGCACGTTCACTTAAAAAAGGACCATTCGCTGATGAGAGTTTATTAAAGAAGATCGACGCTATGAACGCTTCTGGTGATCAGTCTGTTATCAAGACATGGTCCCGCCGTTCTACGATCTTCCCTCAGTTCGTCGGACACACAATTGCTGTTCATGACGGAAGAAAGCATGTACCAGTTTATGTAACAGAAGACATGGTTGGTCACAAGCTTGGCGAGTTCGTTGCTACACGTACATATCGTGGTCATGGCAAGGACGAGAAGAAGACCGGATCTAGGTAATTGTAATCGATAAGTCGAAAGGAGGATTTCATCATGGCTAAGGGACATAGAACCCAAATTAAGCGTGAGAGAAATGAACAGAAAGATTTAAGACCATCTGCGAAGCTGTCATTCGCTAGAATGTCAGTACAGAAGGCTTGCTTTGTTTTAGATGCAATCCGCGGAAAGGATGTCCAGACAGCACTTGCTACTGTTATGTATAATCCAAGATACGCATCCAGCGTTGTAGAGAAGTTATTAAAGTCTGCTATCGCTAATGCAGAGAACAATAACGGACTTAAGGCAGAGAACCTGTACGTGGCAGAGTGCTACGCTAACAAGGGACCTACAATGAAGCGCATTCATCCTAGAGCACAGGGTCGTGCTTACAGGATCGAGAAGAGAATGAGTCACATCACCATCGTTCTGGATGAGAAGTAAGAAGGAGGACTAACATGGGACAGAAAGTTAATCCGCATGGATTAAGAGTCGGCGTCATCAAGGACTGGGAGTCCAAGTGGTACGCTGAGGATGAGTTTGCAGATTTTCTTGTTGAAGACAATAAGATCCGTACATTCCTTAAGAAGAAGCTTTATGCTGCAGGAGTTTCCAAGATCGAGATCGAGAGAGCTTCTGATCGTGTAAAGGTTATCGTATATACTGCTAAGCCAGGTGTTGTAATCGGTAAGGGCGGCGCTGAGATCGAGAAGGTTAAGGAGCAGCTTCAGAAGCTTACAGATAAGAAGCTTGTAGTAGATATTAAAGAAGTTAAGCGCCCGGACAAGGATGCTCAGCTCGTTGCAGAGAACATTGCTTCTCAGCTTGAGAACCGTGTATCTTTCCGTCGTGCAATGAAGTCCTGCATCGGTCGTTCTATGAAGACCGGTATCCAGGGAATCAAGACAACCTGTTCTGGTCGTCTTGGTGGAGCTGATATCGCTCGTAGCGAGAGCTACAACGAAGGTACAATCCCACTTCAGACAATCCGTGCTGACATCGACTACGGATTCGCTGAGGCTGACACAACCTACGGTAAGGTTGGTGTTAAGGTTTGGATCTACAAGGGCGAAGTTCTCCCTTCCAAGAAGAATCGTGAAGAAGGAGGTAACCGCTAATGTTAATGCCAAAGAGAGTAAAGCATCGTAAGCAGTTCCGTGGATCTCTTGCCGGAAAGGCAATGCGCGGCAACAAGGTTACACAGGGTGAGTACGGTATCGTTTCACTTGATCCATGCTGGATTAAGTCTAACCAGATCGAGGCTGCCCGAGTTGCTATGACACGTTACGTAAAGCGTGGTGGTAAAGTATTTATTAAGATTTTCCCAGATCATCCAGTATCAGCTAAGCCAGCCGAGACTCGAATGGGTTCCGGAAAAGGCGCCCTGGATTATTGGGTAGCAGTAGTTAAGCCGGGTCGTGTTCTCTTCGAGATCTCCGGTGTTCCTGAAGATGTTGCAAGAGAGGCATTACGTCTTGCTTCTCACAAGCTTCCTTGCCGATGCAAGATCGTCGCACGTGAAGGTAAAGAAGGCGGTGAACTGAATGAAGACTAAGGATTTTGTTGAAGAATTAAAGGGTCAGTCTGTAGACGAGCTTAACGCTAAGCTTGTAGACGCAAAGAAAGAACTTTTCAATTTAAGATTCCAGAATGCTACAAATCAGCTGGAGAATACCGGCCGTATCCGCGAGGTTCGTCATAACATCGCCCGCATTCAGACTATTATTGCACAGAAGAACAATCAGTAACGAATCTTGTATTGAGAAAGGAGACAAACCGTGGAAGAAAGAAATCTGAGAAAGACACGTACCGGTGTTGTTGTCAGTGACAAGATGGATAAGACCATCGTTGTAGCGGTAAGAGATAATGTAAGACATCCTCTTTATGGCAAGATCGTAAAGAGAACCTATAAGCTTAAGGCTCATGATGAGTTAAACGATGCACATGAGGGCGATACCGTACGCGTTATGGAGACAAGACCTCTGTCTAAGGACAAGCGTTGGAGACTCGTTGAAGTCATCGAGAGAGCTAAATAATTAGAAGGAGGCTGCATAATGGTACAGCAGGAAAGCAGATTAAAGGTTGCCGATAATACCGGCGCTAAAGAGCTCCTCTGCATCCGTGTCATGGGCGGATCCACTAGGAGATATGCAAACATCGGCGATATTATCGTTGCCAGCGTTAAGGATGCAACACCAGGCGGAGTTGTTAAGAAGGGTGACGTTGTTAAGGCCGTTGTTGTTCGTACAGTCAAGGGTGCACATCGTAAGGATGGTTCCTACATCAAGTTCGATGAGAACGCTGCAGTAATCATCAAAGATGATAAGACTCCTAAGGGAACCCGTATTTTCGGACCGGTAGCTAGAGAGCTTCGTGACAAGCAGTTCATGAAGATCGTATCTCTCGCTCCGGAGACATTATAAGGAGGAAGACCGATGGCAACACTTAAGATCAAAAAGGGCGATACAGTCCGTGTCATTGCTGGAGCTGACAAGAACAACGAAGGCAAGGTCATCGCTGTAGACCCAAAGAAGAATACAGTAACTGTTGAGGGCGTTAACATGGTCAAGAAGCATGTTAAGCCTTCTATGAGCAACCAGGCTGGCGGAATTGTTGAGCAGGAAGCTCCAATCGCAATCAGCAATGTAATGCTCTTAGTTGACGGCAAGACAACACGTGTCGGTTTCAAGATCGAGGACGGCAAGAAGGTTCGTTTTGCTAAGACTACCGGCAAGACAATCGACTAAGTAGAAGGAGGCAATTCACTTGAGTAGATTAAGAGAACAGTATCAGAATGAAATCGCTTCCGCTATGACATCTAAGTTCGGCTACAAGAACCCAATGGAAGTTCCAAAGCTTGTTAAGATTGTTGTTAACATGGGTGTCGGTGAAGCAAAAGAGAATCAGAAGCTTTTAGACTCTGCAATCGCAGATATGGAAGCAATTACAGGCCAGAAGGCAGTTATCACAAGAGCTAAGAATTCCGTAGCGAACTTCAAGATCCGTGAGGGTATGGGAATCGGCTGCAAGACCACATTACGTGGAGAGAAGATGTATGAGTTCTTAGATCGTCTGGTTAACTTATCCCTTCCACGTGTACGTGACTTCCGTGGAGTTAGCGCTAACTCTTTCGACGGTAGAGGAAACTATGCTCTTGGTATCAAGGAGCAGATCATCTTCCCTGAGATCGAGTATGATAAGGTTGACAAGGTAAGAGGAATGGACATCATTTTTGTTACCACAGCGAATACTGATGAGGAAGCAAGAGAGTTACTTCGTCTTTTCGGTATGCCTTTTGCTAAGTAATTAGGAGGAATAATACATGGCTAAAGCATCTATGAAAATCAAGCAGCAGCGTAAGCCTAAGTTCTCAACAAGAGCTTACACACGTTGTAGAATTTGCGGTCGTCCGCATTCTGTACTTCGTAAGTATGGCATTTGCAGAGTCTGCTTCCGTGAGCTTGCTTACAAGGGTGAGATTCCAGGTGTTCGTAAGGCATCTTGGTAAGATAGCAGGTAACGCAGGTTAGGTAGATTAAAATGGAGGAAAACATATCATGACAATGAGTGATCCTATCGCAGATATGCTTACAAGAATTCGTAATGCCAATACTGCTAAACATGATACAGTAGACATCCCATCATCAAAGATCAAGGTTGCTATCGCAAACATCCTTGTAGATGAGGGATACATTGAGAAGTATGAGCTGGTTGAGGAAGGTAACTTCAAGACAATCCGTGTATCTATGAAGTACACCGGAACAAAGAAGGACCGTATCATCACCGGTATCAAGAGAATCTCTAAGCCAGGTCTTAGAATTTATGCAGGTAAGGAAGACATCCCTTCTGTATTAGGCGGCTTAGGAATTGCTATTCTGTCCACAAATAAGGGCATCATCACTGACAAGCAGGCTCGTAAGGAAGCTGTTGGTGGCGAAGTATTAGCATTCGTTTGGTAAGCAAACATCTATATATTTAACTAAGAACACTACAAGTATAAACCGGCTACAGAAGCCGGACATACAACTATAGGAGGTACGGGCATGTCACGTATTGGAAGAATGCCAATCGCAATTCCTGCAGGTGTAACTGTAGAGGTTGCAGAAAATAATCTTGTGACTGTAAAAGGTCCGAAGGGAACATTACAGAAGACTCTTCCACAGGAGATGGAAATCAAGGTTGAGGGCTCTGAAGTTCTCGTTACAAGACCAAATGATTTAAAGAAGATGAAGTCCCTTCACGGTTTAACCAGAACTCTTGTTAATAACATGGTTGTTGGTGTTACCGATGGTTATGAGAAGAAGCTTGAGATCAACGGTGTTGGTTACAGAGCTGAGAAGAAGGGTAACGTTCTTACACTTCACCTTGGATACTCTCATCCGGTTGAGATGACAGATCCAGAGGGTATCGAGTCTGTATTAGACGGTAACAACATTTCCGTTAAGGGTATCGATAAAGAAAAGGTCGGCCAGTTCGCAGCTGAGATCCGTGATAAGAGAAGACCTGAGCCTTATAAGGGTAAGGGAATCAAGTATGCGGATGAGACTATTCGTCGTAAGGTCGGCAAGACCGGTAAGAAATAAGTAAAGGAGTGATAAATCATGGTAAGTAAGAAATCAAGAGCACTCGTACGTACTACGAAGCACAGAAGACTTCGTCATACTCTTTCCGGCACTGCTGAAAGACCTCGTATGTCTGTGTTCCGCAGCAATAACCATATGTACGTTCAGATTATCAATGATACAGAGGCTAAGACTCTCGTATCTGCTTCCACTTTAGAGCAGGAAGTAAGCGCTGACCTGAAGAAGACAAATGATGTTGAAGCAGCTAAGAAGCTCGGTGCTGTTATTGCAAAGCGTGCTATGGATGCTGACATCAAGCAGGTAGTCTTCGACAGAGGCGGTTACGTTTACGCTGGTAAGGTACAGGCACTGGCTGAGGCAGCTAGAGAAGCCGGATTAGATTTTTAAGGAGGAAGCAATAGATGAAGCGTGAAATCATTGACGTAAGTCAGATGGAATTAGAAGAAAATGTTGTTTCCATCAAGCGAGTTACTAAGGTAGTTAAGGGTGGACGTAACATGCGTTTCACCGCTCTGGTTGTTGTAGGTGACAAGCAGGGTCACGTTGGTGCTGGCCTTGGTAAGGCATCTGAGGTACCTGAGGCTATCCGTAAGGGTAAGGAAGATGCAATCAAGAACATGATCACCATCAAGTTAGATGATCATCATTCTATTACACACGATATTATGGGCAAGCACACTGGTGCTTCTGTACTTCTTAAGAAGGCTCCAGAAGGAACTGGTATTATCGCTGGTGGTCCTGCTCGTTCTGTCTGCGAGATCGCAGGTATCCAGAACATTCGTACCAAGTCTCTGGGATCTTCCAATAAGCAGAATGTAGTTCTTGCTACAATCAATGCTTTAAGCCAGCTGAAGTCCCCGGAAGAGGTGGCTAAGCTTCGCGGTAAGTCCGTAGAAGACATTCTGGCATAAGGAGGAACGAAAAAATGGCAGACAAGGTAAAAGTAACACTCGTGAAGTCTACAATCGGTGCTGTTCCTAAGAACAGAAAGATCGTAGAGGCACTTGGCCTTCGTAAGATTGGCCATTCTGTTGAGCTTCCAAACAATGCCGCTACAAAGGGTATGGTTCAGAAGGTTCAGCATTTAGTAAAAGTAGAAGAGATCTAAAATTACAGATAGGAGGTGCCACTCATGGATTTATCCAACTTAAAGCCAGCTGAAGGTTCTAAGCAGAGCAATAACTTCAGACGTGGACGTGGACACGGTTCAGGAAACGGCAAGACAGCAGGTAAGGGCCAGAAGGGTCAGAAGGCTCGTTCCGGCGGCGGAGTAAGACTTGGATTCGAAGGTGGACAGATGCCACTTTTCCGTCGTCTTCCTAAGAGAGGCTTCAAGAATATCAACACAAAGAACATCATCGCAATCAACATTTCCGAGTTAGAGCGTTTCGAGGATGGTGCTGATGTAACAGTTGAGACTCTGTTAGAGAACGGTGTAATCAAGAAGACTGGTGATGGCGTTAAGATCCTTGGTAACGGTGAGCTTACAAAGAAGCTTAACGTTAAGGTAAATGCTTTCAGCGCTAGTGCTAAGGAGAAGATCGAGGCCTTAGGTGGAAAAGCTGAGGTGATCTAATGCTGACTACTCTTCGTAATGCATTCAAGATTAAAGACATTCGTAAGCGTTTATTCTTCACATTTTTGATGTTGATCGTTGTGCGAATTGGATCACAGCTCCCGGTTCCGGGAGTGGATCCAGAAGTCTTCAAGAAGTTATTCGGTAATGCCGGAGATTCATTGAATTTCTTTAACGCAATTACCGGTGGCTCCTTTGAGAAAATGTCCATTTTTGCATTGAGTATCACACCATATATTACATCTTCCATCATTATCCAGCTCCTTACGATCTCTTTCCCTAAGCTGGAAGAGATCCAGAGAGATGGAGAGGAAGGAAGAAAGAAACTGACACAGTTGACACGTATTGTGACGGTTGTATTATCAGTTTTAGAATCCCTTGCGATGTCCATCGGCTTCGGAAGAAGCGGATACCTGACACACTTTAATGCGTTCTCTGTTATTATGCTGGTAGCAGCATTGACAGCCGGTTCTACTGTTCTTATGTGGATCGGTGAGCGTATTACCGAGAATGGTGTCGGTAATGGAATTTCCATTGTCCTGGTTATCAATATCGTATCCCGCCTTCCGCAGGATGCAACAACATTGTTTAATCAGTTCATCAAGGGACAGACAGTGCCTCGCGGTATTCTGATCGGATGTATCATTGCTGCCGTAATCGTTGCCATCGTTGTAATGGTAGTTGTATTACAGTGTGCAGAGCGTAAGATTCCGGTTCAGTATTCCAAGAAGCTCCAGGGTGCCGGTAGAGCATCCTACTCTTCAGCAGGAAGCAGTTTTATTCCTCTGAAGGTTAACACCGGCGGCGTAATTCCAGTAATTTTCGCCCAGTCTCTTATGCAGACACCGGTTATCATTGCTGCACTTGCAGGTAAGAACGGTGGAACAGGAGTCGGATATACCATCCTGAACATGCTTTCTGAGAGCCACTGGTTTGACAAGCAGCACTGGATCTATTCCATTGGTGCGCTTGTATATGTAGCATTGATTATTGCATTCGCATACTTCTATACATCCATTACCTTCAATCCGCTTGAGATTGCAGATAATATGAAGAAGAGTGGCGGCTTTGTTCCGGGCATTCGTCCTGGTAAGCCAACAAGCGATTATCTCAATAGTGTTTTAAACAGCATCATTTTCATCGGTGCCATCGGCCTTACGATTGTATCCGTTGTACCAATTGCATTAAATGGTCTGACAGGTGCTTCCGTATCCTTCGGAGGAACATCGATTATCATTATCGTTGGTGTTGTTGTTGAGACATTAAAGCAGATCGAATCACAGATGATGGTTCGTAATTATAAAGGATTCTTAAGCGAATAGGCTTGAGAGAGGCATGGAGATATGGAGCTTTACGATAAAGCCTGTATCTCCATATATTCTATAAGGGGGTCAATACCATGAAGCTGATTATGTTAGGAGCACCGGGAGCAGGAAAAGGTACACAGGCTAAGCAGATCGCCAAGACATATTCTATTCCTCATATCAGCACCGGAGATATCTTTCGCGCAAACATCAAAAACAATACAGAACTTGGTCAAAAGGCAAAGACATATATGGATGCCGGTCAGCTGGTACCGGATGAGTTAACATGTGATCTTGTCATGGATCGCATCCATCAGGATGACTGTGCCAATGGTTTTGTATTGGATGGGTTTCCAAGAACCATTCCTCAGGCAGAGGCACTGACAAAGGCCCTCGAAGCGGATGGTCAGAAGATGGATTATGCCATCGATGTTGATGTTCCGGATGAAAATATTGTGAAGCGTATGGGTGGACGTCGTGCCTGCCTGAACTGCGGAGCAACCTATCATATCGTATCCATTCCACCTAAGAAGGAAGGAATTTGTGATACCTGTGGAAGTGAACTTGTATTAAGAGAAGATGATAAGCCGGAGACCGTTCAGGAAAGACTTCGTGTCTATCATGAGCAGACTCAGCCTCTCATTGATTACTACAAGGAGCAGGGAATTTTAAAGAGCGTAGATGGCACAGTACCAATGGAAGAAGTATTTGCTTCCATTCAGAAGATCCTTGAGGCCTGATCCCATGACGTTTACCATGGCAAGATCAAAGGCAGGTCATGACAGGAACTGTGTCTATGTTGTGATAAGTGAAGATGGTAAGGATGTACTTGTGGCGGACGGGGTACATAAGACGGTATCCCATCCTAAGCGCAAGCGCAAAGTACATCTGCAGCCCATTGTACATATATCGGATGAGGTTAGCGCCATTGCAGCTGATCAACATCAGTTTGAAGATGACTGGATTAGGAAGGTCATTAAGAAATACAGGAAAGAGTCGTGACAAAGGAGTATTGAATATGTCAAAAGCAGATGTTATTGAAGTAGAAGGAACAGTACTTGAGAAGCTTCCGAATGCTATGTTCTCTGTACAGCTTGAGAACGGCCATGAGATCCTGGCTCACATCAGTGGTAAGCTGAGAATGAACTACATTCGTATTCTCCCGGGAGATAAGGTTACCATCGAGATGAGCCCATATGATCTTACCAAGGGTCGTATCATCTGGAGAGATAAATAATCCCTATATTTTTGTATTGGTTTTCATGCAAAATTTTCAAAAAACTGCTTGAAAAGTAGAGAGCGCCCGCATATAATAGTATGCGGACGCTTTTCTTATGTAGGCGAAGTGCGCTTATATGCAGGTTGCCTCGTAGGGAAGCAGGAAAATTGTGCTTTTACAGAGAAAGGAGGAACTTTTCGTGAAAGTAAGATCTTCTGTAAAGCCTATGTGCGAGAAGTGCGAGGTTATTAAGAGAAAGGGTAAGATCCGCATTATCTGTGAGAACCCGAAGCACAAGCAGAGACAGGGTTGATGCACTCCTCTGCTGGTGTAT
>CADCQT010000226.1 GCA_902803645.1 uncultured Lachnospiraceae bacterium | reverse complement strand
TTTACGAATCTGCATCGTCGAAAGCTCCGGCTTCATCGTAAAATTCTTCTGCCGGATATGGCAGACCAGGCACCAGTTGTCCTTCAGTACCGAGTTATGCCCCGGCGCCATCCAGGCAACACCATCATTCCAGGCATAACCTGAGAACACCAGGTTGCCGGCCTGCTGCCCGGCGTTTCCCTCGTTATAATCCCAGCGAAGATCGCAGCCTTTTGCATCCAGATATGGTCCTGTAATCTTTTTACTTCTTCCGACACGGATATTGTAATCTGTCTTCAGGGAACCATAGGAGACAAACAGGTAGTAATACCCTTCCCGGTATACGATATAGGGTCCTTCAATGGCACCGCTCATCCATGCCGGACGTTTTGCCAGACAGATTCCGATCTCATCTTTGTTTTTGGCAAGTCCTGTTTCCGGATCCAGCTCCAGAAGGTAGATGCCTCCCCAGAAGGAACCGTACACCATGAAATGCCGGCCACTCTCCTCTTCCACCACGGGATTTGCATCAATTCCGTTTACCGGAAGATCCTCCGAAGTTTTCAGTACAATCCCCCGTGGAACAAAAGGGCCCTCTGGGCAGTCACTAACCGCCAGAAAGATACAGGACTGCTGTACGCCCCAACTGGAATTAGAACAATAAAGCCGGTATTCATCTCCCACCTTAATGATATCCGGAGCCCAGATATCATGGGAACCGGTCCACTCTGCCGCTTCCTTTGGCACATCCTCCACGACCTTTCCAAGGTATTCCCAGTGGATCAGATCCTTCGAGCGGCGGGCAATGGCTCCGGTGCAATAGGTATAATAGTTTCCGCTTACCGGGTCGAAAAAGATGGCGGGGTCATGACTCATCCACAGTCCTTTGGACAGTGCTTCCCGATCCTCCTCTCCCGGTTCAAGGGTCGGCTTCGGAGGTTCTTCCACATATTCGAGCATACGCCCTCCTTCCTAATCACCGATCTTCTGCAGGCGAAGAAGGGTAACACTGGATGGTGGAAGCGTCAGAGACAGTCCCTTTCCGTATGCCTTTTCCGTGTAATGATCAAAAGGCTTCTCTGTCACGGTTTCCGGCTCTTCAAAGGTATTGTGCGCATGCATCTCTCCGCCCACAACCGTGGCCTCGATCACCTTATATCCACCTTCTGCAAGGCTGACATCCACAAAAGCCTCCTCATCGGTTGCAAGGTGATTCAGCGTGATGGTGATAAATCCCTCTTCATCCTCTGATACCGCCTCTGTCACTTCCGGAACTTTCCACTCGCCGCAGCCGACCTCTTTCTCATCCACAAGGGAGGAGGACAGCAGCGTAGCACCCTGATGATAGCGATACTGATGGAACACGTGGTAGGTCGGGGTCTTGATCATCTGATCCCCTTCGGTCAAAAGCACAGACTGGAGCACATTGACCATCTGCGCAAGACATGCCATCTTCACGCGGTCGCAGTGCTTGTTGAAAATATTCAGCGTGATACCTGCAACCAGCGCATCCCGCACCGTATTCTGCTGATACAAAAATCCCGGATTTGTTCCCGGCTCCACGGTATACCAGGTTCCCCATTCATCCACAACCATACCGATCTTTTTCTCCGGATCGTACTGGTCCATAATGGCTCCGTGACGCTCCACCAGCTCTTCCATGTAAAGCGCCTTGGACAAGGTCTTATACCAGACCTCTTTGTCAAATTCCGTCGCTGAACCTTTTACCTCCCATCCCTCCGGATGAACATAGTAATGCAGGGAAAGTCCGTCCATGAAACCGTGAAGTGCCTCCGGTGTATGGTCAAAGCAGGTGTCAAGAACCGTCTTCGTCCAGTGATAATCCGCTACATTGGCGCCTCCACAGATCTTTTGGATCGGTTTCTTTGGATCATAGACTCTGACATAGGTCTGATAACGCCGGTAGAGGTCAGCGTAGTAGGAAGGACGCATATTGCCGCCGCAGCCCCAGTTCTCATTTCCCACGCCAAAGTAATCCACACGCCATGGTTCTTCCTGTCCGTTTTCCTTACGAAGATCTGCCATAGGAGAGACACCGTTAAATGTCATATATTCCACCCATTCGCTCATCTCCTGAACGGTTCCGCTGCCCACATTGCCGTTCACGTAGGTCTTACAGCCCAACTGCTTTGCCAGTTCGAAAAATTCATGGGTTCCAAAACTGTTATCCTCGACAACACCGCCCCAGTGGGTATTGACCATACGCTTACGCTTCTCCTTCGGTCCGATGCCATCCTTCCAGTGATATTCGTCGGCAAAACATCCGCCCGGCCAGCGCAGCACCGGCACCTGAATTTCTTTTAATGCCTGCACCACATCACAGCGCATTCCCTTTTCATTCGGGATAGCAGAATCCTCCCCCACATAGATCCCTTCATAAATGCAACGACCCAGATGTTCTGAAAAATGTCCGTAAATCTCCGGAGCAATTCTGCCCATTTCCTTTTTATTATTGATATATAACCTCATGTAACCCTCCTGTTTGACATTCATAAACTTTGTTATTTCCCCTGATACTGCACGGCCCAGATACTTTCATTGTTCCTTCCGGCGGCTGTGATGGTTCTTACCCTATTTCCTGCTTCATCTATGGTGTCCTCTATCACACCGTTATAAGGAACGGAATCGATCACCAGTGAAATTTCCCTTTTCTCCTTTTTTACCTTATAGGTTCCGGTCATTCCTCCGCTGATGTTACCGTCTGAAAAATT
>CADCQT010000225.1 GCA_902803645.1 uncultured Lachnospiraceae bacterium | reverse complement strand
GCTTCTGCAGGTCTTGTGGGATCCGATCTTGCCAATATCATCAACGAGGCAGCGATCCTTGCGGTGGAGAACGGAAGAATGGCCGTTACCCAGACGGATCTTTTTGAAGCCTTTGAGCGTGTAGCGGTAGGTGGTAAGGAGAAGAAGGATCGTCCTATGAGTGACAGGGAACGGAAGGTGGTTTCCTATCATGAGGTGGGCCATGCCCTGGTTTCCGCACTCCAGAAGAATACAGATCCGGTACAGAAGATCACCATTGTTCCCCGTACCATGGGAGCTTTGGGATATACTCTTCAGACCCCGGAGGAGGAGAAGTTCCTGCAGAGCAAGGATGAGCTCCTGGAGGACATTGCAACCTTTATGGGTGGACGTGCGGCAGAACAGCTGGTATTCCATGTATCCACCAGCGGAGCTGCCAATGATATTGAGAAGGCAACCTCCATTGCCCGGAATATGGTTACCAGATTCGGTATGTCCGAGAAGTTTGGCATGATGGGACTTGCCACCGTAGAGAGTCAGTACCTTGATGGTGCGGCTTCTATGACCTGTGGTGAGGCCACAGCCAGTCAGGTGGATGAAGAGGTTCTTGCCATCATCACCTCCCAGTATGACCATGCAATGCAGCTTTTAACAGAGAACCGTCAGGCTCTCGATGAGATCTCTGAGTATCTGTATGAGAAGGAGACCATCACCGGTAAGGAATTTATGGATATGTTCCGTAAGATCACCGGAATCGAGGGTGAGCCTGAGGAGAAGTCAGAAGAAGACAGTATGTTTGAGGAAGATTGATCCTATGTTTTCGATACAGGATGAATTAGCTAAACTCCCGGATCAACCGGGAGTTTATATTATGCATGACAAATCCGATGCCATCATATATGTGGGGAAGGCAAAGAGTCTGACCAAGAGAGTGCATCAGTATTTTCAGCCCAGTCACGACGAGGGCATCAAGAAAAAACAGATGGTGGCGCATATCCACCATTTTGAATACATTGTTACGGATTCCGAGCTGGAAGCCTTGATCCTTGAGAACAATCTCATCAAGGAACACAGACCGAAGTACAATACCATGCTTCGGGATGACAAGACCTATCCCTATATCCGTGTTACCCTGGGAGAGGCTTATCCCAGGGTGCTTTTTTCCAGAAAGGTATTAAAGGATAAGAGTCGGTATTTTGGTCCCTTTACCTCTGCCGGAGCAGTCAAGGATACCATCGATCTGGTGAATAAGCTTTTTCACCTGCGCACCTGCTCTAAGCAGTTTCCAAGAGATATGAAAAAGGACAGAGCATGCCTGAACTATCATATGAAACAGTGCCCCGGGGTGTGCCAGAATCTGATTTCGGAGGAGGAATACCACCGGCATATCCAAAAGGCCATGGATTTTCTGGAGGGACATGATGAGCCGGTGGTGAAAGAACTGACAGAGAAGATGCAGCAGGCGGCGATGGAGATGGAATTTGAAAAGGCAGCCACCTACCGGGATCTGATCGCCTCCGCCAGGGCCTGTGTTCAGAAACAGAAGATCACGGATACCGGTGGAGAGGATCGGGATATTGTGGCAATGGCCATTGATGGAGAGGATGCTGCAGCTGTGGTGTTCTTTATCCGGGGGGGGCGGATGATCGGACGGGATCATTTCTTTATGAATGTCCGGGTGGATGACGACAGGGATTCTCTAATGGAGACCTTTTTGCAGCAGTTCTATTCCGGAACCCCCTTTGTGCCCAAGGAGATCTATCTGCAAAGGGAACTGCCGGGAATGGAGACTCTCCAGCAGTTCCTGTCAGAAAAGAGAGGTAGCCAGGTGCATCTTGTGGCCCCGAAGCGGGGACAGAAGACAAGGCTTGTGGAGCTGGCCTGGAAGAACGCCTCTATGATCCTTACCAAGGATAAGGAGAGGATCAAGCGGGAGGAGGGACGGACCATTGGAGCCATGAAGGAACTCTCCGATCTTTTGTCCCTTCCGGGGATTCGCCGGATGGAGGCCTATGATATCAGTAATACCAACGGATTTCAGAGTGTGGGCTCCATGGTGGTCTTTGATAAGGGAAAACCCTTAAGAAGTGATTACCGCAAGTTTAAGATCAAGACGGTGGTAGGCCCCAATGACTACGCTTCCATGAAGGAGGTCCTGACCAGAAGATTCTCCCATGGAATCGAAGAAAAAAAGGAGGGATTGGCAGAAGAAATCGGCAGCTTTACCAGGTTCCCGGATGTGATCATGATGGATGGAGGTCGGGGACAGGTGAACATTGCCCTTGAGGTGCTGAAGGAACTGTCCCTTCAGATTCCGGTGTGTGGTATGGTAAAGGATGATCATCACAGGACCAGAGGACTTTTTTATAACAATGAGGAGATCCCCATTGACAGAAGTTCCGAGGCCTTTAAGCTGATCACCAGGCTTCAGGATGAGGCCCACCGCTTCGCCATCGAATATCACAGATCTCTTAGAAGCAAGGGGCAGGTGAAGAGTTTCCTAGATGATGTGGAAGGAATCGGTCCGGTGAGAAGGAAGGCACTTATGAAGCGGTTTGTCAGTGCAGAGGCGATCCGGGCGGCTTCTGTGGAGGAACTTGCCGAGACCGAGTCTATGAGCCGGGAGGCGGCGGAGAATCTCTATGCTTTTCTCCACCCTCCGGTTTGACAAAAAAACCCTATCCAATTATTATACTAATGGGCGTATTTGCGCTGAAAGGAGGATGTTATGGCAATGGTAGAAGAGGGAGCATTACTGAGCGATATTGCTGAGAGAATGCAGCTTAAGAATTATACACCGGATATAGATTTGACACAGTGTCGGGTAAGGGTCCCGGATATCAATCGTCCGGCCCTGCAGTTGAACGGATTCTATGATCATTTTGACAAGAACAGGATCCAGCTGATCGGAATGGTAGAGTATACCTATCTTCACAGCAATAAGACCCAGGAAGAGCGGATTGAGATCTATCAGAAGCTGTTTGCATATAAGCTTCCCTGTATGATCATCTGCCGCGGGTTAGAGCCTGAGGAGGCACTGCTTAAGGTGGCCAACGAATGTCGGATGCCTATCCTTGGAACCAATCGGGCAACCTCTGAGTTTGAGGCTGAGCTGATCTATACCCTGAATGCAGAGCTTGCACCTACCACCACCATCCATGGTGTGTTGGTGGATGTCTACGGTGAGGGACTTCTCATCACGGGAGAAAGTGGGATCGGTAAGTCCGAGGCGGCTCTGGAGCTGGTTCGAAGAGGCCATCGTCTGGTGGCGGATGATGTGGTTGAGATCCGCCGGATCAATGACCATACTCTGATGGGATCATCCCCTGCCATTACCAAGCATCTTATTGAGCTTCGCGGCATCGGTATCATCGATGTTAAGAGCTTGTACGGTGTAGAATGTGTCAAGGATAACCAGGCCATCGATCTGGTGATCAAGCTGGAGGATTGGCACAGGGACACCGAGTATGACAGACTGGGACTTAAGGATGAGTATATGGATATTTTGGGACATGACGTGGTATGTCATTCTCTTCCCATCCGTCCGGGTCGTAACCTGGCGATCATCTGCGAGACAGCTGCTGTCAACCATCGTCAGAAGAAGATGGGATATAATGCAGCTGCAGAGCTGTATCGCCGTGTACAGGACAACATCGCTGGAGGCAGCGATCAATAATATAATTTTTTTACTTACAAGGAGCAACATCAATGGAACGTAAAAATGCATGGAGCAAATACACAGAAGAATCTAAGAAAAAGGCACTGATGGATTTTGCCGAGGGCTATCGTAAATTTATTTCACAGCATAAGACAGAGCGTGAGTGCACTGCTTATTTTGAGGAAGAGGCGAAGAAGGCCGGATTTAAGAATTTAGAAGATATCATTGCAGAGAAGGGCAAGCTTTCTGCAGGAGATAAGGTATACCGTAACAACCGTGGCAAGGGCATGGCTCTTTTTGTTCTCGGTGAGGAGGACCTGGAGAAGGGTATGAACATCTTAGGTGCGCATATCGATTCCCCCCGTATGGATCTGAAGCAGAATCCCCTCTATGAGGATACAGAAATGGCACTTCTGGATACCCATTACTATGGCGGTATCAAGAAATATCAGTGGGTGACCCTTCCTCTGGCTCTTCACGGTGTCATGGTGAAGAAGAACGGAGAGGTGGTTCAGGTGTCCGTAGGTGATAAGCCGCAGGATCCTGTTTTTGGTGTATCTGACCTTCTGATCCATCTGTCTGCAGATCAGATGAAGAAGGACGGAGCAACCGTAGTAGAAGGAGAGGATTTGAATGTCCTCATCGGAAGCATGCCCCTTGAGGAGGCGGTATCCGATGCAGATGATAAGGAAAAAAAGGAGCAGAAGGAAGCTGTTAAGGCAAACATCCTGAAGATCCTGAAGGACACCTATGGTGTGGAGGAAGAGGATTTTGTATCAGCTGAGATTGAGGTGGTTCCTGCAGGTGAGGCAAGGGACTATGGATTCGATCGCAGCATGATTATGGGATATGGACATGATGACCGTGTCTGTGCCTACCCATCCTTTAAGGCTATCCTTGATACAAAGCCTGGAAAGCGCACCTATGCCTGCCTTCTGGTAGACAAGGAGGAAATCGGTTCTGTGGGTGCAACAGGAATGGAGTCCAGATTCTTCGAGAATACCGTGGCAGAGGTTCTTCACGCCATGGGCAAGGACGGAGATCTGTATGTCCGCCGTGCGCTGTCCAATTCTGCAGCCCTCTCTTCCGATGTGTCTGCAGCCTTTGACCCGAATTATCCATCTGTTATGGAGAAGAAAAATGCGGCATACTTTGGCAAGGGACTTGTATTCAACAAGTACACCGGAAGCCGTGGTAAGTCCGGAAGTAACGATGCCAGCGCAGAATACATGGGTCAGATCCGTCGTATTTTTGATGATGCCGATGTATCCTACCAGACAGCAGAGCTTGGTAAGGTAGATCAGGGCGGCGGTGGAACCATCGCATATATCCTTGGTAACTATGCAATGTCCGTTATTGACAGTGGAGTTGCTGTACTGAACATGCATGCACCATGGGAGATCATCTCCAAGGTGGATCTGTACGAGGGATATTTAGGTTATATCGCTTTTTTACAGAATGCATAATACCTGATACTGTAGGGGGAGCTTAGGAGGAGCTAGCTATGGACAGCAACGTGATTGCAGAGCTTAGACAATTGTTGGGAGCAGGGGGCGTTATTCTGGAGAATGAGCCTCTTTCCCGTCATACGACCTTTGGGGTGGGTGGCCCGGCTGAGGTTTATATATCGGTCAACCGTCAGGAATTGTTGGATATTTTGGCTTATGCCAGGGAGAGGGAGATCCCCTATACTGTCATCGGCAACGGAAGTAATCTTTTGGTATCCGATGCAGGGATTCCCGGCATTGTGTTATCCATTGGTAACCGGATGAATAAGGTGACCCTTGGCCCCACAGATCAGGAACAGGTTGTGATTACGGCAGAGGCTGGAGCGGTTCTTCCTTCCGTTGCAAGAGAGGCAGCGGTGAAATGGCTTTCCGGGTTGGAGTTTGCCAGTGGAATTCCCGGAACCATCGGTGGTGCTGTAGTGATGAATGCAGGAGCCTATGGCGGAGAGATGCGAGATGTTCTTCGCCGTGTAACGGTTCTTAAGCCGGATGGAGACATAGAGGTGATCGGGATCCGGGATATGAAGCTGGGATACCGTACCAGTCGCTTCCTGACATCGGGAGAGATTATTTTAGATGCAGATCTGCTTCTGACAAGAGAGGATCATGATCTGATCCTTGCCCGTATGGATAAGAACGCCGGGAAGCGTAAGGCTTCCCAGCCCATAGGACAGCGTTCTGCCGGTTCTACCTTCCGAAGAGTGG
>CADCQT010000224.1 GCA_902803645.1 uncultured Lachnospiraceae bacterium | reverse complement strand
GAAGGCAAGAAAAGTCATCTGCGGGGGAAAAAGAGGAAGCAGTAGAAGCTAGAGAAGGCATTGAAAGAGAAAAATCCCCCGGAGAAGGCAAGAAAAGTCATCTGCGGGGGATTGTTCTCTACCAGATATAGGTATCCACATAAAACCCGGTAGCCTGTAGTTCCTGTTTTGTGATCTCACGTCCCCAGTGGATAGAGGAATTATAATTGCCCTCCACCACAATAACAGAATTAGCCCTCTTTTCAAGGACAACAACGGAATGGTAGTTACCGATCCGGATGTGATCTCCCACCCGGATCTTTTTGAAGGAGGAATGCTGTTTGGTGAGAGCATTTTTCCCGAAAACCGATTCTAAGGCAATGGTCATAAAGGCGTAGCAACCTCCGTTTCCATAGGCGTCGAGATTGGCGTTGGTCCAGGTCTTCCCTTCCGGAAATCCGGTCTTTAATTTGTAGAGCCGGCTACGAATCTGGGTCTGTGTCAGCTTTTTGGAGACTGTGACCTTGCACCTGGCTGTTGCACCGGTGGTGGTGTCTTTGGCAATCAGGGCAGTGGTACCTTTCTTCTTTCCTTTGAGGATACCGTTCCTGTTAACGGATACGATATCCGGATTCTCAGAGTACACCTTCAGATTGTTGTACCAGCCGTAGACATAGAACTGGGCGCGGCAGCCGGCCCTAAGGGAAATCTTTTTACTGTTAAAATACAAGGAACTTTCGGTAGTGGTTCCGGCAAAGGCGGTCTTGGGTGTAACCGGGGCAGGTCCGGAAAAAACCAGAGAAACTGCCAGAGCAAGGGCCAGGATGTTGGATCTTTTTTTCATGGAGGACTCCTTTCCTGAATATCGGGGTATCATAGCCGGAGAAAATGGAACTGCTTGTATGAATTTTAACACATTAAAGTAGAGAGGTGGTATGCTATGAAGTATTATCCGGAAAGAAAAACGAAAATTTCCGAAAATATAGTAAGAAAACAGATAATACATGGTATAATAAGGGACGAGTAATAAAAGATAATGGGGGATGAAATGAAAGGTCTTGGGAAAATGCCAAAGTACCTTGCTACTTTTTGGCTGATGTTTTTTCTGTTGACAGCGCTTTTGGTTCTTAGTGCGCTGATTCCACGGGCAGCGATACAGAAGAATATGGAGCGTTCGGCGAAGGAACTGTGCAGACATAAGGGGACCTATAATATGGTCAGAGGTCTGCATGCAAGCAAGATGGATCCTAACGCAGATGCAATCTGGCTTTCGATCGCTTATGGATATGATAGTAAAAAGCCACTGTCGTCGGTTCTTTGGTCAAAGTACAGGTATGAGGAGAATGAAGGTCCTAATGTGAAGCTGCTAGAGCAGGTCAGAGATCACAGGGGAGGAAACCGGGAGTACCTTAGATACTGGCATGGAGGGAATGTGCTGGTAAGGCTTTTGCATCTGGTTACCGACATTCGTGGAATCTACCGGTTCAATGGTTTTCTTATGATCGCTCTGTTACTGGCAACAGGGATACGACTTTGGAAAAGTGAGCAGAGGACGCTGGCAATTGGATGGGTGGGATCACTTGCGGCGGCGGGGATCTGGTTTGTTCCCTTTTGCCTTGAATATACCTGGGTCATTTTATGGACAATGTGGATAACCTATCTTGTGGCAGGGAAAAGCTTGGCAGGGAAGTGGGAAAACCTTGATATTTTGTTTTTACTGGATGGAATGGTGACGGTGTATCTAGATTTTTTCACAACGGAGAGCCTGTCCTTACTTCTTCCGTTGCTTCTTGCCATGGGGATACACAGGAAGCTGTCGGGGGACTGGAGACGGTCGGATCAGGTCAATACGCTTCGATATGTTGTTCTCTGGTTGGTTGGTTATGTGGGAATGTGGATATCCAAATGGATTCTTGCGGCTATGGTGTTACAGATCGATCCGCTGCCCTATGTAAGGGGACATGCGGCCCAGTGGCTGGGGAATGAGGTGTACGGAAAGAGACCCTTTTCCCTTTTGGCTCTGATCTATCAGGCAGTGGCAGGAAATCTCAGCTGTCTTTTTCCTCTCTGTATAAAGGGGGCAGGATTGGCGCTTGCGCTGGGGATTGCCATCGCCTACGCATATTTGATGTTTGTCTATCGACAGGATAGCAGAAAAAGCGGGTTGATTTCTTCGTATCTGCTACTTGCTATGATACCGTTCGTGCGGATTTTAGTGCTTCACAGTCACGGTTTTCAGCATTATTTCTTTACCTATCGGGCCTTTGGAGGAAGTGTGCTGGCACTGTATTTGATCCTGATGGAGGAGACGGAGGGGAGGTGGCTTTGGAATGTGCATAGAAAGAGAAGAACTTGATCTGTCCGTTATTTTTCCCTGCCTGAATGAAGCGGAATGTGTAGGGCAGTGTGTACGTGATGCGAAGGCTTTTATGGAAGAGGAGAACATTCGGGGAGAAGTCCTGGTTGTGGATAATGGCAGCCGGGATGATTCAGCCCGGCAGGCCAGGAGCTGCGGCGCCCGTGTCCTTTATGAAAAAGATACGGGATACGGGAATGCCATAAGGTGCGGGCTTTCAAAGAGCAGAGGGCAGGTGGTGATCTTTGCGGATTGTGATATGACCTATGATGTACACCGTCTATGGCGGCTCTATGAACCTTTGAAAAGAGGGGAAGCAGATATTGTGATTGGAGATCGTTTCCGGGGAGGAAGCAAGATAAAGAAGGGGTATACTTTTACAATACGATATAAATGTCTAAGGCCTGTTCATTGTGAGGTAGGAAAAAAGAAATACCGTGTATACT
>CADCQT010000223.1 GCA_902803645.1 uncultured Lachnospiraceae bacterium | reverse complement strand
AGCTTGTACCCCGACTGAGTATAGTTTGTCATAACCCCCACCTACGCTAACGCTTAGAGGTGGGGGATTTCTCCGACTGAGTTAAAAGGCAGAGCACCCTGTATTTTGGGTACTCTGCCTTTTATCTCAGCTTAGGTTACAATCTAGCCATTGTAGAAGGCCCGAAGGAAACGTTCCATGGAGATATAATCATCCATACCGCATAGTTCTCTTGCCGAATGCATGGCCAGAATAGGAAGACCGATATCAGCTGCATGCATGGGAAGATGACTTGCAACATATACCCCTAAGGTATGCCCCCCCGGAATATCCGAACGGTTAAAATAACTCTGGCAGGGAATGCCCTCTTTTTGGCAAATACTCTTTAAGATTCCGATGCTCACCGGATCTGTAGCATAGGACTGGGAAAAAGCCTCTTTCACAGCAAATCCTCTGTTGATTACCGGCCGGTTCTTCGGATCCGCCTTATCCTTGTAATTGGGGTGGAAGGCGTGTGCCACATCCACAGACAAAAGATATCCGTCATAGACGGCTCGAAGTCTCTCAGCTTCTGTAAATCCAAAACTGTCATAGATCTTCTGGATCACATGTGAGAGAAGATTGGAATCTGCTCCCTCCCTTGTGGTGCTACCGATTTCTTCATGATTAAAGAAGGCAGATATTTCAAGGGATACCGCCTCCTCCGGACGAAGCATAGAAGAAAGACAGGCAGCCACAGAAGAAAGATTATCGATTCTGGGAGCCGAAAGCATCTCATAGTCTCTTCCGATCCTCTGGGGACGATCCTCATTGTAGACACATAAATCCCAGGAAAGAATCCGATCCTGTTCTACTCCCAGATCCGATGCCAAAAACTCCTCAAAGCTCTCCTCATCCTCCGAGGCAGAAAACAGAGGGATTAGCTGGGTCTGACGGTTAAAAGTCTTTCCCTTATTGGTCTCACGGTCCATATGGATGGCAAGATTTGGAATGGTAAGCAGTCCTCTTTTGCTGTCATACAAGATCTCCTCCACCTGAAAAGGATCATCTGTAGAGACAGTGACCATACCGGCAACCCCTAGGGGGCGATCCAGCCAGCTACTGTCGATGGGACCTCCATAGACCTCTGTATCCAGGGTAACATACCCTCCATCCGCCATATCCGGATCCGACTTGATACGAAAACCGGGATAATCCACATGGCTGGCTGTAATACGGAGACAGGAAGCATCACGGCCCTTGGAAGAATCCGGAAGCATCCTTGCCCTATCCTTTGGAATGCGGAAAGCAATGATGGTGGACCCAAGGTTCACCAAATACCCCCTTCCTTCTTCCAGCTTCCACTCATCTCGCATATCCAGAGGGCTGAAGTTTCCATTCTCACCGGACGTCAGGGTCTGATAGAGAAATTCCCCTACATGATACGGTGAAGTGCCATTAATTAATAGTTCATTTAATAAATCTCCCATTATCTGTTTCCTCCCTATTTCTCTTTGGATACGATTTCCTGAGCCGCTCTGTTCTTCACAATGGAATTTGCAGGGATCACTCCACGTACCATAGACAGGGGGTATACATTGCTGTGGGAGCCAATGACGGTACCCGGATTTAACACAGAGTTGCATCCCACTTCCACATAGTCTCCCAGCATAGCTCCAAATTTCTTATATCCTGTTTCAATTTCTTCTCCATTGCGATCTTTTACAACGACAAGTGTCTTGTCGCTCTTCACATTGGAAGTAATGGAACCCGCTCCCATATGAGAATGGAATCCTAAAACAGAATCTCCCACATAGTTATAATGTGGCACCTGAACATTATTAAAAATAATATCATTTTTGATCTCGGTAGAATTACCAATGACACAGTTCTTACCGATGATGGCCTTCCCCCGGATAAAGGCTCCGGGTCTTATCTCCGTTCCCTCATCAATAATCAAAGGCCCTGTCAATGTGGCGGTAGGATAGATCTTAACATCCTTTGCCACCCAGATGTCCTCTCCTCTCTTCTCAAAGACTTCAGGATCAAGGGTCTTACCAAGCTCCATAATGTAGTCTCCGATCTCCGGAAGAACCTCCCAGGGATAGGTCTTGCCTTCGAACAGTCCGGCAGCTATGGTCTCCCTCAAGTCATACATATTTGCAATCGTACATTCCATCTTTGTCTCCTTTTTGTTAACTGATCTTATTTCTTTTT
>CADCQT010000222.1 GCA_902803645.1 uncultured Lachnospiraceae bacterium | reverse complement strand
TGGTAACTGAGATCGATGCTTCCCATACATCCTATGCCGGTTTTTTGTTCTGCGGAGATTTGAATCTGGCGGAGAATATCTCCACTACAGCCTATCTTGACCGCAAGCCCAATCATCTGGCCAATGGGTTTTCCCAGGATCTGATCCAGAAGATGCGAGGGGCCGATTACTTTGTGGTGAACAATGAGTTCAGTTACGGGAGAAATGGGGAGAGTACTCCTCTGAAGGGAAAGGCCTTTACCTTCCGGGCAAATCCTTCCCGGGCGAAGCTTTTATCCGGTATCGGAACAGATCTTGTAAGCCTTGCCAATAATCATGTCTATGACTATGGAAGGAAGGGATTTCTCTCCACTCTTTCGGCTCTTAGAAAAGCGAAAATGCCCTATATCGGTGCAGGTAAGGATTTATCCGAGGCAAAGGGAGCAAGGTATGTTATTGTCAACGGCCAGACGGTGGCGATCCTCTCTGCCACCCAAATCGAGCGAAGTTACCATTACACAAAGGAGGCGGGCAAAAACTCCCCCGGAGTCTTAAAGTGCCTTGATCCGACGGAGTATCAAAAAGCCATCCGCTATGCCAGGGCCTATGCAGACGTGGTGATTTGTATCTGCCATTGGGGGACGGAAGGTTCCCCGGATTACGGGGCAGACCAGGAAAATCTTGCAAAGGCCTTTGTCCGGGCGGGAGCCGACGCTATTATAGGAGGTCATACCCACTGCCTTCAGACGATGGAATATATTAATGGGGTCCCGGTGTATTACAGCCTTGGAAATTATTATTTTTCAAGTTCTATGAATCCTCAGAAACCTTATGACAGCGGCCTTGCAGAGATTCGGGTGACAAAGGAGGGACGGGTGGTTCCCTATTTTTATCCCTGCCGTTTTTCAAGTAATGTTACAAGACTTCTGCATTCCGAAGATCCATCGGCAAAGAGGATTCGGAGAGGACTGAATGCAAGGTCAAAAACAGCCTGTCTTAAGAAAAATGGCAAAGTGTCAACAAAATAGCAGTTCCAAAAGGTGATATTTGGAATTTATTTTTAGAAAAACTATGCTATAATCTTAAAGCTTGAGTTTTAGATCTAATTTAAATGGAGGATAAATCATGGCAAAGAAACCAGTAGTTCTTATGATTCTTGATGGATTCGGTATCAACGATAATCCTAAGGCCAATGCAGTTGCTGCAGCCAAGAAGCCGGTACTTGACGGCTTAATGAAGGATTATCCTTTCGTTCGCGGATTAGCCAGCGGTCTTTCTGTTGGTCTTCCGGACGGACAGATGGGTAACTCTGAGGTTGGTCATATGAATATGGGCGCAGGTCGTATTGTATACCAGGAGCTTACCCGTATCACAAAAGAGATCGAGGATGGAACATTCTACGATAACGAAGAGTTAAAGAAGGCCTTTGCCAATGCCAAGGAGAAGAACAGTGCGGTTCACTTCTTTGGTTTATTATCCAGTGGTGGTGTACACTCTCATAATTCACACCTCTATGGTCTTTTGAATATGGCGAAGAAGGAAGGCGTTGATAAGGTTTACGTTCATGCTTTCCTTGACGGCCGTGATACAGCTCCTACCTCCGGTGAGGGATTCCTTGCTGAGCTTGAGGAGAAGATGCAGGAGATCGGTGTAGGTAAGGTTGCATCCATCCATGGACGTTACTATGCAATGGATCGTGATAACCGTTGGGATCGTGTTGCTTTAGCTTACAATGCTCTTACAAAGGGTGAGGGTAACAAGGCTGCTTCCTCTGCGGATGCCATCAAGGCTTCTTATGCAGATGAGAAGACAGATGAGTTCGTTCTTCCTACCATTATTGAGGAGAATGGTGCACCTGTAGCTACCATCGAGGATGGAGATTCCGTTGTATTCTTTAACTTTAGACCGGACCGTGCAAGAGAGATCACAAGAGCTTTCTGCGCGGATGATTTTGATGGATTTGATCGTGGAGCACGCAAGGATGTTACCTTTGTAACCTTCACTGAGTATGATGCTACCATTCCAAATAAGATGGTTGCCTTCAAGAAGGTTGAGCTTACCAATACATTTGGAGAGTTTTTAGCAAACAATGGCATGACACAGGCTCGTATTGCAGAGACTGAGAAGTATGCGCATGTTACTTTCTTCTTCAATGGTGGAGTAGAGGAGCCGAACAAGGGTGAGGACCGTATCCTTGTGAAGTCTCCGAAGGTTGCTACCTATGATCTTCAGCCGGAGATGAGCGCTCCGGAGGTTTGCGACAAGTTAACAGATGCGATCCGTTCCGGTAATTACGATGTTATTGTATGTAATTTCGCTAACCCGGATATGGTTGGTCATACCGGCGTTATTGATGCTGCAGTTAAGGCTGTGGAGACAGTGGATGCCTGTGTAGGTAAGGCTGTTGAGGCCCTTAAGGAGATGGACGGCGTTATGTTTATCTGTGCCGACCATGGTAACTGCGAGCAGATGCTTGATTACGAGACAGGTGAGCCTTGGACAGCTCATACTACAAATCCGGTTCCGTTTATTCTTGTAAATGCAGATCCTTCCTACGGTTTAAAGGAGGAGGGTCGTCTTTGTGATATCGTTCCGACTATGATCGAACTGATGGGCATGGAGAAGCCGGCGGAGATGACAGGAGAGTCATTACTTATTAAGAAATAATTTTTGTGAAAATGCACCAGAACAGTCTCATTCTCTTGAGGCTGTTATCGGTGCTTTTTTAAATAGTAAAAAGTTAAGGACAGAAAGGAAAGTGTGATGAGCGAGTTAAAGCCAATGAAGGAAGGTAAAGTACGTGAGGTATACGATAATGGAGATTCCATTATTATGGTTGCAACAGACCGTATCTCTGCCTTTGATGTGATTTTAAAGAACAAGGTAACAGACAAGGGTCGTGTGCTGACACAGATGTCAAAGTTCTGGTTTGACTATACCAAAGATGTCCTTCCCAATCACATGCAGTCCACAGATGTTAAGGATATGCCGGAGTTTTTCCAGAATGATACTTATGCAGGAAGAGCCATGAAGTGTCAGAAGCTGACCATGCTTCCTATTGAGTGTATCGTTCGTGGTTACATCACCGGTTCCGGTTGGGAGTCCTATAAGGAGAACGGTACCGTTTGCGGAATCAAGCTTCCGGAGGGCTTGGTTGAGTCCGATCAGCTTCCTGAGCCAATCTATACACCGACCACCAAGGCAGATCTTGGAGATCATGATGAGCATATCACCTTTGAAGACTCTGTTGCTATTTTAGAGAAGCAGTTCCCGGGCAAGGGAGAAGAGTACGCTACCAAGCTTCGTGACTGCACCATCGCTTTATATAAGAAGTGCGCAGATTATGCCCGCTCCAAGGGTATCATCATTGCAGATACGAAGTTTGAGTTCGGCCTGGATGAAGAGGGCAATGTGGTACTTGGTGATGAGATGCTGACACCGGATTCTTCCCGTTTCTGGCCTGCAGAAGGTTACAAGAGCGGTCAGGGTCAGCCTTCCTTCGATAAGCAGTTCGTTCGTGATTGGCTGAAGGCGAATCCGGACAGCAACTACGACCTGCCGGCAGATGTAATTGATAAGACAATTGCCAAGTATAAGGAGGCTTATACTCTTTTAACAGGTAAGGAGTTATCCTGGTAGTATTTGTAACCTTTGAGCTTCGTGGCCTTTGGTCATGATATTAAGACAAAGATTGGAATAAAATGGAAATTAAGAAAATAAAAGATCAGGGCATCTCCGGTCTGGGAGAAGAGTGCGGCGTATTTGGTATTTACGATCAGGAGGAAGGTACGGATGTTGCCTCTACCATTTATTATGGTTTGTTTGCCCTGCAGCATAGAGGACAGGAGAGCGCCGGTATTGCGGTTTCTGATACCAGCGGACCGAAGGGCGTTGTAGATTCCTATAAGGATATGGGACTTGTCAATGAAGTGTTTGATGCCAAGAGGCTTCAGACACTTCACGGTAATATCGGTGTCGGTCATGTCCGTTACTCAACGGCTGGTGAATCTACCAGAGAGAATGCCCAGCCTCTTGTTTTAAATTATATTAAGGGTACCCTTGGACTTGCTCATAACGGTAACCTTATTAACGCCAATGAACTTCGGGATCATTTGTCCGAGACGGGTGCAATCTTCCAGTCCACCATTGATACAGAGCCCATCGCTTACCTTATTGCCAGGGAGAGGCTCCATTCTGCGACAGTTGAAGAGGCGGTGAACCGTGCCTGTAAGCAGCTGAAGGGTGCATACTCCCTTGTGGTCATGAGTCCCCGTAAGCTGATCGGTGCCCGGGATCCCTTTGGCTTTAAGCCTCTTGTAATCGGTAAGAGAGGAAGCGCCTACATCTTCACCTCTGAGACGGCAGCCCTTGATACCATTGGTGCCGAGTTCGTCCGGGACGTTCTGCCCGGTGAGACTGTATGGGTCACCTCAGACGGGCAGCTTCATTCCGATAAGAGCCGCTGCCTGCCTAAGGAAAAGGAAGCCCGTTGTATTTTTGAATACATCTATTTTGCCAGACTTGACAGTTATATTGACGGTGTTGCAGTTTATGACGCAAGGATCAAGGCCGGAAGATTTTTGGCGCAGGATAGTCCGGTGGAGGCAGATCTTGTGGTTGGTGTTCCGGAGTCCGGTAATGCAGCTGCCATGGGATATGCTCTTGAGTCCGGTATTCCTTATGGAACTGCTTTTGTTAAAAACAGTTATGTGGGAAGGACCTTTATCAAGCCGGGACAGAGCAGCCGAGAGTCTTCGGTTCGTGTGAAGTTAAATGTTCTTCGGGAAGCGGTTGCCGGCAAGCGTGTGATCATGATCGATGACTCCATCGTTCGTGGTACAACTTCAGACCGTATCGTTGGTATGTTAAAGGAAGCTGGAGCCACCGAGGTCCATGTAAGGATCTCTTCCCCTCCATTCCTGTGGCCATGCTATTTTGGTACCGATATTCCGGTAAGGGAGCAGCTTATTGCCTATAACCGTTCCATCGAAGATATCCGTAAGATCATCGGAGCAGATTCCCTTGGATATTTATCCATTGACAGACTGCGTCAGATGGTGGACGGTCTTGGTATCTGCGACGGATGCTTTACAGGTTCCTATCCTTTAGAGCCCCCGAAGCAGGATATTCGCGGAGACTATCAGAAATAAATCTATTATCAATAAGGAGACTACATATATGGGTACAGATCGTTATATTAGCCCTCTTTCCGAGCGTTATGCCAGCAAAGAGATGCAGTACATTTTCTCTGAGGACAAGAAGTTCTCGACCTGGAGAAAGTTATGGATCGCTTTGGCTGAAACCGAGATGGAGCTGGGATTATCCGAGGATGGCAAGCCTGTTATCACACAGGATATGATCGATGAGATGAAGCAGCACATCACAGACATCAATTATGATGTTGCCAGGGCAAGAGAGAAGGAAGTCCGTCATGATGTTATGAGTCATGTCTATGCTTACGGTAAGCAGTGTCCGAAGGCTGCCGGTATCATTCACTTAGGTGCCACCAGCTGCTACGTAGGGGATAATACAGACGTTATCATTATGAGAGAGGGCCTTGAGCTTGTACGCCGTAAGGTATTGAATGTTATTGCAGAGCTGGCCAAGTTCGCCAATGAATATAAGGATCAGCCAACACTGGCTTTTACACATTTCCAGCCGGCCCAGCCTACCACGGTAGGTAAGCGTGCTACCCTCTGGTGTAATGAATTCATGACAGACCTTGAGGACATTGATTATGTGATCTCTACTATGAAGCTGTTAGGTTCCAAGGGTACCACAGGAACACAGGCTTCCTTCCTGGAGCTTTTTAACGGGGATGACGAGACCATCGATAAGATCGATCCTACCATTGCAAGGAAGATGGGATTCGAGGGCTGTGTTCCTGTTTCCGGACAGACCTACTCCAGAAAGCTGGATACAAGGGTCGTGAACGTTCTGGCAGGTGTGGCTGCTTCTGCCCACAAGATGAGCAATGATATCCGTCTTCTTCAGCATCTGAAGGAAGTGGAAGAGCCCTTCGAGAAGAACCAGATCGGATCTTCTGCCATGGCATATAAGCGTAATCCTATGCGTTCAGAGCGTATCGCATCCCTTTCACGTTATGTGATGATCGATGCTTTGAATCCGGCGATTACCTCAGCTACCCAGTGGTTTGAGAGAACCCTGGATGATTCTGCCAATAAGCGTCTTTCTGTTGCAGAGGCCTTCCTTACCATTGACGGTGTCCTTGATCTTTGCATTAATGTTGTGGACGGACTGGTAGTATATCCTAAGGTCATCGAGAAGCGTCTTATGTCTGAGCTTCCCTTTATGGCAACAGAGAATATTATGATGGATTGTGTCAAGAACGGCGGTAACCGTCAGGAGCTTCATGAGGAGATCCGCCAGCTCTCTATGAAGGCCGGCAGGAATGTGAAGGAAATGGGTGGAGATAACAATCTCTTAGAGCTGATTGCAGAGGATGATACCTTCCCTGTTGATCTTGAGACCTTGCAGAAGTCTATGGATCCTAAGAAGTACGTTGGCCGTAGCCCACGCCAGGTAACAAAGTACCTCCAGGAGGTGGTTACACCGGTATTAGAAGCTAATAAGGATCTTTTAGGTCTTACAGCGGAGATCAACGTATAATGCGTTGTCATTATTTTGAAGTCCTGTTAAAATAATGACTTGAAAATATTTCAATCGATGGTTTAATAATTCTCTTGCGTGCGGCAGGGGGATGTGATAAACTTCTATACAGTTGAGGTCTTCAATGGGGAAGACCTCAGCGATTTGTATATCGTGTATTTTTGGATTATAAAACTTTTATATCATGCATATTTGTATCCCTGTCAATGGAGACAGAAGGCTTTTTTAGCGTTCAATTTTCCAGGCAGGGATTTTTTTGCAGATTTAGATGCAGGATCTGTAAAAAATATCAGAAATTTATTGCATGAAAGTGTAAAAGTGTTTATAATATAAATGTTTTTGGTGCAAAGACACATGTGCTGCTGTCGAGGACGGGCACAAACAAGGAAGGAGTAGTTAACAATGGAGTTTAAGAGTGCTTACTTACAGAGAGTCTATGATGGCTTAGAGAAGCGTAATGCAGAGCAGAAGGAGTTCTTACAGGCTGTAGCAGAGGTGTTAGAGTCTTTAGAGCCAGTGGTTGCTGCCAACCCTAAGTTAGAGGAGTTAGGCGTGATCGAGAGAATCGTTGAGCCGGAGAGAATCATCCAGTTCCGTGTATCATGGGTAGATGACAACGGCAAGGTTCAGGTTAACCGCGGATACAGAGTACAGTTCAACTCTGCAATCGGACCTTACAAGGGAGGTCTTAGACTTCACCCATCCGTTAACCTTTCTGTTATTAAGTTCTTAGGCTTTGAGCAGATCTTCAAGAACTCTCTTACAACACTTCCTATCGGTGGTGGTAAGGGTGGTTCTGACTTCGATCCTAAGGGTAAGTCAGACATGGAGATCATGAGATTCTGTCAGGCATTTATGACAGAGCTTTCCAAGCACATCGGTGCTGACACGGATGTACCTGCAGGTGATATCGGTGTAGGCGGACGTGAGATTGGTTTCATGTATGGTCAGTACAAGAGACTTCGCAATGAGTTCACTGGTGTTCTTACCGGTAAGGGGCTTTCCTACGGTGGTTCTCTTGCCCGTACACAGGCTACCGGTTACGGTGCTTGCTACTTTACACAGGAGATGCTGAAGTCTGTTAAGAATGATTCCTTCGAAGGCAAGACGGTTGCAGTATCCGGTGCAGGTAATGTAGCAATCTATGCAATCGAGAAGGCTCAGCAGTTAGGTGCTAAGCCTGTTACATGTTCTGATTCTACCGGTTGGATCTATGATCCGGAAGGAATCGATGTGGAACTCCTTAAGGAGGTTAAGGAAGTTAAGCGTGCCCGTCTTACCGAGTATGCAGCTGCAAGACCAAGTGCCGAGTACCATGAGAAGAAGAATGGCGAGCACGGCGTATGGCAGTATAAGGTAGACATCGCTCTTCCA
>CADCQT010000221.1 GCA_902803645.1 uncultured Lachnospiraceae bacterium | reverse complement strand
CTGGAGGATACGCCGGTCGGGGATATTCACATCACCATGACCATGATCATGGGATGGGTGGTTCTGATCGTAATGTCCACTCTGTGTTATGTCTTGGGACGGAATCTTAAGGTGACAGGAATCTCGAAGCGTCAGGCAATTGCCGAGACCATCGTAGAGTCACTGAATAATTTTGTCCGGGGTAACATGGGGGATACATTCGATCATTATATTCCCTTCATTGGAGCGTTGTTCGGCACAGCTATTATCAGTAATCTGATATCGCTGTTCGGTGTATGGAGCCCGACAGCAGATCTGTGTACTGAGCTGGCCTGGGCGGCGGTTGCCTTTGTTCTTATTACCTATCATAAGATCAAGGCCAACGGAATGGGCGGATACTTGAAGAGTTATCTTGAACCGGTAGCTCCCATGGCACCGCTGAATGTGATCTCTGAGATCGCAACTCCAATCAGTATGGCATGCCGACACTTCGGTAATATCCTTTCAGGAATGGTTATCAATACCTTGATCTATGGCGCATTGGGCCTGGCCAGCGCGGCACTTTTAGGCCTGATTCCGGTAATCGGGAAATGGCTTGGAGCCAATATACCGATTTTCGAATTCGGTATTCCGGCCTTTGCGTCACTGTATTTTGACTGGTTCAGTGGATTGATCCAGCCGTTTATCTTCTGCACTTTGACCTGTATCTTCATTAAGCAGGCGGCAGAGACAGAGTAGTATCGCATTTTTTAATTAGGAGGATAACAAATAATGGATTTAACAGTATTAGCTAAAGGAATTGCACTTGCAGGATGTGGTATTGGTGCAGGACTTGCACTGATCGCTGGTATCGGACCTGGTATTGGTGAAGGTATGGCAGCAGCAAAGGCCGTTGAGTCTATTGCACGTCAGCCAGAGGCAAGCGGAGAGATCCGTAGTACATTGATTCTTGGTGTAGCGCTTGCAGAGACAACCGGTATCTACGGTTTCGTAACCGGTCTTCTTTTGATCTTCGTAGCACCAAACCTTTTCTTAGGACAGCTGTAATTTAAGTAGAACTAAGGAAAGGAGGCATGTATGACTGGTTATAATTTGCTGGTTAACATTGACTGGCAAACAATTGTCATTCAGTTGATCAACCTGTTCATTCAGGTTCTCCTGTTTAAGAAATTCCTGTATAAACCGGTTATGAATGTTTTACAAAAGCGCCAGAATCTGGTGGATGCTCCCATTAAGGAAGCAGAGAATGCCAAGAAGGAGGCTCTCGAACTGAAGGATCAGTACGAACAGAGCCTTGCAGGAGCCAGCGAAGAGGCGAGCCGTATTATCAAGGAAGCTACCACAACAGCAAATGCCAAGAGCGAGAAGATCGTTAATGATGCAGTTGCTGAGGCTGCAGCAATCAAGCAGCAGACGGAGGTAGAGGTAGAACAGCAGAAGAAGCGTGCAATCGCAGGAGCCAAGGAAGAGATTGGATCTATGGCTATGGGAATTGCAAGTAAGGTCATCGGCCGTGAGATCACGGAAGAGGATCATAAGGACCTGGTGGACGAGTTCATTTTGAAGGTAGGAGAGTAAGGCTTCATGATGACAGAAACAGCCAAAAAGTATGGCGGTAGTTTGTATGAGCTTGCTTTAGAAGAGTCCATGGATACCCAGGTGTTAGAGCAGTTGCAGGAGGTCCTTGCACTGCTCACAGAAGATACCCTGTATATCCGGTTACTTTCCGAACCGAGTATTCCAAAGGGAGAGAGAATTGCTCTCCTGGATGAAGCTTTTGGCGACAGGATCTGGCCATATCTTCTTAATTTTATGAAGATCCTTTGTGAAAAGGGATATCTTGGTCAGCTCAGAGGTTGTATGCGAGAATACAAGCGTCGCTATAACGAAGCTCATGGAATCGCAGAAGCGACTGTAACATCCGCGAAGGAGCTTACAGCTCAGCAGAAGGAAGCGCTTCTTAAGAAGCTTGAAGCGCTTTCCGGCAAGAAAGTGGATATGACAGTCTATATCAATCCGGCTCTCATTGGAGGACTGAGACTCGATATGGAAGGCAAGCGATATGATGGAAGTGCTAAGCATCGCCTAGATGAACTTGGCAGTATTATTGAGAACACCGCGATGTAACAAATCAAACAAGTAAGAGGAAGAAGTGTATGGCACTAAAACCTGAAGAAATAAGTCAGATCATTAAAAGCCAGATCAAGCATTATTCCGCAGCCATCGAGCAGTCAGAGACCGGAACGGTCATTATGGTTGGTGATGGTATTGCCAGAGTCAGTGGCCTCGACAAGTGTATGGCCGGTGAGCTGGTAGAGTTCCATAACGGAACCTACGGAATGGCACAGAATCTGGAAGAGAATACTGTGTCGATTGTCCTCCTTGGCTCAGATGTGGGAATCAAGGAAGGTGATGTGGTTAAGCGTACCGGACGCGTAGTATCCGTTCCGGTTGGAGAAGAACTCCTTGGACGTGTCGTTAACGCATTGGGACAGCCGATTGACGGTAATGGAGATATCAAAGAGGAGGCCTATGAGGCTATTGAGCACACTGCTCCCGGTATCATCGACCGTCAGCCGGTTAAGGAGCCTTTGCAGACAGGTATAAAGGCAATCGATTCCATGATCCCCATCGGCCGTGGACAGCGTGAGTTGATCATCGGTGACCGTCAGACCGGTAAGACCGTAATCGCATCCGACACGATTATTAACCAGAAGGGTAAGGATGTTTATTGTATTTATGTAGCCATTGGTCAGAAGCAGTCTACGATTGCCAACCTGGTGGCAGAGCTGAAGGCAGCAGGCGCTATGGAGTATACCACCATTGTTGCCGCAACCGCTTCCGAGGGAGCACCACTTCAGTATATTGCACCTTATGCAGGTTGTACCATTGGTGAATACTTTATGAAGAAGGGAAAGAATGCCCTTGTGATCTATGATGATCTCAGTAAGCACGCTGTAGCTTATCGTGAGCTGTCCCTTCTGATCAGAAGACCACCAGGACGTGAGGCTTATCCCGGTGATGTATTCTATCTTCACAGCCGTCTGTTAGAGCGTGCTGCGAAGCTTTCCGATGAGCAGGGTGGCGGTTCACTGACAGCTTTGCCGATCATTGAGACTCAGGCAGGTGACGTATCCGCATACATCCCCACCAATGTAATTTCTATTACAGACGGACAGATCTTCCTGGAGACAGAGCTCTTCCACGAAGGTGTAAGACCAGCGGTTAACCCGGGTATTTCTGTTAGTCGAGTAGGTGGTAATGCTCAGATCAAGGCAATGAAGAAGGTTGCCGGTACTCTGAAGCTGATCTAT
This sequence comes from uncultured Lachnospiraceae bacterium, assembly GCA_902803645.1. Classification (GTDB taxonomy): domain Bacteria; phylum Bacillota; class Clostridia; order Lachnospirales; family Lachnospiraceae; genus Weimeria. The sequence goes on along the minus strand of CADCQT010000221.1, from coordinate 6,411 downwards.
TCCCAGTATCGTGAGCTTGCAAGTTTCGCTCAGTTTGGAAGTGATCTGGATGAGGATACCAAGGCAAGACTTGATCAGGGTGCACGAATCGTAGAAGTATTGAAGCAGAATCGTGGAACACCGATCCCTGTTGAGAAGCAGGTAGCAATCATCTTTGCGGTTGTTCGGAATCATCTGAAGGAAGTGTCAGTGGATCAGGTTGCCGAGTATGAGAGCGATCTGTATGATTTCCTTGATTCCAATGACAAGGCAAAGGCACTGATGGATAAGATCCGCCAGACCGGAGCCTATGATGATGAGATTGAGAAGGGACTTGACGCTACCATTGCAGAGTTCACTTCCCGTTTCGTTAGACAGCAATAGAATGCTAGGAAGGAGAGACTGACATGGCATCGATGAAAAACATCAAGCTCCGCATCAAAAGTGTTGAGAGCACCATGCAGATTACCAGAGCAATGAAACTGGTTGCTTCTTCCAGACTCCGCAGAGCGCAGCAGAGGGTCATGGACACCCGTCCATACCATCAGGTGCTGGACGAGACCTTAAGTGAGATCGCAAGTTCCAATTCGGATTTTGACTCGAAATATCTTCGTAAGCCTGCCGAGAACTGCAAGATACTCTATATTGTATTTGCCGGTGACCGAGGCCTGGCGGGTGGCTATAATGCCAATATGTTCCGCATGATCGAAGAAGAGACAAAGGGCAAGAATTACTGTGTTCTTCCGGTAGGTAAGAAGGCAGTGGAGTTCTGCAAGAAGAGAGGCGATGAGATCTTCACAGAGAGTTTTCCATTAGTGGGTGAACTGTCAGTATCTGACTGTTACGAAATGGCAAGACTTGTATGTAAGGGATTCGCTGATCAGGAATATGATGAGATTAAGATCGCAGGTACATTCTTTGTATCGCCTCTGTCTCAGGTTCCCCGTTTGCAGCAGCTTCTTCCCTTTGAACCCAAGGATACCGAGGGACCGAGGCCGGTGGTTTTATATGAGCCGGATCCTCAGGAAGTGTTCGATGCGATCATTCCGGAGTATATCTCCGGTAAGATCTACTCCATCATGTGCGAAAGTGCAGCCAGTGAACAGGGTGCAAGACGCATGGCCATGGAGAATGCAAGCAACAATGCAGCAGACATGATCGAAACCTTAAGTCTTACATACAACAGGGCAAGACAGGGTGCAATCACCCAGGAGATCACAGAGATCGTTGCCGGTGCCAGTGGAGACGAATAAGTTACCAGTTAATAATCGATAGTTAAAGGAGAAGCACATTGGCTACAGAAAATATCGGTAAAGTCATTAAAGTAATGGGCCCTGTGCTAGATATCAGATTCCAGGAGGGACAGCTGCCCGATCTGATGAATGCGATTCAGATCGACAATGGCGGTGAACGTCTTATCGTTGAGGTTGCGCAGCATATCGGAGACGATGTTGTGCGCTGTATCGCTATGAGCAGTACCGATGGACTGACAAGAGGCACAGATGCATTAGATACCGGCGGCCCGATCAAGATGCCGGTAGGTGAGGCTTGTCTTGGACGTGTGCTGAATCTGCTGGGTGAGCCGGTAGATAACAAGGCAGACGTAGATACCCAGGAGTTCTGGCCGATCCATAGAAAAGCACCAGAGTACGAAGACCAGCAGACATCCAAGGAGATCCTTGAGACAGGAATCAAGGTCGTAGATCTGATCTGTCCATACCTTAAGGGTGGTAAGATCGGTCTCTTCGGAGGTGCTGGAGTAGGTAAGACCGTACTGATCCAGGAGCTGATTCATAACGTGGCAACTGAGCACGGTGGATATTCTGTATTCACAGGTGTAGGTGAGCGTACCCGTGAGGGTAATGACCTCTACGGTGAGATGAGCGAAAGCGGCGTTATTGATAAGACAGCTCTGATCTTCGGACAGATGGATCAGCCCCCTGGAGCCCGTATGAGAGTCGGACTTTCAGGACTTACAGTTGCGGAGTATTTCCGTGATGTTAAGAAGCAGGACGTGCTTCTTTTCATCGACAATATTTTCCGTTTCACACAGGCGGGTTCTGAGGTAAGTGCCCTTCTTGGACGTATGCCATCAGCAGTAGGTTATCAGCCTACACTGGCAACTGAGATGGGTGAGCTTCAGGAGCGTATTACATCCACAAAGGACGGTTCTATTACCTCTGTACAGGCTGTATACGTACCGGCGGATGACCTGACAGATCCGGCGCCTGCTACAACATTTACGCATCTGGATGCAACCACCGTATTATCACGAGAGATCGCCAGCCAGGGTATCTATCCAGCCGTAGATCCTCTCGATTCTACCAGCCGTATCCTCTCCCCTGAGGTTGTGGGACAGGAGCACTATGAGGTGGCACGAGGCGTACAGGAGGTACTGCAGCGTTATCGTGAGCTCCAGGATATCATCGCAATCATGGGTATGGATGAGCTTTCTGATGAGGATAAGCTTACCGTTAACCGTGCACGTAAGGTACAGCGTTTCCTGTCACAGAGTTTCTCTGTTGCTGAGCAGTTCACAGGTCTTCCCGGTGCTTATGTACCATTGAAGGAGACCATTCGTGGATTTAAGATGATCTTAAACGGAGAATGTGACGAACTTCCGGAGTCTGCTTTCCTGTTCTGCGGCACCATTGATGATGCTTTTGCAAAGGCAAAGAAGTAAGGAAGGGGTGAGCGTATGGGAATGGCCTATAAGCTTGAGATCGCCACACCGGATGGAGAAGTGTATATCGGTAATGCTACCAGATTGATCTGCCGAACCATCGACGGAGATGTGTGTATCATGGCCAGACATACCAATTACTGTACAGCCCTTGGAATGGGTCTTGCAAAAGTTACCATGGAAGATGGGTCTGTGCGTAATGCAGCCTGCATGGGAGGCATGTTGACCGTGATGGAAGGCGTTTGTCGACTTGTTGCAACCACATGGGAGTGGCAGGAGGATATCGACTTTGAGCGAGCAAAGATTGCCAAGAGTAAGGCTGAGGAACAGCTTGATCGACGGGAACATTTAGATGACCGCGATGTGCAGCTGGCAGAGGCCAAGCTGAAGAGAGCGTTGATTCGAACAAGTATTGCAAAGCTTTGATCCTGTTGGGAGAGAAACCCGGCTTGGGATAAGCTTCGCGGGTATGCGCACGGATTCGGATGATACTATTCTTTTTATAGAAGGACCGGATCCGCGTCGCAAGACTCGCAACAAATTAAAAAATTAGAAGGACAATGTGCAGTTTGAATAAATTATTACGAAAATCCTCTTGTGGTTTCGTAAGTAATATGGTACTGTAATTAGTCCCTTACATTTTAAATAGAGTTGTGCTATAATGGGTTCTGACGAGAAGGGTTGATTCGTCGTAGGGGTCATATGTTGGCAGCATGGGGGAACAGGAGATTTTGAAGCCTGTTTTTTTTGTACGTTTCGAGAGTACTAGAAGCGTTCCTTATAGTTTCCAGCAGGAGAGACGGTCAAAGGGAGGACTTTTTGTAAGAAGTGGGCTTCGATATTATTCGGGAATAGGAGGTAGCATGTACAAGGTCGGCGATTATTTAATGCATGAGAGTTCAGGTGTATGTCAGGTGACTGAGATTTCAGAGAAGGCTCTTCACGGCAGAGGTTCAGAGAGAATGTACTACAGTTTAGAGCCTGTGTTCGAGAAGGGTAGCCAGATCATTACACCGGTTGATTCCAAGGCACGGATTCGTGATGTTAAGACACAGGACGAGTTCGAGGAATTGTTAGATGATGTTCCGGAGCTTGATATCATCAAGGAAGAGAACACCAGAGCCAGAGCTGAGAAGTTCAAGGAGAAGATTTCCTTATTTGACCCGGCACCACTTGCTACTGTTGTGAAATCCATCTATCTTCATCAGCAGATGAGAATCGCCTCCGGTAAGAAGGCTATGAGTTCTGATGAGAGAGTGATGGAGGTTGCAGGCCGTCGTCTTTTTGAAGAGATGGCATTTTCTCTTAAGACAGATGTGGAATCTGTTAAGAACGCATTCTTTGTTCGCCTGGAGAAGGAGAAGGAGGATGTGGTGGAGAAGGCATCCGCAGGTCGGTAGACACTGTTCCATTCTATATAAGTGATTCTATAGCGCTATCGGTACGACCGGTAGCGCTTTTATGTTATACTATGGTGGTTATTAAGCATTGTTCCCGGGTGGGAACAAAGTGATAGAAATAGAAAATAGACATAAATAGTAGAAGGGAGAGGAAGGATGGTCCCTTTATTAACACAACAGAGTGTGGATCATAAGATTAAGTTTCAGATGTCGGTTCTTGTGGGGAATTATGAGTACTATTATGCCTGCGGGATTTTTTCCCGGCTGGTGGAGGCGGACTGGAACGAAGAGACAGCTCCTATGGAGCTGATGGAGAAGGTGCAGAAGGCCCTTGGAAGTTTTCGCCCGGAGGGGAAATATCAGGAGTATCTGGCATATCTGATCCGTCGTTATGAGCCGAATCCGGATGACTGGGATGATAATACCAGATTACTGTTTGCATGGGGAGTGAAGTATCAGTTTCCGGAGGAGGAGCAATGAAGAGAAGAAAGGTAAGTCGCGGACAACAGATCTTTAACGGGATCGTGTACAGTTTTGCCCTCATCGGTGTGGTTTCCACGGTGCTTTTCTTTGGCAGGCTCATCGGTGGTTCGTCTTCGAAGAACGAAGGCAGTGCCAAGGTGAGGCGTCCTTCCATTGATGTACAGCTTTTGGATATCAATCCTTATTCGAGGCCGGGGACAAAGCTTGCGAAGGTCAATGGGGTTGTGATTCATTATACCGCAAACCCCGGATCCTCGGCTCAGCAGAACAGGGATTATTTTGAAGGGCTTAAGGACAGCCATCAGACCCATGCCAGCTCCCACTTTGTTGTGGGGCTTGATGGGGAAATCGTACAATGTATTCCTACAACAGAGCAGTGCTATGCCAGTAATCAGAGGAACGAAGACACGGTGGCCATCGAGTGCTGTCATCCGGATGAAAGCGGAGAATTCCGGAAGAGTACCTATGAATCTGTGATCCGGCTGACGGCATATATCTGCAGGAAGTATCACCTGTCCAGTAAGGATGTGATCCGGCACTACGATATAACCGGGAAGCTTTGCCCGAAATATTATGTGGAACATGAGGATGCCTGGAAGGCCTTCAAGGAGGACGTGGCAGAGCATCTTGGAGAATAGCGGAGGTTTTGATGAAAGATACCAATTATCTCAGATTGAATCAACTGATGCACCAAAGGCGACGATACCAGATTCTGGTGAAGGTCTTGGAGAAGATGGTGACCCTGCTTACCTTTGCATCCTACCCTTTGCTGCTTGCTTATGTCTACTTTAAGAAAATCGCCTGGTTACTTCCCATGGTATTGGTTCCGGCCTTCGGTTTTTTGGCGGTGACCTTTATCCGCAGCGGCATCAATGCAAAGCGGCCCTATGAGAACCTGGGATATGAACCGGTGATTCAGAAGGATACCACAGGCCATAGTTTTCCCAGCCGTCATGCCTTTTCTATCTTTATGATCGCCATTACCTATTTCTTTGTAGATAAGGGAAGCGGTGTGTTGGTTGGCTTTATGGGTGTGTTGCTTTGCGTCCTGCGGGTATTAGGAGGCGTTCATTATATCCGGGATGTGGTTGCGGGCGCATCTTCGGCAGTGATCTACGGAGCTGTCTGTTACCTGCTGATTCTGTGATTGGGGGATGTATGACGAAAAATGTGAAATTTCTAATGGCTACCATTCTTTCTGTGGCAGGCACAATTATGATGGTATATGTAGGCGGGTGGCTTTTATTTGTTTCCCCCTTGTTGTCTTTGTACCAGCATTTTATGGATCATAGCCTGACAGGAAGGCTGCTTTTGGTGGATCTGATTAAGATCTTTTTTGCGGCGACAGCCGGGGGTGCTATCTGGTGTATCTTTGATATAGCAGCCGGGTACTTCCGGGATGATAAGGGGGATGCCCCCTGGCCGAAGGAGCGGGAAAAACAGGAGACTTCGGAGAGAAAAAACAAGAATATATAGGAAAAAAAGGGCTGTCGCAGAATTGCGGCAGCCCTTCTTGTATAACGATGGAAATCTTACTCGTCGATGGAGTAGTTTGGTGCTTCCTTTGTGATATGAATATCGTGTGGATGGCTTTCCTTAAGAGAAGCGGAAGTAATCTTGACGAACTTAGCCTTCTCCTGAAGCTCTGGAATAGTAGGAGCGCCGTTGTAACCCATACCGGAACGGATACCGCCAACCATCTGGAAGATAACGTCCTCAACGGAACCCTTATAAGCCACACGTCCTTCAACGCCTTCCGGAACAAGCTTCTTAGCACCCTCCTGGAAGTAACGATCCTTAGAACCGTTCTCCATGGCAGCGATGGAACCCATACCTCTGTATACCTTGTACTTACGACCCTGGAAT
>CADCQT010000220.1 GCA_902803645.1 uncultured Lachnospiraceae bacterium | reverse complement strand
TATCCTCTAACTTATAGTACTTGCGGTTCTGAAGATCCGTATTGTTCACACAGTCATAATAAAACTCCGGCTTCAGCTCACCCTTGGCAAATCCGGTCTTGTCATAATCGACGGATACTGTGGCATGCTCTGAGCGAAGAGCTGCTGCCGCTTCCTTACCGAAGATGAGATCTCCTGTGGACTTGATCATCACACAGCCATCCTCCGGAACATACTTGGTCTTCGCATCATCTCCCGTTGCTCCGGATGTATTCTTAGACCAGTCTGCCCAGTCATCCTCATTCTCAAAAATATACAGATCCTTCGGCATATCACCAGAGGATGAACCGGTCTGATGATAATACCGGTAAGTCACATCCTGGGCGCTTCCGCTTGCTGTATAGACCTGACGGGTCTGATCCCCGGACTCCACACCGGCCTCATACTCCATCTTACCATTTGCGTCATAAGAGGCAAGTGGCGGGTCATACTGACCACTGGTATCCATTACAGCCAGAGAAAACTTATTGGGCTGATATGTTCCATCTGCCTTGGTGTACCCAAAATCAATCGCCTCTATATCTGTAATATTATCATAATTCAGACGCAGACGATAGTAGTCACTCTTTTGAATACTAAGATCATCCGCCATAAGTCCGGCCGTTGCATTATAATTCTTGATCTCATCCTCATTGGTGGGAACCACCACCTTATGATTGTAATAGCTGGCCTTTTCCATATCATCCGCAGACAGCTTCTGCGTGATCTGATAGCTGGTATTCTCCTCATTCTCCTTGAAGACAAGATCCATATTCGTACGATATCCGGTAAATACCGTCCGGCCTGCAAAGGTCGCATTGCCCTGTTCAAACACCGCTTGCTTAAGGGATGTCAGCTGGGTCAGCATGGTATCCCGGTCACTCGGGGTATTGATTCCTGTTGCCCCTCCCACGCAGATCTCTCTTATGCTTGCCATACAGGACTGAATATTATCCAATGCGGTACCTGCCACGCTCATCCAGGACTCTGCGTCCGGAATATTCTTCTCATAGTACTGATTGATCTTGGACAGCTGGGTCTGGAGACGAAGGGATCGAACCGCAATAACCGGATCCTCCGACGGGCGCTGTATCCTCTTCTGGGTGGTCATCTGATTATTCCCGTTATCTACAGCCACCTTATTCCCGTTAATATTACTCTTGGCGTTGGCAAGGATCATATTATTCGTTACGCGCATGTCTTAACCTCCTTACACACCGGTATTTAAAATCAGCTGGTCGTACATCTCCGTCAGAGTGGATATCACTTTGGCATTCAGATTGTAGGCATTCTGGAATTTCACCAGATTCATGGCCTCTTCATCCTCGTCAACCCCGGAGATGGACTGTCTCTGCTGCTCAATGGCCTGCTGAATGTTCTTAAAATTACTGGTAAAGTTCTCGCTTTCCTCTGTATCTACCGTCACATCCGCATAAATCCTCTGAAGGAACATATCCGCTGTTCCTCCCCGGTACAAAGTGACCTTATTCTCTAACTTGCTGTAGGCTGCCACCAGATCAGCTGCATCCTGTCCCGGCTCCTGCTGCTTGTTGTAGACCCTGTTAAGGGTCGTAGCCAGCTTGGAAGGATCATAGGAAACCACGGAATTCACGGTGAAGTTTGAAGCCGTCAGCCGGTAGTAGGTATCATCCTCTGCTCGGATCACTCCTCCGGTATAGGTCACATTACCATTAGCATCCGTTGTAGAAGAGGTAGCATGTTCTCTTTCTCTTAAATCATTGATGGTCGTGCCGTCTGCCTTATAGTAGGCGGTATCCACAGCAGATACATCTCCTGCCACATCACTTGGGGCAAAATCCCCTTCCCGGTTCGTCACCTTATCCTTGGCAACAAAGAAAGCTACCCCCGCATCTCCATTGAGATCCTGTCCACTCTTAGAGATCTTATTGAAGGCTCTGGCAAAGGACCTGGCAAAATTATTCATCTGATTCTGATAGTAGGCGATTCCCTTAAAGTTCACCGTACTTCCCACTACAGCCGGGTTACCGGCGATCTTACCGATCTTGCTTCCCGGAATCGGGTTCTCAAGGCTAAAGGTGTAGGATACGATCTTACCATTCTCATCTGTCTGGGCTTCAAATCCGTCATAGGCATACTCGGTACCGTTGACTGTAATGACGCCCTGCTCCGGAAGATTCATGGTATCCACATCTGTATTGGATGGGTAGACAATCCGCATCATGGCAGGCGCTGTACCTCCATTGCCATCATCTACCAGCTCCGCAGTACCCTTCAGATTCTGCTCGTCATTACCGTCTCGAATCTCAAACAGTCCTCGAAGGCTTCCTCTCTGGTTCGTACCCCACACATCAAATTTCATTCCGGTGGAGGCCCACTGGATGTCATAGAGACCATCCACATCCGACTGGTTATGTCGGTTCTCTCTGGACTTCACCATCAGTTCATTGTATTCGTAGTTATCCACCAAAAGCTTACCGTTGACCTTAATGGTATAGTAGGTGGCTCCCGTATCCATATCCGGATAATTGGAGTTCTTCACCTTGGTCTCCTCACAATCGACGGCAATGATCTCAGAAAGCTGATCCACCAGAAGCTCTCTCTGGTCCCTAAGCTCATTGGCCATTGGCTGACCCTGTCCCGTCTCAATGAGATTGATCTGCTTATTCAAAAGAGCGATCTTCTGCGAGATGTTATTGATGGTATCAACCGTACTCTTTACCTCGTCATTACAGGAAGACTGCAGCTCGCTCAAACGGTTGGATGTAAAATTAAAATAGGTGCAAAGTTCGGATGCATTGGAGATAAATTCATTACGGACAGACGTATCTCCCGCTGAGGACTGTACACGGTTCATAGAATTAAACATCTTACTAAACACGGTGGAAAAGCCCGGATTGGTCTTATCATCGTCCTTGAAATATTCCTCGATTTGCTTCATATAATAACTCTTCTGATTATAGAAGCCATAGGAGGACTGATTCTCCCAATACTTGGTATTGTAGTACTGATCCCGAAGTCTGGTGACAGAATCTGTGGATACTCCGGTGCTGACACTTCCATAGCGTTGGAAGGTCCGAAGAGCATAAGACTCCGACAGGTTGGTCACCTGCTTACTGTAGCCCTTGGTCTGCACATTGGAGATATTATTGGCTGTTGTATTAATGCTGGCCTGAAATGCATTCAAACCTGACTTTGCGATATTTAATCCAAAAAAGGTAGATGACATAGGCTTCCTCCTTATACATGGTATTTATCGGATAAAAGCGGCCGAGACTTAAGTCCCGGCCGCTTTTATATCTGTTCTACGGGATCATCTTCCCATGGAATTGATCAGTGTATCGATCATTGCAGTGACAACGTTGATATAACGGGAGGATGCATTATATGCATTCTGATATTTGATCATATCCGTCAGCTCTTCATCGGCATTCACACCGATGACACCCTGCCGGCTGGACTCGATCTGATCCCTTGTCATCTCAAGACTCTCCGATGTTGTCTTATAGACACTGCCTGCATCTGCAAGTTCTCCGCACATCTTGGCGTAAAAATTCTCAAAGGTACAGGGTGTCTTATCGCTGGGATTTAAGGTAAATCCGTTCTTATTCCACACATCATAGATGTTCTGCGCCACATCATAGGCGATATTGTCATTCTGATGAAGATGAGGGATATAGCCCGGCTGCTCCACCAGCTCCTTATTCGCCACCAGTTCATCCAGGGTATACATGGTTGCGGTATCCTCCGGATCCTCTTCATTGTAGACGTAGAGCTCCTTGGTCTCTCCATTGCCATTTGTCAGTGTCACCTTGGTGTAACGCTCTGTGCTGCGACGAGAAAACAGTTCCTTGGGGGGCAGCTTCTTATCGTTGCCCAGGCAACAGTTATCCTCATCTAAAACCCTGGTGTTCGCGGTAATGGTAATGTCCTTGCCGTTGGCAAATACAGTGGTGGGATTCGATGGGTCCGTACTGATAAAACCGTTCTGAATCAGCTTCTTACCATAGTCGGTCTCTCCCAGCTCCTCTACAGGAGAAAGAAACTGATTGACCTGCATCACCATGGAATGGATCATGGTATCCAGCTCCGCCTCTTCATTCATCATAATGGACTTGGACAGACCCTTGTCGTACTGGGCAGAGGTAAGATGGACCATATCCTCATAGGTGGCCTTATGATCACCCCTCGCCAGAAGAAGAGACTTCACTTCTCCGATATCCGTATTCTTAGTTGGATCCACATTATCCGTATTAAACACACGATAATAACCGCCGCGGTTCACATCGGACAACTGGGGCCAATATGGAAGAACAAATCCTGTGGCCTTATCCTCATACATCTCGATCTTATAGACCCGGTCCACATCCACTAAGGGCTGTCCCTCGATCTTCACCCGCACCAATCCGTCCACATTCTCATCATAGGAAATGCTGGCCAGCTTGGACAATTCATCCAACGCCTGATCCCGGGCATCCCGGGCAGACATCGCAGTCTCCACTCCGCCGGCCTCCGTACGCTGAACATCGATATTCAGCTTATAGATGGTCTTAGCCAGGTCATTGATCTTCTTAACATCATCCCGGATCTTTTCATTGATATTGAGCTGGTAATCCGCCATTCCCTTGTTCACAGCCTTAGCGCGACTGATGAACATGGATGCCTTCTGAACCACCAGGTTCTCGATCTCTTCCTGATTGGGATCCTTGGCAAATTCGTTAAAGGCGTTATACAGACCCTCCAGAGAGGAAGAAAAGCTCTGTCCGCTTCCCTCCTGAAGCAGGGTCTCCACTTCTGTGGCAGCCTCATAACCTGCTGCGTAGAAGGCCCACCGTCCGTTCTCCTGACGATAAGAAGCGTCCAGAAATTCATCTCTGGTGTGTACCACATCACCAATCTGGACGCCTAAACCCTGGGCCTGGTCACTGATGGCCGCATTTGAAAATTTAACGTAATGATCGTCAACGAAAAAGGTCTGCTGACGAACATATCCCTTTGTATCTAGATTTGTCAGGTTGTTAGCCGAAACATTCAGCGCATTCTGTGAACCGCGAAGTCCAGATGCGCCTACGTATAAGCTTCCAAAACCGTTAGCCATGGTGATCCCTCCGCTCGCGCTTTGTCTTACTCTTATTCTCTATTGCTTCGCATCGAAGCCACTGCTGGGCAGTACATCTCCGGTGTTATAGGCATTCTTATTATAGTTCGCAGTCTCCGGCGCCCCCTTAAGGCTACGGAACAAAGTCAGGTCAAACTCTGTCATCTCCAGAGCCTGCTTCAGCAGTACCTGGATCTGTTCGTTGAGTTGCCGCATCCTGGTCGCCGATGCCACCAGCGCATTCTTAGACTCCTGCAACTGCTCCTGCTCTGCCGGCTGCTTCTCAAGAAGATCAATGATCTGGGTAACGGTAAGGATCTCCCGATCATGTCCTAATACAGCAGACATATCCTGAAGGCAGCGGGTGCGCTTATTCTCCAGATTCTTAAGATCGGAGGCCACACCCTCTTCCAATGTATTCAATTCCTCAAGGCGCTGCAACCGACGCTTAACGATGGCCTCTCTCTTCTGATCAGACAACTCAAAGAGTCTGTCATAGCCATCCTTCTCCTGCTGCATTACGCTTACAAGTTCTTCTACCAGACTAGCCAATCCGATATCCTTTCTTCATATGAGGAGACTTATGAAAACAGTCCCTGATACTTCGCCATAAGCACACTGGCAAAATCATCCACGTCCACGTCAGTTGCTCCCTGGTACTTCTTCTGCATCTGAGCTACCATATCTTCTCTTACATCGGAACTCTCAGCCACGGACTTCTTGGCGATCTGATATTCTCTGCCAAAAGAGGAGATCTGAACCTGGTCAGAATCCAACGGAGATCTCTTAACAGACTTGGTGCCGGACGGCTTATTGGTCTGATAGATCTGCGAAACAGCATTATAGGCATTAATACGCATATCAGGCACACTCCTTTCTCACAAATGTTACTTTTAAATTCACCCTCTTGCTTCCTACATTATGATTATCGGAGGCTCGCCTGAAATCCTTAGCACATTTTATAAATAAACACAAGAATTTTTTATTGCTTTTACAATTTCTCCCGTTCGCTTTTCCCAGGTTTCGTCCTGAAGTGCCTTCTGATATGCCCGCTCTACCGTCTCCCGTCTCTTATTATCATGTTCCAGATAATAACGGATCTGACCGGGAAGTTCTCTGATCTTCTCCAGGTCAAAGAGGAGCATATCCGGCTCCTCCCCTCCGTAGCGTTCCACCAGATAGCCGCTCTCGTCCGACACCACCAGGCAGCGGTTTATCATCATATTTGCCACCCGCTCCGTCATGCTGTCCTTATGCCAGGACATGATATTAAGGGAAAGCTTCGACTGCCGGTAGACCTTAAGACTCTCCTCCGGTGTGACCTGGGGATGGAGGATCAGACCAGAATATCCCTTCCAGTGCTCATGCCTCCAGCTGTCCCCAAATACATGAAGTTCTAAGCCGCTGCCTAGGATCTGTTCTATGATCTGCTCCCGGATCTGACACATAACAATAAAGCATACCGGCTTTACCAGAAAGAGAAGCTCACGAAACTCCCGGGGAGAGAGTTCCTGCATCTCTCCCCGTTGTACCTTTGCCGCCACCACCTTCTGAAGACTTGCTTCCCAGGTCTGCTTCCTGTGGGTCTTCGCCTCCTCCAGAAAAAGTGCCGCAATCCCATTTGAGGCTTCATTTGCCTTTACAAATTCCTCCTGCCAAAGACAGGGATCATGGTAGGATCCCACAAAGGTCAGCGGATATTTTTTCTCTACTTCCCGGGGATAGAGAGCTCCCCCCGGAGGAATGAGAAAGGTTCCCTTCACCTCCGGAAAATATTTCTCCACAAAGCTTACATAATTCCTGTCATGGGTAATCACATACAGATCCTTCGGAGCATTCTCCAGATGATTTTTCAGCCAGACTGGATGGTCAAAAATCAGATTATACTTCGGCCCCTCCATGGTATCATGAAGATTCCTGCCATCCCCCAATCGGATGGAAAAAGCATAGGTCTGAATTCCAATGATGGCCCGAAACCGAAGGGAGGTATACTGCAAAAGTTCCTCCTCTCTCCCCGGCAGGACCTCATGAATCTCCACCAGGTAGCCCATGGCATCCAGATTCTTTGCAATCTCATCCGCAAAGGAATTCAAAACTCCGTAACAGATCGGATCCGACTTATAGATCAGGATGGGGCAGTGCTTCCTGTCATATGCCTCATAGACCTCATCTCGGCTCATCATATGCATCAGAAAACCAATGGGATCCTCTTCCTCCGGAAACTGTTGCCGAAGCAACAGCCCCCGGTTCACCAGTTCCTCCGCCCTGCTGTCATATTCTCCATTCTCTTTGTACTGCCTGAGATATCGTCCCAGCAGATAGGCCTGCTGCCTGAATTCCGTAAGTTTCTCGTTTTTTATCATATGAACCTCTAGTGACTCATGACATAGTCCATCATTTGCTGAAGACGATCCTCCATCCGAAAAGCCGCCTGCACCTTCCTCTGTCCGGATGCGGCCACCGCCTTCCTTTGCTCTTCATGGGACAGATAGTACTCTGCCAGTTCCACAGCCTCCTCCAGGGTGGAATAGATCCCTGCATCCTGATTCGGAACAAAGTATTCCATAAGCTCAGGCTGAAGGGGCACCAAAAGAAAACCTCCGCAGCCCATAACATCCAGCGCCCGAAGAGGAATGCCGGAACCGATACAACGGAGGGTGGGACAGAGATTGATCTTACTTGCCGCAAAGACCTGGGGCATCTGGCTGCTGTAATCCACAGATTCCTCCACCCGGACCTTCGGCAACATCTCCCGAATCTCATCTGCTTTTTGAAAGGTAAAAAGAGCTGTATCATATCGCTGCGCAAAGAGGCGAAGAAGGAGATGGCGATCCAGAAAGGTCAGATAGGTGGCTATGGAATAGGACAGCTGTCGGGAGGTGATTCCCTGAAAGGGGCTTTCTTCCCCAAAGCCCCTTCGGATCACTTCCATGGTCTCCTCTGTTAGAAGCTCCGGGATCATATAACACCCGAAAAGCTTCATCTGGGCATCACAAAAGCCCTTTAAAAGCCCGGCTTCATACCCTCCAAGGCTCTCTCTGATGGCCGGATAGGTCGACTGATACAGACTGCCCACCAAAGAGACCTCCGATGCATAAGAGGCCTTGGGTAGCTGACCGAAAGTATAATAGGCCTCTGTCACCCGCTTCCACTCTTCTGTATCCACTGCAAGGGGCAGGTGAAACACCCTTGTGATCCCCATCTTCCGGTAGCGTTCCACCTCTAGTCGATCAAACAGAAAAATATAGTTATTCTCATGCTCCATCTCCTCTGTCGTAGGAAGATTCTGGGGAGCATCATAACTCCAGGAAACATACGGGATCTCCCCTTCTGAAAGGACCTTAGCCAGAAGGGGCCAGAAATTCACCGTCAGAACAGCATCATATCCCCCATCCTTCAGATCGGTTTGGATCCTTTCCATAAGGGGGGCATCGCAATAGGGATCCTTTGGAGTATAGTAGGTCTTCTCACAGATCTCCCAGCCCAGCTTCTGAAAAGCACGGCGAAAAGGGGCATCGTAATAAGATGCAAACAAACGTATAAAACAAAGCTTCATTCATCTCTTCTCCTGCACGGTTCTTATCACACATCTTCCTGGTCCAGTGCATCCAAAAACAGCTCCATGGCATTCTTTGAGCCTGTGGATATTCTAAGATACTTTTTCAGAAGTTCGTTACCGAAGGTGTGGATCAGCACACCGTGCTTCTCTTCCAGACGCTTTGCCAGCTCCTTGGGATCGGTCTTTGGCTCCATCAGTACATAGTTACCCTGACAGTCCCGGCAGGCATATCCCCGCTTTTGCAGCTGCTGCATCAGATAGTCTCTGCCTTCTCTCTCTGTCTGGATCAGACCCTCAATGATCTGGGGCCGCTCGATCAGTCTCTCTGCAAAAAGCAGGGCAATACTGTTGGCGTCAAAGGTGAGCTTGGCGTTCTTAATGTAATGGATCAGATCCGGATTACTGATGACTACCCCCAGACGGCAGGCCGCCAGAGAAAGAAGCTTGGAGAAGGTGCGGAGAATAATGACATTATCCCGCTCTAAAGCATAGCGAAGGAAGGTATTGGGATAAAAATAGTGGTAGGCCTCATCGATCACCACCACAGCTCCCACCTTCTCCGCCTCATCGATCACAGACTGAACCTCTTCCTCTGTGTAGACATTTCCCACCGGGTTATTGGGGTTTAAGAGCACCACCACCCGGGTATCCCTGGTAATAGCGTCTAATACCTCATCCATATCGATGGTCATATCCTCATTATAGGGTACAGCCACATGGTTATAGCCTAAAATACTACAGTTCACCCAGTACATCTCAAAGGAGGGGGTCACCGTCACCACATCCTTCCCCTTCTCTCCGAAGGTCTCTAAAATATACCGGATGGCCATATCGGATCCGTTGGTTGCCACCACATTCTCAAAGTCCACACCGATAAAGTCCGCATACTTGTGAAGGAACCGGTCCGGCTCCGGATAGACAGACAAAAACTGGGGGGTAATCTCCTGAAGTACCTCATCCACAAAGTACTTGGGCAGTCCCTCCGGATTCTCATTCATATCCAGACGGATCTTATCGTAACGGTTCTGTCCCGGAAAGACCCGATAGGTCTTCTTAATATCAGGGTCCACATAAACATCCTTTTTCATGTGCCACTCTCCTTGCTCTGCTTGTATTCCATATAGTTCTCCACCAGCTTGGACATCCAGATGGATTCCTCCGCCGTCAGCTTATAGCCGTTATGGCTCAGGCCTGAGATCTTACGAACAAATTCACTGATCTCATACCGCAGTCCATCTCCCTGGAAAGGAGGATCGTATACCTCCACCACATCTTCCTCTTCATAACGCACCTCAAAATGCTGGGTCAGCCACCAGGGAGATCTGGCCAGTACATACCCCTTGGTTCCGGAGATCACCAGCTGTCCCTCGGTCTTCACTCCCACTCCGGTCCGCATGGTGGCCATGGCATTAGGGTAATAAAGATCCAGTTTATCGTAGAGATCCACTCCCCCTTCTCCATAGAGGCTGTGGAAATGATAATCCACATAGTCGGTTCCAAGAAGCTTTACCACCGGCACCAAAACACTGGGGCCAAACTCCAGGAAAGCTCCTCCGTACATGGCATCGCTTCTCTCTCTTGAATCCATATTTGCCAGCCTGGTAAAGTTGGCTTCCACATCCCGGATCTCTCCGATGACACCACTTTTGGCCACATTGATCAACTGCTGAAATCCCGGGCAGTAGGCGGCCTTAACTCCCTCCATCAAAACCAGTCCCTTACGCTCTGCCAGGTCATACAGTTCCTCTGCTCTTACCATGGTAAAGGCCAAAGGCTTCTCCGACAGGACATGCTTCCCTCGCAGAAGTGCCTTCTTGGCATACTCGTAATGGGTCTCGTTGGGAGAGGCAATATATACTGCATCTACCTCATCCAAAAACTTCTCATAGTTTTCCGATTCCATAAAAAATCCCCGGTAGGGATGCCCCTTCCTGGTCTCCTCATCCGGCCGGTTGGCAAAATCCTGAAGGGACACCCGGTCTGGATTGTAGATTGCCGTAACCTCTGCCCCACTGACATATTTGGATTCCGTGGCAAACCTGGGGGCCATTCTTCCGCTACCCACGATTCCGATACGGATCGCTTTGTATTTCCTGGTCCTTAGATCGGTGGAGGATATGTCCGGTGTCCTCGGCAGATATACCACCTTACAGAACTGATTCAAATAATCGAAGGTACCCACCCAGTCTGAACCTACGGTAAAAATATCCACATCATACTTCTGGATATCCTCGATCTTCTGTCCC
>CADCQT010000219.1 GCA_902803645.1 uncultured Lachnospiraceae bacterium | reverse complement strand
GAACTTAATACTGTTGCACAGATAATTTTTATTGTTCATGATATAAATCTTATGGATTGCAACTGGCATAGAGGTCTTCGGGTATTTGTTTGCTACAATGTTTGCTCTGTTTACGCCACCAAAGAAATATGAAATTTTATTAATTCCGGCGTAGGAAACGCTCCGCGAGGATGCGCACGGATTCGGACAGGAATTTATCTGCTGAAGCAGACCCGAATCCGGCGCGCAAGACTCGCGAGCGAGTCTTGACAAGAAGTTACGAGTTGCCTGAAAGGATGGGAGGCAATTGTGCAAGCAATGCATCCACATCTTCTTTCGTTGTTGCCCAGCTGGTGCAGAAGCGAATCACGGTATGATTTTCATCGTAGCGTTCCATATAGCCGTAGACAACATCGGCAGATAAATCATCGAGCATATCATTTGGTACGATGAAGAACTGCTGATTGGTAGGGGAATCCAGATAAAGACGGTACCCCTTCTGAATCAGAGCCTGTTTGATTTTCATGGCAAAGGTAACGGCGTTTTGACTGATCTTCTGGTACAGATCGTCTGTAAAAAGCTCATCGAATTGGAGGGCACAGGCGAAGCCCTTGGCGAGAAGGGCGCCGTGCTGCTTGATCCGGGTTTCGAAATGAGCTGGCTGATTCTTTTGTGTGAAAACAACGGCTTCTCCATAGAGAGCACCGACTTTGGTTCCTCCGATATAGAACACATCGGAATTTGCGGCGATTTCCGGAAGAGAAGGGTAAATCTTCTCTTCGGAGTTTCTGGCAGCAGCTAAAGCATAGCCGAGTCTTGCTCCATCAAGGAAAAGCGGAATTTTATGGGCTTCACAGATTTCGTGAAGCTTTTTTAATTCTTCTGTTGTGTATAGTGTACCGTATTCGGTAGGGTGGGAAATATAGACCATTCCCGGGAACACCATATGATCGTGATTGGCGTCGGCGTAGAATGTGTCAATATAGCTGCAAAGTTCGTCGGCATGAATCTTACCCTCGTGGGAAGGGAGGGTAAGAACCTTATGGCCGCTGAACTCGATGGCGCCGGCTTCATGAACAGAGACATGGCCGGTTTCGGCAGCAATAACCCCTTCATAAGGAGCACACATGGTATCAATTATGGTCTGGTTGGTCTGGGTACCGCCGGTTAGAAAAACAATATCGGCCTCTTCGTTAGCAATAGCTTTTCGAATCTTGTCCGTAGCAGAAGCTGTGATATCATCATGGCCGTATCCACTGTGATGGGTGCGGCTTACTTCAAGCATCCGCTGTAGTATCTTCTCGTGTGCAAATTCCTGGTAGTCACTGCCAAACCATAGTTTCTTGCTGCTCATAGTAATCCTTTCGTAACTTTTCAGCCTGCTGAACAGTTACATCCTTTCATGTATGCATTCCCTGGTTGTCTTACAGATAGTGAGCTCTTAACTCGTCACCGCTTAATGGTGAGAGGTAGGAAGGAGCAATGTCAAGCATTGTCTTGGCACCGCAGATGCCCTCCTGGTTCATGCGATAAGCAGCACGGGCGCAGGCTGCAAGAACAGAACCTGTAAACTGCGGGTTGGAATCAAGCTGTAAGCTGTACTCGATTACATGAGTATTTTCCTTTTCAAGACCACTCTTACCGGTGTAGATGACCTTACCACCGTGTGGGAGACCGGCGTGGTTCTTCGCAAGCTCTTCCTCTGAGATGAAGTTAACGGTTGTATCATAGTCTGAGAAGTAGTTTGGCATGGTCTTGATCTCATTCTCAATCTTAGCGAGATCAGCGCCTTCCTCAGCAACAACCCAGCACTCACGAGTATGCTTTTCTCTTGTGCTAAGGGTAGGGTTGGAACCGCTTCGAACAGCTTCCAGCGCGGACTCAACCGGAATGGTGTACTGGCGTGCGTCCTTTACGCCTTCGATACGACGGATCGCATCAGAGTGTCCCTGGGAAACACCCTTGCCCCAGAAGGTATAAGCCTCGCCGCCCGGAAGTACAGAGTATGCATATACACGGGCTAAAGAGAACATTCCTGGATCCCAGCCGCAAGAGATGATGCCAACCTTGCCGGCCTTTTTAGAAGCAGCATCTACATTGGCAAAATGCTCCGGAATACGTGCGTGTGTATCAAAGCTGTCGATTACATTGAACTTGTCTGCATAGGCAGGTGTCATCTCAGGAAGATCGGTAGCAGAACCGCCACAGATAATCAGAACATCAATTTCATCTGTCATATTTTCAAGATCAGCAGTAGAAAAGACCTTGCATCCGGATGCAGTCTTCACTGTGGAAGGGTCTCTTCGGGAGAAAACACCAACCAGCTCCTGATCGTCATTGGCTAAAACAGCAGCCTCAACGCCTCGACCCAAGTTACCATAACCTAAAATACCAATTTTCACGGGTTACCTCCATTCAGTAGATAGATTTATCTAATACATTATGAAAAGTATAACGGTTTCGCAATCTTATGTAAATGGTAAGGATGCTTATGTATCTTATGACATTTGTCATACCACCTTATGACAGTGCACACTACAAGAGAAGGAGTAGAAGGCGTAGGATATCAGTGTAAGAACAAGAGGACGACCGGCAACAACAGGATAATAAGTCGGATAGCAAACAAAGAGAAAGCGGGAAAAGATTATGGAGAGCGAAATTGTCAAGATCGATCAGTTGGTAAAGAGATATCGGGAGAAACTGGCGGTGGATCATTTTTCCATGGAGGTAAGACAGGGCGAGATCCTAGGGCTGCTTGGACCCAACGGATCAGGGAAGACGACCACCATCAACTGTCTTTTGTCCCTTTTGAAATATGATAAGGGAAATATCACAGTCTTTGGAAAAGCAATGCGCCCGGATGCCTATGATCTGAAGGGACAGATCGGGGTGGTTCCACAGAATGTGGCAGTGATCCATACCCTGACAGTGGCAGAGAACATCGACTTTTTCTGCGGACTATATATTCGGGATAAAAAGAAGAGAAAACAGTGTGTGGAAGAGGCCATCGAGATGACAGGATTAGGAGAATATCGTAAGTATTATCCAAAGAAACTGTCCGGCGGACTGTTGCGAAGACTGAATATCGCCTGCGGGATCGCGCACCGGCCAAAGCTGATCATTTTTGATGAGCCGACGGTGGCGGTAGATCCTCAGAGCCGGAATGCGATCCTCGAAGGAATCCGGGAGATGAACCGTCAGGGAGCTACCATCATCTATACCTCCCATTATATGGAGGAGGTAGAGGAGCTGTGTTCACGGATCATCATTATGGACAGGGGACGGAATGTGGCAGAAGGAACCACAGCACAGCTGAAGGCGTCCCTTAAGAACCGGGAGACCATTCGCATGGATCTGGTGACCTGCACAGATGAGATCATAAGAGATCTGAAGGAGATCAACCATGTCTATGAAGTTAAGCAGGAGGGAGAGCAGCTTATCATAAGATGTGATGGAGGAACCCATAATCTTCTGCATATCATGGGATATTTTGAAGAGAAAAACATTCCGTTTGGAAGAGTGACAACAGAACTTCCTACTTTAAATGATGTCTTCCTGGAGATCACCGGAAAGGAGCTGAGAGACTGATGTTTTGTCATATTTTTCTATATCGGATCAAAGAGCTTCTGCGGAATCCCTGGCATCTGGCCTGGAATTTGATCTTTCCCCTGGGGCTGGCAACAGCATTTTTCTTTGGATTCGGAAATCTCATTAAGGATGACCCGGAGCAGTTTACCACCATTCCTGTAGGATATGTCAAAGAGGCAGATCAGCCCTTCGATCAGGTGCTTACGGCACTGTCTAAGGATCGGAAGGACCCGATTCTGAAGGTGAGTGAATACAAGGATGAAGAGGAAGCGAAGAAGGCACTTCGGGACGGAGATACCAAGGGGTACTATATCCAGAAGGGGGAGGAGATCTCTGTTGTGGTAGGACGAAATGGAGTGACCTCCACAACACTGCATCAAATCCTGAAGGAATATGAGAATCAGAAGAGGGTCTTAGAGACCATTGGAAAAAAGCATCCGGAGAAGATCGCAGATGCCGTGAAGACCATGGAAAAAGGACAGGAGTTCTTAAGACCACATGTATTCAACAAGTATACCTCGGTCTATATGAACTATTTTTATTCCCTGATTGCAATGGCTTCCCTCTATGGAAGCTGGCTGGCAACCACCATGCTCTCCGGGATTTCCGCCAATATGTCAGAGAGAGGAAAGCGATTTGAAAGCGCACCGGTCTATAAGATGACCTCTCTTTTTGCAGGGATCCTCTCCACCGTGTTGTTGCAGGGTATCTTTAACGGGATATTGGTTTTCTACATTCAGTATGGGCTTCATCTAAGTTTTGGAGTGCCCATCTGGCAGGTCCTTATGGTAACCACCGTTGGTGGAGCCATGGGCATTACCATCGGTGTTTTTATCGGAGCACTTGTAAAAAAGAGAGGACTGCAGATGGCCTTTTCTCTTGCAGTATCCATGGTGACCTCTTTCCTGAGTGGATTGATGTGGGGGGAGATCCGGCAGATCATCGAGAGTCATATACCGGTTATCAATCGAATCAATCCGGCTGCCATGCTGACAGGCTGCTTGTATAATCTGGGAAACTACGGACTGACAAAGAATTTTTACCGGGACCTGTACAGTATGGTCATCCTGACAGTGACCCTGCTGCTGGTGAGTGTTGCAATTTTGAGGAGGAGAAACTATGACAGTCTTTAAAACGATTCTTAAGATCGCCAAAAGGGATTGGATGACCATACTGGTATATTTTATCGTCTTTGCCTGCTTTGGATCTCTTTCTGCAAGAGGAAATGCACAGAAGGAAAATGAGACCTACCAGGATGAGCGAATGGAAGTGGCTGTGATTGATCATAGCAGATCCACCATAAGCAAGGGACTGATCCAAAGCCTTCGGAAGACCGATAAGGTCCTTACCCCCAATACCGAGGATCTGACAGAGCTGAATGATGATGTTCGGTTTGATATTTATGATTATGTATTGATCCTTCCGGAGGATTTTGAAGAAGAGGTCAAGGCTGGGAAAAAAGATGCGGCGGAGTACCTTTCCGGAGGAGAAAGTATCTGCGGTCATCTGATGACAGAGAAAATCCGTTTGTATCTGCAGGATGTTGTGTTATATTTGAAGAGTGGCTATTCAACACAGGAGGCGGTGAAGGGAGCCGGTGAAGCCATCCTTGCCTCCTCTCATGTGAAGAGTGAGATCTTAAGTGAGGTGAAGACCGGGGAGTCCACCTATCTGTCCGGAATCTTTCGGTTCAGTTCCTATGCCCTTATGATGCTGCTGACCGAAGTGATCGGAACCATCCTTGGAAATATCCGTCACAGTGATGTGCGGAGACGGATCGCTGTTAGCGGCACAAGCTTCAGGAAGCGTAACATTGCCTTTTACGGAGCGGTGCTGGTGGTGTCGGTGCTTATGACAGGACTTCTCATTGCCTTTGTTCTCCTGGCTTCAATTGGAGATCCTGAATACGGTAAGATCCCTTACTACATCTTAAATGAGGTGGCAATCATGGTATGTGGTATCGGAATTGCAACCACCATCAGTTCTATTACCACAGACAGTAGTCTTATCAGTATGATCTCAAATACCGCAGTACTGAGTATGAGTTTTTTATGTGGTATATTTGTACCGTTGGAAGTGATGTCTCAAAAAGTCCTTGTGGTATCTCACTTCCTGCCCATGTACTGGTTTGCCAAGGGAATCCAGTATATCAACGATCATGGGGTGGATGCTGTTATGAGTAGTACCTTTTACTCCTACCTCGGGATCCAGGTGCTGTTCGGTGTGGGATTTTTCATGATCGGACTGATCATTTTCAAGAAGAAGGAGTTATATGCTGTATGATGTTCTGATCCGTCTGACGGCGGCAGTTACATTGGGAATACTGATCAATGCAGAAGGCATTGCAACCCGGACGGTTGCAATGTCTATCTGCGTTTTTTTGTTCCTGGAAGTATCGGTGTTATTGAAAAAAAGAGCAAACCTGATTTGTGTGGGGGTCGGTTATCTGCTGACTGTCTTATATTTGCTATATCAGGGGAGAGAGCAGGTGATGCTTCGGATGGGAGGCCTTGTTTTGTCCTTTGGTATGACAGTGCTGATGCTGGTGTTATACTATAAGATGACAGGATACTATGAGAAGCTTCACAGGACCCGGGATGACAGTGAAGAATTAGAGCGCCT
>CADCQT010000218.1 GCA_902803645.1 uncultured Lachnospiraceae bacterium | reverse complement strand
CCCACAGCTTTTCCCCTACGGTGTAACAGACGGATCCGGTATCGGTATCAAGATGTGTGATGAGGAGTCCCATGATCTTACCTGTACCTTAGATCTGTATCATGTGGATCCGACGGGAATGGAGTTTACCTTTGATGCACGTGTCCCGGTTATGGGTACAAAGGAAAACTGTCAGGATGTGGCACAGGAGAAGATCGAGGCAGCAGGATTTGCATTCGATACTCCGGGTATGATCCCTCCACACCGGGTTGCTGGAGACAGCGACTTTGTACAGACCCTGTTAGGTTCTTATGAGAGAATGACAGGTCTTAAGGGTGAGTGTCTTGCCATTGGTGGTGGTACTTACGTACATGAGCTTAAGAACGGTGTTGCCTTTGGTGCCATCCTTCCGGATGTTGACACTCATATGCATGGAGCGGATGAGTTTATGGACATTGATAATATTATGATTGCAGCGAAGGTATTTGCAGATGCGATCTGGGAGCTTTGTGGAGACCATGCCTAAGCATTACTTGTAATTTCCTGTTTCAGAGTAATATAATATCCTTAGATGCGAGACTTATCTTACGATATCGCTATTGGAGAATACATAATGCTTGTGGCCGGCTTTGGTTTTTTGCGAGCCTTTGCTACGGAAAGATGAGATGGTGTATATGTTAGCTGATGACGTTAAAGAGGGAACAATGGTAAGGGTGCTTTGGAAGCGGGAGAAGAGTGTCCATGAGTATACCACCAAAGTTCTGGTAATGCAGGGAGATATTGTTGGCATGGCGCCCATCTTTGAGGATGGGAATATCGTGTTATTCGAAGACGGGGATGTGACGCTTAATATCGGGGAGAGGGATGTCTTCCCGAATGTTAAGATCCTCCTGGTGGACTACAAGGGGATGAAGATCTATCTGACCTACGGCAGGAAGGAACATCAGGAAAAGAAGTATGTTCGACAGTTCCAGCGTTTTCCGGTGAACAGTAACTGCTATCTGAACGGATATCAGGCCAGACTCTTTGACGTAAGTGAGAAGGGGTTTGGAGTTATCTGCGAGGATAATTATAAAGAGGGTGTCTGGACAGAGCTTAAGGTGAAGTCAGTTAAGGTATTCGGTAAGATCCGCCACAAGAAAGAGGTGGGGATCGGAATGTATTACTATGGTTGCTTCGTTGAGGAAGCGACTCCCAACTTCATCAAGTTTGTTCATGATCAGGAATCTGCCCTTAAGGCCTCCCAGATGCTGAATGAGGAGCTTCAGGATCTGATGGAGAAGGATGCCAAGGAGCGGGCCAGAAGAGAGGCTGAGGAGGCCAGGAAGCAGGCTGCTGCCAGGGAGGCAGTTGAGCGTGCTGCCAGGGAATATGCAGCCAGGATCGACGCAGAGCGGGATGCAGAGGCTGCGGAAGAACGTTGAAGACACAAGGATGATCCGAGGGATCTTCTGGGAATAACTTTTTTGGAAAAGACACCCGGCGGGGGGCAAACTCCGCCAGGGTGTCTTTTTCTGTGGAAAGAAAAAATTTAAAAAGCCGATGGACCAACGCTTTACGTTAGTTCATCGGCTTTTTTAACGGAAGATTGCAGAGGGGACTACAATCTTCGGTGAGGGGAGTAAAAAAGTAACACATTTGTGTTTCCACGAGTATAGTAGCACAGGAAGGGTCACAGAAAGGTCACACTTTCAAACCGAATTGATTCCGGATCACCCAGGTCTGATCTAAGGTATGAAGTCCATCCGCAAATCGAACCGAGAGACGAACGGAGGAAGATGTCTGTAGGATCTCTTCAATCACCCCGTCCTTGTACTTTGGATGCCGGATGGAATCTCCGACCCGGAATTTGATGGTACGGTTCTTTTCCTTCTTCCGTTTGGCCTGGGCCTGGAAAGCTGCGGAGGAAGGATGGGGCTTGGGGCCTCTCTTAAGGAGTCTGTCGTAATCATAACGCTTTTCTCCCTTTCCCTTCTCAAAGTAGGGAGTGGGAGCAGCTCCGATGAGGGAGCAGCAGTACTGCCAGGCGCTTCCATGAAGCCCCGGTCGAAACCGGTATTTCTCCGGAATGTCCATAACCGCTTCCATAAAGTGAGCGTATTCGTGCTTGTAGAGATCCTGCCGGTCCAGGGGACTTAAGGGCTGTGGAACCCGGCTTCCCAGAAAAAGCAGGGAAAAGTGAAAGCAGGATCCAACCTCACTTGAGGTGGTATGACGGTGGTGTAACAGTCCCTGGTCGTCTTCGTTGTGGACAGAGGAACGGGTGAAGCTTCCAATGACGTCGGTCTCGTAGCCGAAGGTTATGGGAAGCAGGCTTCCCTTTAATCCTGTGATCTGATCCAGTTTCTTATATAGCTGTCGAATCTCATTCTCCAGCCCGGGAATCTCTTTGGATAATTCCCTGTAGGTGTTCGCGTTTAATTCCATAGATGGACATGATACACGCTGAAGGAAGAAATTGCAAGGGAGGATTTCGCATAAGAAAAACCAGTCCCGGCACGCATGCGCCAAAGGACTGGTTTTCTTATAGCCTTATATCTGTTGCTTATTTGAAGCAGCGAACCTCGCCGACCAAAGGATATACCCCTACAATGGACTTGCTTCCATCGACATTTAGGATTCCTGTCTCAAGACCGCTGTACGGGTTCTCATAGAAATCACTCTTTACAATATCAAAGGAATTGTCAGAGTACTTTACCACGAAAAGATACTCGGTACGGGTGATGGTCTTCGTGGTGGAAGAGGATGCATCAAAGGTAATAATCAGCTCACCGGCGCTCTCCTCAGTGTAACGAACATTATGAACCGAGATCTTTGGAGTGTTGGCATAAACGGTGGTGTCTTTTTCTACCTTGATGGACTTGGGATAGTGCTTGAGTACATGGTAGAAGCTTGCCTTGGCACCCACATAGATGTCTTCCAGCACACCGCCCTTTTCCTTCACCCAGACGCGGACAGCGAAATTGTTCTTGTTCTTGACCTTGCAAAGGTAGGTGCCGTCCCGGAGCGGACTTGGATCTGTGCTGATGGATACATTTCTTCCGTAATCGTTCTTGACCTTGATCTTAAAGGTGTACTTGCGACCGGAGCGCCTCAGGGTAACAGCAGCAGAGCCTGCCTTCTTACCGGTGACCTTAAAGTACTTGCCGGACTTCTTGACAGAGACCACTTTTTTGTTGGATACGCTGTAGAGGCTGGAGCTTAAGACCGTGCCATAGCTGTTCTTGACATAGATCTTAATGGATCCACCTACGTGAATGGTAGCGTCGTTTTTAGCCAGTGCAACCACTTGAAGAGGTGTGCCGGTATGGCTTGCGATTGGTGTTGCGGTGAGTACCATGGCAGCTGTTGCAGCGGCAGCAAGGACTCTTTTCAATGTCTTTCTCATAAAAATCTCCCATCTAAGTTTGAAACATTTCCAAAGGACCTTCCTTCGGAACCCCAACATTAAGAATTATAATATATATTGAAAAAATATTGAACCTTTCTTAAAGAATTCTTGAAACCAAAAGGGGATTTTTTTATAAAATCAGGGAGAAAATAAAAGAAAAGCAGATTTTCACCACAAATGAGGTTGAACTAAGAGTCCAGAGGTAGTATCTTGTACATGCAAAGGAAAATGTTGATCAACATATTTTGCAAGGCGACAAATTATCTTAGTCAGGGAATCCGGCTAAGATAAACGCTCCGGGAGGATGAGCAGGAATCAGTACAGGGACATTGTCAGCTTTGCTGACGCAAATTCTGTGCCAGGTCCCGCGGGCGAGACTTGAATAAGTTTGGGAGGAAAAGATAATGAAGAATTTGAAAAGAATGATAGCTGTTGCGATGGCGGCTACAACAGCTATGAGCTTTGCACCGGTTGCAACTGCCGTTACACCGGTTGCTGCGTACGCAGAGGCAAAGATCGTAAGTGCACATGATATTAGCCTCGTAACAGGGGAAGAGAAGACCTATACCGTAGGATCTCTGACAGATTATGCAGACGGTGCCACCGTTTCGGTCAAGACCTCGGACGAGAAGATCGCAAATATTGTTAAGATTAACGGTACCGCTACAAAGACAGGAGAGCGTGCTTCAGCAAAGGGTCTTAAGAAGGCAGATACCTTCACAGTAAAGGCACAGAAGGAAGGAACGGTTACTATGACGGTAACGGTTCTGGTCAACGGTGATGTGAAGACCACAGAGGACTTCAAGGTTGCAGTTGGAGCCAAGGTGCAGTCCATTTCAGCTTCTTATGAGGGAGATGATAAGAAGGCCGTGGACGCAACACAGGGAATCGTACTTGGAACAGCAGGAAGCAGTAAGTCGAAGGAGATCACACTGAAGTCAAAGAACTTTGATAGCAATGACTGGAGTCTTGTGATCACAGGGAATACTTCCAATGCTACGGATAAGATCCATACAAGCAAGATCGAGAACGGGGCAACTGAGACTGCAACCTTCACTGTAACGGCAGGAGAGGCAGCTTCCTCTGATGAGATCATCATCACCAATGGAACAAAGAGCATTACCATTCCGGTTACTGTAGTCAAGAATGCACAGACACTGACCACACGGATCAACGGAGTTCTGGTAGAGGACGCAAACAACGACGGACTCTATGATGAAGAGATCTATTTAGATGATCAGAATAAGACAGCAAGTATCTCTGCTGCATCTGACTTTGGAACAGGTGTCACCTATACCAGCAACAAGGATCTTGTGGTAGTGGATAACAGCGGTAATGTTAAGATCAACGGTAATCCTAAGGATGAGACAGCCACCATCACCATCAAGGCAGAGGCTACCACAGCATCCGGGAAGACAGTAGCTGCAGCAACCAAGACTGTTAAGGTAGTGGTATCCAGCAAGGCACTGACAACCGTTACCGTTAAGAACAGCTCCGGAGATGTGATCGCAACAGGACGTAAGGACAGTGCTAAGGTAACAGGTTCTGTACTTCTCTCCACCAAGGATCTGAAGGAGGATACCATCAGCATTACAAGTAATGTGGGGGATGCCTATGTGATCACAGAGGGCAAGGACAACAGCGTCTTCACCTGCAAGAACGGTAGACTTACAGCGGTTAAGGCCGGTGATTCCAAGTTAGAGATTATCGTCAAGAACAGCGATAAGACAACCGGAACCATTAAGTTTGAGATTCCGGTGAAGGTGGTAGACAAGTATGCCAAGGAGAGTATCTCTACAGGCATGACCTCTGTTTTCCTGAATCCTTCTAACCCTATCGCAACCGTTAGTGCCACAACAGCCCACGGAAGTGCAGTGAAGTTCGCTCTTGTGACCTATGATGAGGCAAAGAAGGAGTACAAGGCATACAGTGGTTCCGATGTGAAGATCAATGCCATCACAGGTGCAGTGACCTATGTGAACCAGAAGAACAGCGGTAACCTCTACGTTGAGGTATCTACACCAAGCCATGCAGAGACACAGAAGGCGGCGGATAAGGTATACATTCCTCTGACCTACTCTTCTGAGAAGGATGTCTCAGATCTGAAGGCAGCAGCGGTACTGACACTGAAGGTTGGGGAGACAGGAAGTCTTGGTGCAACAGCATCCGGTAAGATCACCTGTGTATCTTCTGATCCTACCATTGCATCCGTATCTGCGGATGGAACGGTAACAGCTGTATCTGCAGGAACCGTTCTTGTTACAGTCAAGGCGGAGGAAACAGCAAAGCAGGCAGCAGGAGAGAAGATCGTTCCGATCGTCGTAACAGAGAAGGAAGAGAAGGTCATCAACCATAAGCCTGCCATGGTCAAGGGACTTAAGATCTCCAATGTCAAGGGTGCAAGAGTCAAGGTAAGCTTTGCGGCAGCAGAGAATGCAGTAGGTTATGATGTAAGTTACAAGGTAGGCAAAAAGACCTATGTTAAGAGAATTACATCTACATCCGTTGTTCTTAAGGTAAAGAAGGGTGCCAAGATCACGGTTAAGGTTCGTTCCTTTAACTACAAGGACAATACCACCCGTCAGTTCGGCAGATACTGCGCAGCCAAGAGCCTTAAGACAGATAAAAAGTAAAGCAGACCATCTGTAAATAGAAAAGATTTCATCTCATAAATTTTATGAGAGTAAGACCGTCTGGGACTGGGGAACACTCCGGTTTCAGGCGGTTTTTTGTTTTCAGGCAGTTTTTTCGAAACGATTAAAGTGAGGAAAAGTTTCTTAGAGTTGTGTATAATAGCTTCTGTACCGGCATCGCAAGGTCATCTGTAAGGGGGACAGAGGACCACAGAAGAATGGGGGATTCTTATGATGGAGAATGTATTGTACGGTGCTCTTTTTGGCGCCGTGGAACAGCTTGGGATGGGGATCATTGCAGTTTATCTTGTGGCGGTGATCCTGCTTTTGTTGATCTTTCATTTTACCGTTGGAAAGTTTTTTGATTTTCTGGGATTTTTTCGCCTGAGGATCACAACGGTTGTACTGGTGTGTCTGATGGGGCTTTCCTTTGTGTCCTATCTGCAGGCATTAGATCCTTCCGTTCAGGAGGGTTTCTCTTTGAAGGCAGTAGGACAGGGAGAGTGGATCCCCTTTGGAGCCTATGGGGTGGGAAGAGCCTTTATAGAGGCGATACGGCCTCTCCATAGTCAGATCCAGGATGTATGTTCCGGGACGGTGTTATGCCTGGTCTATAACTTCAGTTTCGGACTGACCTTCCTTGTGATGGGCTGGATCATCTTCGCCCTGTTGGTGGGGTGGTACTTCTTGATTCCGGCTCTTGCAGGAGATCTTTTCCTGAACTGGAAGCAGGGGAAGTGGACAAGGAGATCCGAGAGGGAAGAGGAGAAGGCAGATCAGGAAGATGAGGCCCATGAGGAGAAGCATGTGGAAGAGGGTTGACAAGTTTTTATTTATCGGTTATTTTAGCATGGCTGCACAGGCAGCGGACAGTTCGTTTGTACCATCCTGTCCTTAAACAAAACCAGGACTAATCATAAGATACGATGATATGTAGAGTCCTGTTATCACAGGACTCTTTTTTTGTTCTTTGTTATGTATAGAAAAGAGGTAAGTATGGAAAATGAAAAGAGGGAGCGGGGGCAGCTGACCCAGCTGGGAAGTCAGGGAACAAAGTATTCGGCGGATTACAATCCGGGAGTATTGGAGACCTTTGATAACAAGCACCCCGGGAATGATTACTTTGTGAAATTCAACTGTCCGGAGTTTACCAGTCTGTGTCCCATCACAGGGCAGCCGGATTTTGCAACCATCTATATTTCCTACGTACCGGATGTGAAGATGGTGGAGTCAAAAAGTCTGAAGCTGTATCTGTTCTCCTTCCGCAATCACGGGGATTTCCATGAGGATTGTGTCAATAAGATCATGAAGGATCTTATCGCCCTGATGGATCCTAAGTACATTGAGGTCTGGGGAAAGTTCACCCCAAGAGGGGGTATCTCCATTGACCCCTACTGTAACTATGGTAAGCCCGGAACAAAGTGGGAAGAGGTGGCCTATGACCGTCTGATCCACCACGATCTGTATCCGGAGAAGGTAGACAACCGATAAGGAGAATAAAATGAAGGAAAAGAAAAACACATACACAGGACTGTTTGTGATCATCGCTATGGCCTATGTCACCTGTCTTCTGATCTCAAATCTCATCGCAGGAAAGATGTGGGCGGTGACGGATCAGATTACCCTTCCGGCGGCAGTGGTCCTCTTCCCTGTTACTTATATCTTTGGAGATGTATTTACCGAGGTATACGGATTTGCAAGAGCCCGTCTTATTATCTGGATGGGATTCTTCTGTAGCTTTTTTGCAGTGGCCATGTATATGCTGACCATCGTTCTTCCCCATCCTGGATTTTGGGGGAATCAGCAGGCCTTTGCAACGGTACTTGGAACCACACCAAGGGTCTTTGTTGCATCCCTGGCAGGCTACCTCTTCGGTGAGTTTTCCAATTCCATGGTGCTTTCTAAAATGAAGGTGGCAACAAAGGGCGAAAAGCTCTGGATGCGGACCATCGGATCCACCATTGTGGGAGAAGCCTTTGACTCCTTCCTCTTTGTGACCATCTCCTTTGCAGGGACGATGCCGGCAAAGCAGCTGGTGACCATGATCCTCTGCCAGTATCTGTTCAAGGTCATCTTTGAAGCAGTGTGTACACCCTTGACCTATCTGGTGGTAGGCTTTTTAAAGAAAAAAGAAGGTGTGGATACCTTCGATTATAAGACCAGTTACAGTCTCTTTATGAAAAAAGCAAGTTAATAAAAAAGATCGGTACCTCAAGCTATGGGTACCGATCTTTTTTGTTATAACAACGAGCCAAGGTCTCATCTGCAAGCTTGCTTGCAAGGGAGACTTTGGCGACTGTAGGACACCGAAAGGCTTTG
>CADCQT010000217.1 GCA_902803645.1 uncultured Lachnospiraceae bacterium | reverse complement strand
ATCTGCATACCAAGACAGATACCAAAATACGGCACGTCGTTCTCTCTTGCATAACGGCAGGCCTGAATCTTACCTTCAATACCACGATCACCGAATCCACCCGGAACAATAATACCATCTGCATCCTTTAAGATCTCGGATGCATTATCCGCTGTAATTTCCTCCGAATCAATCCAGAGAACCTCCACTGCTGCATCATTTTCATATCCACCGTGATATAGAGACTCACGAACAGAAAGGTAGGCATCATGAAGGGCAACGTATTTACCAACAAGAGCAATGGTCGTCTTCTTCTTCGGGTGGTGGATACGGGAAACAAGATTCTTCCACTCGGTAAGATCCACTTCCTTATCCGTAAGTCCAAGCTCGCGGCAGACAACCATATCAAGGCCGTTGTCATGAAGCATCAGTGGAGCCTCATACAGGGAAGCCATGGTAGTGTTCTCAATCACGCAGTCCTTCTTGACATTACAGAAAAGAGCGATCTTATCCTTGATGCTCTGCTCAAGAGGCTCATTGGCACGGGCCACAATAATATCCGGATTGATACCGATGGAACGAAGCTCCTTGACAGAGTGCTGGGTCGGTTTACTCTTGTGCTCATTGCTACCTGCCAGGAAAGGAACCAAGGTTACATGAACATAGAGGCAGTTCTCGCTTCCAACCTCAAGGCCCACCTGACGGATAGCCTCCAGGAAAGGCTGAGACTCGATATCACCGATGGTACCACCGATTTCTGTGATCAAAACATCTGCATCAGAGCTTTCTGCCCCCATGAAGATAAAGTGCTTGATCTCCTCTGTGATATGTGGGATGACCTGAACTGTCTCACCTAAGTACTCACCCTTACGCTCACGGTTTAAGACATTCCAGTAGACTTTACCTGATGTAAGATTGGAATACTGGTTCAGATTCTCATCGATAAATCTCTCGTAATGACCAAGATCAAGGTCTGTCTCCGCTCCATCGTCTGTTACGAAGACCTCACCATGCTGATAAGGGCTCATAGTACCCGGATCAACATTCATATACGGATCCAGCTTCTGGGATGCAACCTTGTAACCTCTGTTCTTAAGAAGTCTTCCAAGGGATGCTGCTGTGATACCCTTTCCAAGTCCTGATACTACGCCTCCGGTCACGAACACAAACTTTGTATTCTTTGCCATATTAGTTCCTTCCTTTCCTGACTAATCCTGATAAAAATCTATAATTTCCTCTGCTACCTGACCTTTTGGAACCCTCCGGTCCATAGCAGTTTTTTCTATGTAATGATGCGCCTCGGGTTCTGTCATCTGTTTCTCCTGCATCAAAAGACTCTTGGCCTTGGACACAAGACGCATCTCATCCAGCTTCTTCTGAAGCTTTTGTATGGTCCGGTTCGCCATGGCAATACGGTTCTGCGCTGCTTCCGCAAAACTGAGGGCTCCCCAGAACATATTCTTACTGATGGGTTTACTGACACAGATGATACCTGACTTCTCCACCCGACTGGTCATATCATCCATATACTCTGCTTTTACGAAAAAAATTACCTGACAGCTGTTGCTGGCTGCAATCTCTTCTGCCAGTTCCGCTCCACTCTCTCCTCTGATCGGGCCATTTACGATCACCACTTCCGGCGACAGATCCGAAAGAGCCCGAAGTCCGTCGGAGGGTGTAGCGGCCAGATGAATCGATGTCAATCCAAATTCCCCAAGGAAGTCCTCAAAGAACTTCATAGCCTTGGGAGAATCACTGATAATCAGTCCTCTCTCCATCCAAGCCACCTCCTTTCTTTAATCGATCACTACAGTACATCCTTTTCGATTAAATCCAGGAAATGGGTTGCGATCCGGCGGCGATCCTCGTCCCCATTCAAAAATTCTGAGCTTCTGGCACAGTCAATGGCCTCTGCCAGAGAAAGGGGCAGCTTATCATAACGCTTTCCATTCTCCACCTCATGCTCGGCCACAGCCTCTAATGGCTGGGGAAGCTCTTCCTTATTCTCAACACCCATAAGTCCGGCCTCGATGACCATGGCAAATGCAAGGTAGGGATTCATCATGGAATCCGGAGAACGAAGGATGAATCCCTCCTGTTTTCCATGGACCATAGGTACACGGAACAGACGGGACTGGTTCTCATAGGACCAGGTAATATACTTGGGCGCCTCATTCTCACCGAAACGAAGATAGGAATCCTTCTGGGTATTCAAAAAAACCGTAATATCCCGCATCCGGTTATAGATCCCTGCCATGAAAGATCGAACAATCTCAGGACGATCCTCTGTCAGATTCTCTGCCGCAGAGTATAAAGCCATACGAAGATGAAGGCCGTTACCCGGCTTCCCCTCCAAGGGCTTTGGCTCAAAGGAAGCGCTAAGGCCGTTACGGGCTGCCATGGTACTTACCACATTCTTGTAGGTCATAAAGTGATCCGCAGAATCCAAGGCATTAGCTGACTTAAAGTCGATCTCGTTCTGACCCGGACCTGCCTCGTGATGACTGGACTTGGGGCCTACTCCCATATCTGCAAGGGACAGACAGATCTCACGACGGATATTCTCAGCAGCATCCAGAGGAGCCACATCAAAATAGGATCCCTGATCCATTGGTTCTCTTGTGGGACGTCCCTCCTCATCGTTACGGAACAGATAGAACTCACTTCGAAGTCCAACCCTGCAGTTGAATCCAAGCTTCTTACACTTCTTAATCGCTGAGCGCAGAAAGGTCCTGGAATCATAGGGGAAGGGATTCCCGTTCTGATCCACCACATCACAGTAGAAACGTACCACCCCGCCGCTCTGCGGTCTCCATGGGAGAATGGATAAAGTTCTCGGATCCGGAACCAGGAACAGATCTCTTAATACCGGATCATCGTATCCGCTGACACGGAATGCATCAAAGCCGATCCCCTCATCAAAGGCCTCTTCTAACATATCCGGCTGAATCGAAATGTTCTTATGATTACCAAAGAGATCAGAAAAGGCCAGTCGGATAAAGCGAACATCGTTCTCTTCAATATACTCCAAAGCCTCTTCCTTCGTGTAAATCGCCATAGACATCCTCCCTTAATCAGTTTGAAACAGTAAAAGGGAGTCTATCAGCAAGGCTTCACCCGTGTTAGGGGTGAAGCCGCCTCAAGACTCCCTTGTCCAGTTTCTATTAATCCTATTGTCTCCTCCTAATGAGACGAACTTTATCAATAACACGGAACTATATTACTACGATTGGTAACCGTTGTAAAGAAAAATATTACTTTGCTTCCGTAAAAAAATATAAGGGTCCTTTCTGGCGACGCATACCAGAAAAGACCCTTTGATCTTGTGTTACAAATACCTCCCCTGTCAAGGCATTAAAGATCTATATCGGAACGTAAAAGCGATTAGGCATTTACGATCTGACCGAAGTCAGGCTTAAGAGAAGCACCACCGATGAGTCCTCCATCGATGTTTGGCTTGCTTAAAAGCTCAGCAGCATTACCTGCATTCATAGATCCGCCGTACTGGATACGAACAGCCTCTGCTGTTGCATCATCGTAAAGCTTAGCAATGAGCTCACGGATGAATCCGCAAACCTCTTCTGCCTGATCAGCTGTAGCTGTCTCACCTGTACCGATAGCCCAGATTGGCTCGTAAGCGATAACAAGGTTCTTAACCTGATCAGCTGTTACACCGGAAAGATCCCAAGTGATCTGTCTCTCGATCCACTCCTTGTAAGTGCCTGCCTTACGAAGAGCAAGAGACTCTCCACAGCAAAGGATTGGAGAAAGGCCTGCAGCAAATGCCTTCTTAACCTTAGCGTTGATCATGATATCATCCTCACCGAAGATATCTCTTCTCTCAGAGTGACCCATGATAACGTACTTAACACCTGCATCAACAAGCATCGGAGCAGAAATCTCACCTGTGAAAGCACCCTTATCCTCTGTGTAGAAGTTCTCAGCACCAACTGCTACGTTTGTGCCCTTAACAGCCTCTACAACAGGAACGATGTCGATAGCAGGTACACAGTAAACAACATCTACATCCTCATTGTTAACCAGTGGCTTTAAAGTCTCAACTAACTTAACTGCCTCACTTGGAACCATATTCATCTTCCAGTTACCGGCAATAATTCTTCTTCTTGACATAATGATCTCCTTCTATTACTTCTCGTCTGCAGCCTCAATAC
This sequence comes from uncultured Lachnospiraceae bacterium, assembly GCA_902803645.1. Classification (GTDB taxonomy): domain Bacteria; phylum Bacillota; class Clostridia; order Lachnospirales; family Lachnospiraceae; genus Weimeria. The sequence goes on along the minus strand of CADCQT010000217.1, from coordinate 1,334 downwards.
CAGGAAGCTTCTTACCCTCAAGGAATTCAAGGGAAGCACCGCCACCGGTAGAAATGTGGCTCATCTTATCACCAAGACCCATCTGGTTAACAGCAGCTGCAGAATCACCACCACCGATGATGGTTGTAGCATCTGTCTGTGCAAGAGCCTCAGCAACTGTCTTAGTACCTACTGCAAGTGTAGGATTCTCGAAAAGACCCATTGGTCCGTTCCATACAACAGTCTTAGCAGCCTTAACAGCCTCAGCGAAAAGCTCAGCAGAAGCAGGTCCGATATCACAAGCCTCGCGGTCATCCGGGATCTCCTTGATATCAACAGTTGTAGCATCCTCGATTGGAGCGTCGATTGGATCCGGGAAATGAGCGATGGTTACAGAGTCAACAGGAAGAAGGATCTTCTTACCAAGCTTCTCTGCCTTCTCCATCATTTCCTTACAGTACTCAACCTTAGACTCATCGAGAAGAGAGTTACCAACATTATAACCCTGTGCCTTAACGAAGGTGTAAGCCATACCACCACCGATGATAAGAGTATCGCACTTATCAAGGAGGTTTTCTACTACGTTAAGCTTATCTGCAACCTTAGCACCACCAAGGATGGCAACGAAAGGACGTACAGGCTCTTCTACAGCCTTACCGAGGAAGTCGATCTCCTTCTGCATAAGGTAACCAACAACAGCCGGCTTACCCTCTGCACGCAGGCACTCTGCAACACCTACATTAGAGCAGTGTGCACGGTGTGCTGTTCCGAAAGCATCGTTAACGAAAGCATCAGCGATAGAAGCAAGATCCTTAGAAAAAGCTTCTCCGTTCTTAGTCTCCTCAGCTCTGAAACGTGTATTCTCAAGAAGAATAACGTCTCCATCCTGCATAGCCTCTACTGCTGCTCTTGCATTGGCTCCAACAACCTCAGCATCTGCAGCGAACTTAACTTCCTGTCCGAGAAGCTCGGAAAGACGAACTGCTACAGGAGCTAATGTCTTAGTCTTCTTATCCTCTTCTGTCTTAACCTTGCCTAAATGAGAGCAAAGAATAACCTTACCACCATCAGCGATGAGCTTCTTGATGGTTGGAAGAGCTGCAACAAGACGGTTCTCGTCTGTGATCTTACCATTTACAAGTGGTACATTGAAATCGCAACGGCAGAGAACACGAAGTCCCTTTACATTAATGTCATCAACGGATTTCTTATTTAATCCCATACTGTTCCTCCTACTATGACTTTTGATACAAAAAGGGTCCGGCCCTAAAGCCGGACCCCTTGAAGGTCTAAATTTTCTGAATTACTTATTCAGGAACTTAGCGAAATACTTGATAGTTCTGCACATGTTAGAT
>CADCQT010000216.1 GCA_902803645.1 uncultured Lachnospiraceae bacterium | reverse complement strand
TGGCCATGGTCGATTCCGCTGACTCCAACTCCCACCAGCCGTACACCAAATCCCCGGGTAAACAGACCTGTGGGACCGAACAAAACTTCCTCACTTAGGCGGGTGGCGGTGGCATAGATAACGGAAGCGTCCCGGGTGGAGTCAGACAGGGAGATCTGCCGGGAATGACGTTTGAAGTCATTGGTCTTGACCTGGAATGTGATGGTCTTGCCAAAGACTGCATCCTTGCGAAGCCTTCTGGCGACGGAGTCAGAAAGTGCCATGAGGATGGCAGGCATCCGCTTTTCGTAGTTGGACTCTGTGATATCTTCGGAAACTGTGGTTTCGTTGGAATAACTCTTGGCCTCTTCATGATAGGATTTCACTGTGGAATGGCTGATGCCGTTAGCTCCCTGCCAGATGTAGGTACCGGTCTTCTCACCCAAAGCATTGATCAGGATGGGAAGCCTGGTGTTAGCGGCTTCTCCAATAGTGCGGATCCCCAGACGGCGAAGCTGTTCGGTGAGAGCCTTGCCGCATCCGTGAAGTTCCCCCATGGGAAGAGGCCACATCTTCTCAGGAATCTCCTCTGGATATAAGGTGTGGATTCGATCCGGTTTCTTCATATCAGATGCCATCTTCGCCAAAAGCTTGTTGGTGGAGATCCCCACATTCACTGTGAAACCAAGGGAGCTTTTCACTTCCTCCTTGATGGCCATGGCCACACAGTATGGGAAAGGAAGCAAAGAAGTGGACAGCTCTTCGTATATATCCTCTGTTCCTGACAGATCCAGGTAGGCCTCGTCGATGGAGACCTGTTGGAGGGTAGGTGCGTAGGAGCGCAGGATATCCATGACGTTCCTTGAACACTGCCGATACCAGGTGAAGTCGCCTCTTGCTATTACGAGGTTCGGGCATTTCTCGAGAGCCTTCATAACCGGTTCTCCGGTTACGATTCCATAGGCCTTGGCAGGGATAGACTTGGCGGTGACCACACCCCGCCGGCTGCCTTCCCTTCCACCTATAATGGAGGGAACTTCCCTTAGATCAATGGAGCCGGGGTCTTCCTCCAGCCTCTTAACGGCACTCCAGGAAAGAAAGGCAGAATTCACATCCACATGAAAAATAACCGGTTCGCCCCTGTGGCAGCGGTGGCCACCGAAGGTACCATAGATCATTCTGCGCTCCTTTCTTTGATAACTATGAGGTCAACATTCTGTTCAAATACTTCACGAACATTTGTTTTATTATACATGGAAAGCAGAATTCTATCAAGACCAAAAACTTCCCCTTTACTTTTCCATATTCCTGGTATACAATGTGACATGAATTTCATATTAAATCGTTGAAGAGAACAGTAGCATAGTGGGTGGTCCAAGAGAGGGATACATTTGCTGGAAGTATTCTGTCAGGAAGCTATGTGAACACCATCTCGGAGAGGCCCTTAATCGGGCACGGTGATTCCGTTATCATCATAAGTAAGTGGCCGGAAGTTTTTTCGGCAAGCTAGGGTGGAACCGCGCTGAATTATTTTGATTCTTCGTCCCTTGCATCACACAGGTGGTGCAGGGGATTTTTTTGTAGTAATGTTTCGGGGTCGGCAGGTGAGCCGGCAGATCCGTCCGATTATACAGAAGATCCCCTGTACCGGTCACAGGTTCAGCCCTCTTCGGGCGAGAAAGGAAGTAACAATGGATAAGGAACAGTTTTTAGAGGTTTATCGTCACTCACTGTCACACATTCTTGCAAAGGCAATGATTGAGCTCTACGGTAAGGAAGTACAGTATGCCATCGGACCACAGATCGCAGATGGTTTTTACTATGATTTTCTTCTGCCGGAGGGAGCACGTGTAACCGAGGATGATTTCAAGAAGATCGACGACAAGATGCGTGAGATCATCAAGAGAAGAGAAGACTGGACACGCAAGGAAGTATCCAAGGCAGAGGCCCTGGAGATGTTCAAGGATCAGAAGTATAAGACAGAGCTGATCGTGGATCTTCCGGAGGACGAGACCATTACTGTTTACTATACAGGTGACGATTATGTGGACCTTTGTCGTGGACCACACGTTGACAATTCTCAGGAGCTGATGAACGCAGCATTTGAGATCCGCAGCGCATCCGGTGCATACTGGAGAGGCGACGAGAAGAACGACACACTGGTTCGTGTCTATGCATATGCATTCCCTGATAAGAAGCAGCTGAAGGAGCATAAGGCACTGATCCGCGAGGCAAAAGAGAGAGATCATAAGAAGATCGGACCACAGCAGGATCTGTTCATGTTCGATGAGACAGCACCCGGAATGCCATACTGGCTGCCGAGAGGATGGAAGCTTTTCAATGCACTTCTTGCATACTGGAGAAGCATCCATGAGGAGCATGGTTATAATGAGATTTCCGGACCTGTTATTTCCAAGAAGATCCTCTGGGAGACATCCGGACACTGGGATCACTACCAGGACGGTATGTTCATCGTACCGGGAGATGAGGATAAGGAGACATACGCATTAAAGCCAATGAACTGCCCGAATGCCATTAAGGTATTTATGAACCAGGCACGTTCTTACAGAGAGCTTCCTTTCCGAATCAACCAGGTGGATGTTATTCACAGAAAAGAGAAGTCCGGTGAGTTAAACGGTCTTTTCCGTGTACAGCAGTTCCGTCAGGATGATGCACATATCCTTGTAACAGAGGATCAGATCGCTTCTGAGATCGGTGATATCATGGATATCGCAGGAGAGATCTATGGAACTTTCGGACTTACATACGAGGCAGAGCTTTCCACACGTCCGGATGACTACATGGGAGATCTTGAGGTTTGGAACCAGGCTGAGGCTGATCTGAAGGCGATCCTTGATGCCAAGTACGGCGAGGACGGATATGAGATCAACGAAGGTGATGGAGCTTTCTACGGACCTAAGATCGATCTGAAGATGAAGGATGCACTGGGACGTGAGTGGCAGATGGGAACCATCCAGCTTGACTTCCAGCTTCCTCTGAACTTCGATATGAAGTACACAGCAGCAGACAGTTCCCAGAAGCGTCCGGTTATGATCCACAGAGCAATCTTCGGATCTATGGAGCGTTTCATCGGAATCATCACAGAGAACTTCAAGGGAGCTTTCCCATTCTGGCTTAGCCCGTACCAGGTCGGCATCGTTCCGATCCGTGAGGAGCACAATGCCTATGCGAAGGAGATCCTTGGTATGCTTCGTAAGAACGGTGTTCGTGCCGAGGCTGATTTTACAGAAAAGAACATGAAGGAAAAGATCAAGGGCTTCAAGAACTACAAGGATCCATACATCCTGGTACTTGGAGACAAGGAGGTTTCTGAACGCACCGTTTCCATCAACCTTCGCGGATCCAACAAGCAGCTGAACAATGTTCCGCTGGATGTTTTCCTGGATATGTGTGACATGATGAACGAGGAGCACTCCTTGGAGCTCATGGACCAGGTGCCTGAAACTGAGGCATAATTTCGGTAAAAGGTTCTTCGGATCACCGGAGGACATTCTACAATATATAGGCGATGCCAAGCCTAAAATTCCGTAAACAGAGTAAAAAGCGCGGGAATCCGGTTCTTCCGGGTCTCCCGTGCTTTTTCTTATAGATAGAAAAATTATATAAATCTTATGCGAGATCATAGTCGGGGTTGAAATAAAGGACATTTTTGAAAAAGTGGTTATTTGTGGTAAAATAGTAAGGTAAATCTTTGACGGGGGAAGCCAAATGGACAGGTAAAATCATGAAGGCTTACAAGAATGGACGAAAAGGAGGTAGACGTGATGACCAATAGAGAAGCAATGGAAGCGGGTCTGGTATACGATCCGGGGGATCGTGAGATCGTGGATGAACAGCTTGAGACGATGGAGAAGATGTATGACTACAATCTGACCAGGCCACAGGAGCAGGAGAAGAGGCAAAAGCTTCTAAAAGAGATGTTTGCAGCTTGCGGAGAAGGATGTTACGTCGAGCCGCCGGTTTATTGTAACTGGGGTGGAAGCCATGTACATTTTGGTGACCGTGTCTATGCCAATTTCGGATTGACCCTGGTGGATGACGGAGAAATTTATGTGGGGGATAATGTTTTGTTTGGTCCCCATGTGACTCTGGCAACAGCGGGACATCCCGTCTATCCGAAGCCAAGGGATAAGGCCTGGCAGTTTAACAAGTCGATCCGTATCGGCAGCAATGTCTGGATCGGAGCCGGAGCCGTTATCTGTCCCGGAGTGAATATCGGGGATAATACGGTGATCGGAGCCGGAGCCGTTGTGACAAAGGATATTCCGGCGGATGTGGTGGCGGTAGGCAACCCCTGCCGTGTTCTTCGTCCCATCGGTGAGAAGGATAAGGAATATTTTTACCGGGATGAAAAGATGGATTGGGAGATGATCTCCTCCCTTGGATATCCGGTGGATGAAAGCACTTTGGAGGAGGCATCCGAAGCAGCGGAAAGAGTGGATGGGTCGAAGACTGTGGCAAAAGCAACGGATCTGGCTAAGTCGGTAGCAGAAGGTG
>CADCQT010000215.1 GCA_902803645.1 uncultured Lachnospiraceae bacterium | reverse complement strand
CCGGAGGATCCGGATGATTCTGACGATTCCGATGATTCTGATGACAGCGGGAATAAGAGCTCCAATAAGAATAAGAACAACAGCAGTAAGAATAACAGCAATAAGAGTAGTAAGAGCGGTAAGAACAATAAAAACGGCGGTGGAAACGGCGCCTTAGGCGACTCTTCCGGAGGAAGGGTAAGCGGCGGAAACAGTTCCACCAGCGGTGGTAGAGGTTATACCCGGGGTGGTAAGGACGCTACACCAAAGACAGCAGACGGAGATATCGATCCGAGATTTATCCTATGCGGGGGACTATTGTTCGGAGGACTTTTCATTATCTTAAATGGTGATCGTAGGAAAATGGCTATGGTTGCCCGGAAGCGTAAGCGCGAGGAATAATTCATAAGAAAAAGGCGTGTGAACCGGATGTTCACACGCCTTTTTGTGCTTTATGAAGTTTTATTATTCATTGGGTCGCTGCTCGGATTCGTCACCCTCTGTTTCCGGGTTCTCCGGTTCGTCAACGGCACTGTCGTAGTTTGGATCATCAAAGATATACTTGTTGGAGCTACGGAAGACGGTGTTGTTGGACCCTAGCTGGCTTACCACCAGAGAATCTCCGTTCTCAATCTGATCCGCATTAATGGTGAGAACCTGACCGCTTTCGTAGGTGGTATTGACCTTGTCTCCATTGACATAGACTTTACTCCAGGGAGTAAAGTTCTCGCCATAGATATGGACCCGTCCGTTGTAGAGGTAGGCTCTGTCGATGACGACATCGCGAATGCCCATAGTCAGATCGGATGCCGGGTAGAGGTCAACTCCATGGTAAGCATACCGGTCACCGTAGAGCAGATCGTACTGCAGGGTCTCCAGCTTGTTCAGGTACTCCTTGGACTTGGGATTCATCTGCCGTTCCGTCATAGACTGGTTATAGTCTACGATGGTGCCACCGTGGATACCCAATCGGTCGAAATACTCGCTGACCAGCTGGTAGGATGTGAGGTCCTGATCCTGCTTGGCCATGCCGAAGTTGTTCCAGGTGATATACTTGGTCTTAAAGATATCATGGGTCTTTACATCGGAATTGGTAAGTCCCATGGTTGGCAGGTGGTCTCCGAACATAATCAGCAGTGTGGGTTCTCCGCGCTTATCCAGCATCTGTGTATATTCCCGGATGAAACGATCCATGTTGTTGATCATATTACAGTAGTATTCCCACCGATTCAGATGACTTTCATCCAGGGTCTTGCTGGAACACTTGATCTTGGGATTCTCTATGACCTTCTCTGTGGGATAATCTCCATGAGTTCCGACGGTAATGGTATAGATATAATCCGGTGTGGGTGTGGAGTCTAATGCATCCTTGGTGGCTCCTACCAGGATATCATCCGTAGGCCAGGTGTTCAGCGGTGTGTAATCGGTAATATCCAAAAGCTCCTTGCTGGTGAAGGTGTCAAAACCCATCTGAGAGAAGGCGTTGGCACGGCTGTAGAAGTTACCGCCGTTATTATGTACCACATGGGCACCGTAGTTTAACTTCTTGATCACGTCTGCTGTGGACTCACAGTCTCTCTTCTTCAGAATGGTCTTCTGAGGATATTCACCCGGACCAAAGAACTGACAGCTCATACCTGTGAGCACCTCAAACTCGGTGTTACAGGTTCCGGCTCCCACCACAGGAACCGTCAGATGACCGGTGGAATACTTTTTTTCCAGTTCGTGAAAGTAAGGCATAGGATCCTTATTGGTCTTCAGGTCAGGGAACTCGGAAACATCAAAGCAGGACTCTAAGAGTACCACGATGATATTTGGTTTCTTGCCTGAAATGGTGGAGTCACCCTTCTGAGTGTCCTTCAGGATGGAAGCAACCGTTTGCTGGGAATATCCCTTGGGTTCGGTCATTCCACGACCCAGCATGGACATGGAGAAGCCATAGAGGTATCCGTAGTCCAGGTAACCCTGAGCCAGATTACCGAAGTAGGTAGCCAGGATGCCGGTGGACTGGAAGGTTGCCGTAACCGGCGCAAGGGAAAGGAAGCAGGCGGCAACAAGTGCAAAACGAAAACCTTTTTTTATTTTATGCTTTTGTTTCTTACCCTTCAGGAAGAGAATCACCATCAGGGTAGCATAGATTGCAAAGGCGACAATACAGATCATGGCCTGTCCGGCTGTGAAATACTTGGTATTCTGCATGGTCAGAAGATCGCCAATCATACTGATGTCTGTAAAACCGAAGGGGGTCACTCGATTGACCAGTATGATACTGTTTATAATTCCCATGGTAACCACAAGTGCAAGGATGACCATTCGAAGGAAGGTCTGTCGGGCTGTGAGGAAAACCAGAGATAGGAATGTGAAAATGATAAAGGAGTTATAGATAAAAGCTCCCGGTTCTGAGGTGATAAAGCCGACGGCTGAGAAAAAAGAGTGACGGCTCAACAGCTCAATCAGAAAACAGAGCGCCATAGAAAGAGGAATGTGGAAAAATACAGCGTACTTGTTAAGAAAAGTGTTCATGCGCTTCATCCACTGGGGCTGGCGGTTCTTTTTCTTGGGTTTTTTGGATTTGTGAGTGCGTGACCTTTTCTCAAGGTCTAATACTTCCTTTTGCACACGGGCAAAAGAAAAGATCTTTTTGGCGAATGTCTTCGCTTTTTGTATTAATTTCAAAATGAAGCCTCCTAAATTACGTTTCTGGGTCTTACCCCCCCTACGTATTGCACGTTTGCTTCCAACGATTTCCTATTATATAATAGGAACGTTGAGGTTTCAAGAACGAGAAAGGCGATGGATATGCTACTTACCATACATTTCAGCTGGCTGGGGTACCTGGCGCTGGCCCTTTTACTGTCCGGTCTTGCATTTGTTTTTGCAAAGATCAGCCTGCAGGGACTCTCTGCCCCTCAGTCGGTATTGATCGCCGGAGTGACTATGCTGGTGCTAAGGTTTACCACCTTAGACTTTCGGGGATTTTGGCACAGTATCGTCCGGTTTTCATCCCATCAATGGCTTCTTATGATCATCTATGGTGTTCTTCTGGCGGTGGCCTGGATTACATTTTATCTGGGACTGCAGATGACAGACTGTGTTGCTGTGGCACCCTTTGCCCTTATGGTTCCGGTGATCCGTCTGGTGATCGCACTTATTATAAAGCGAAGTATCCCGGATGTTCCTCGGCTTATCATGTGGTCGGTCTTTGCCCTGGGAATCCTTCTGATGGGATTTGGAAGAGAACATAAGAATAAGATCTGGTGGCTGCCGACCGTAACAGGCCCTGTGGTCTATGCCCTGGTTCTGGAGGGGACGAAGCGGTATCCGGTGGGGGGGAGAGATTCCATTATCCACTGCGGGATCCTGATGATTTTGTGTATCGTTTCCTGTATGGCTTCCTTCCTGTTAAAGCACGGGGATCTGAAGAAGGTGACGGTATATCATGTGCTTTTCGGTGTTCTGGCGGCCATCTGTCTGCATTACGGTCCGGTATGCGCGTCCATGGCGACGGCAGCTCCCTACCCGTCGGCTGTGAAATTTATCTATGCCCTTTGGATCCTTGTTACCATTCTTGGCTGCCGACTGTTCCATAAGGAAAGTCTTACCAAGATAGCCTGGGGTGGTCTTGCGCTTTTGGTGGTGGCGACCGCCTGTCGTATGTTTTTATTATAGAGGTAGAATATGCAATTATCCTTTCGAACAACCGGTGTTTCAAAAGCAGTCAAGCAAAGGATACTGGTTCTGATCCTGATCTTTTTGCTGGCACTGGTTCTTTTTTATCTGACATTAAATTATCATAAGAGTCCGAAGATCGCGAAGATGTCCGGTCCCACCCTGCCAACCATTTCAGTTACCACCTACGGGCAGAAGCAGCTTTGTCTGAAGGCATATAAGGAGAATATGGATGCGGCTTATATGCGGGATTCTCTTGTTCCCTTAGAGCAGGACAGAAACCTTCCCATGACCATTACCACTTATGGTAATCAGGTAAAGTCTCTGTCCTATGAGGTCCGTTCTGTAGATACCAGCCGTAAGATTGCTGAGGATAAGATCTCCGGGATCAAGGAGGAGAAGGGGCTGGCACAGGTGACGCCGGCTCTTACCAATCTCATCGATCCCGGGCAGCAGTATCTACTGGTCCTTAAGATGAAGACCAATCAGGGAGAGCTGAACTTCTATACCAGAGTCATCATGCCAAAGGATGCCCATGCCAGGGAGTGTCTGGCTTTTGCCAAGGACTTTCATGACAAGACGTTGAACAGTAAATACACGGAGTTGGGAAGTTATCTCGAGCCGAAGGAGGAGGCTTCTTCGGAGGATTACAGTAGAGTGACCATTAATTCCACCTTAAATCAGGTGGGATATCAGGGATTTGCAGTGGATGCTGCAACGGATCCTGTTATGGAGGTCAAGGATATCACCTCCAGCTATACTTCTGTGAATCTGTATTACGATATTCGGCAGAAGGACAGTGTCTATCAGGTTCTTGAGAGCTTTAAGATCCGCTACGGGAGCTCTCGAATGTTCCTACTCAATTACAACAGGACCATGGATCTGATCCCCTCCAATAAGGATATTACGGCTTCGGACAATATCTTAAAGCTCGGAATCAATTCCAGAAGCGTTTCTCCTGTGTCCAATGAGACCGGAAGTGTGGTTGCTTTTACCCTTGGAGGAAGTCTGTATGAATACAACCAGACCAGGAAGACGGTGACCTGCGTGTTCTCCTTCTTAGGGGAGGACCGGACAGAGATTCGGGCCGCCAATTCCCATCACGGTATCCGTATCCTGAATATCGATGAAAGCGGTACCATGGATTTTGTGGTCTATGGATATATGAACAGCGGAAGACACGAGGGAAAGTGTGGTGTGGACCTTTATCACTATGACAGTTCCACCAATCTTGCGACAGAAGAGGCCTTCCTCAATACCACCCAGCCATACCAGATCCTGGATGCAAGTTTTCAGGATCTGATGTATCGTACCGCCGGCGGTCATTTTTACCTGATGCTGGACGGTACCCTGTTGTCTCTGGATCTGGAATCCGATAATTCCACCGAGCTGATGAAGTCTCTGGCGGACAGTCAGTATGCTGTGTCCGCCTCCGGCCGATACATTGCCTGGACGGATCAGGATGCCCCCTCCCCTGTCATCCATGTGTTGGATCTCAATGATGAGAGCCGGATGACCATTCGTGCTAAGAAGGGGGAAAAGCTTCGCTCCCTGGCCTTCTTGAAGGAGACTCTTTGCTACGGTACCATGAAGGATAAGGATCTGTCTGCCCTGGAGGAGGGTAGCAGTGTCCAGCCCATGTACAAGCTAAATATTGTGGGCCTCGACAGTGGTCATGTGAAAAATATAAAGCTATACCATAAGAAGAATATCTATATCACAGGTGTGACAGAATCCAATAATGCCCTGGAGCTTACCCGGGCAAAGCGGGTGGGAGGCAGTTACAAGCAGACCACCGGAGATACCATCCTGAATGCTGCCGGAGCCACCAACCAGACGGTAACAGAGGGAAGTGCCACCTCTTCCGGCAAGGGCAGGATTACTACGTTGACCATGCAGCCTCTGCCGGAGGATCAGAGTATCACATCTCTTTCCTACCGAAGCGGACGATTATCGCTTCTGGATGTAAGTGATATCATCGATGTGACGGTATCCGATGTACGGGCTGCATATTTTACCTATGTGGAAGATCGGGTGGAGTATTCCGGTACCGACCCTGTAAATGCTATTCAGATTGCTGATGAGCAGGAAGGAATGGTGGTGGATAACCGGCAGAGAGATATCTGGCGCAAGGAGAAGGATCTCTTCGGATCGGATATTCCTACTGCCAGGATCCCGGGATACAGCTGGGCGGAAAACAGTGGGAAACTCCTGAAGCTGGAGGGGCTGACCCTGGATCAGGTGTTATCCTTTGTGTCACAGAAGACGCCTGTCTACGTGACAGAAGGTAAGGAGACCTCTGTGATTGTGGGCTACGGACCGGATTATATCCGGTTGTATAAACCGGGAGGAGCCGTTGGCAGTATCAATCGCAAGGAGGCGGAAAAACGGTTCAAAAGTTCCGGAAATGTTTTCGCTGTGATTCCTGAAGATGTTGAATAAGGATAGAAAAAGAGCTGTGAAACAAAGGTTTCACAGCTCTTTTATTTGAAGATCAAACGAAGATCAATGCTCGCTCTTATACTTGCTTACCAGGCTCTCAATACGATCGTATGGATCCAGAAGAGAACTGATGGAGCAGTCGTGGTTTAAGGTATCGATGATGTAAGCGATGTACTTGCTCATATCGCAGTTGATGTACCAGTCACGCTCTAAAAGCTCCGGTGTCTGATATACAAGATCAGTGGTAAGAACCTTGAAGATCAGGCCTTCTTCTACAGCCTTGTCGAAGGCAGCAAGACCGTTGGTGAAAAGGCCAAAGGTGGTTGCGCAGAAGATTCGGCCGGCCTTACGCTTCTTAAGCTCTCGTGCCACATCGATCATAGACTCTCCGGAAGAGATCATGTCATCTACGATGATAACGTCCTTACCCTCAACAGAGGAACCTAAGAACTCATGGGCTACGATCGGGTTACGTCCGTCAACGATCTTAGAGTAGTCACGGCGCTTATAGAACATACCCATGTCCACACCGAGAACGGATGCCATATAAACAGCACGTCCTGTACCACCCTCATCCGGGCTGATGATCATCAGATGATCGTTATCCAGCTTCAGATCGTCTACGTTCTTGCAGATACCCTTGATGAACTGGTAGGCAGGCTGAACTGTCTCGAAACCGTGGAGAGGGATAGCGTTCTGAACACGGGGATCGTGAGCATCAAAGGTGATGATGTTATCTACACCCATGGATACCAGCTCCTGAAGAGCCATGGCACAATCCAAAGACTCACGGGCGGTACGACGGTGCTGACGGCTCTCATAGAGGAAAGGCATGATAACGGTGATGTGCTTAGCCTTACCTCCAACAGCAGCGATGATACGCTTCAGATCAGAGTAATGGTCGTCCGGAGACATGTGGTTCGTCTGACCACAAAGAGAATAGGTGATGCTGTAGTTGGTAACATCTACCATGATATAGAGGTCCAGACCACGGACAGATTCATTGATGGTTCCCTTGGCCTCTCCACTTCCGAAACGGGGGCAGCTTACCTGGATCTTATAGGAATTGCTGGTGTAGGCATTCTTCTCTACAAAATCGAGATGATCGGACTTACGGTCACGTCTCCACTTCACAAGATAAGCATCAACTTTGTCCCCCAGTGGCTCGCAGCTCTTAAGGGTAATCAGACCTAAGGGAGCGACAGGTTTTCTGTTAGCTAAAATAGCATCGTTGCGTGGCATGGTTTTCTCCTTCGTAAAACGGTTTAGGGTTAATGATTCTCCAGGCCCTTCTGTAAACGGATGTCGACTCCGAAGAAATAGAAGAGCTTGTAATTATCAAGAATCCGGGAAAAAATTCTGGATGTGTAGGTGTCCCGGAGTTCTGCCAGAGATAAATTGGTGGATATAATGGTGGATCTATGACAGTTCATACGGTCGTTCAATACGGTAAAAAGAGCGGATTCCGTAAAACTGTTGGTCAGTTCCGTACCCAGATCGTCAATGATCAGAAGATCGGAACGGAAGAGATTATTGTATTCTCCCTCGGGCTGCTGATCCCACCTGCGACCGAACTGGTGCTTAGAGCAGATCTCAAACATCCGGGCGGAAGATAAATATACAACAGAAACATTCTGATCCATCAAGGCAGAAGCGATACAACCTGACAAAAAGGTCTTGCCTGCTCCTGTGTTGCCATACAGAACCATACTATCATGGTTGCTCTTAAAATTGTCAACAAAAGAATGGGCAAAGGTAAGAGCTTTTTCGGCAAATTCATAGGAGGACATGGAAGTCTTGGGATCTAAAACGTCCTTCGGATAATATTTTAAAGAAAAATCCTGGAAATGACAGCGGCGGAGCTCCTGCATCAGAGGCTCCTGCTGATATAAAAGCTGGTTGGCACGGGATATGTAGCAGTGACAGGGATCCCCGTCCTCACGATATCCGGTGTCCTTACAATCCGGACAGGTGTAGGGAGGATTCAGATAATCCTCATCATAGCCTGCCTCGGTTAAGATCTGTTTTTTCTTAAGGGAAAGGGCGTCCATAACCCCCTTATAATGCTCGGCCCTCTGACGATCCTGGGCAATGGAGGCCATAAGGGCCTCGTGACGGGCCAGGGACAGTTCATCCTCCACCTCGCGAAATGCAGGAAGATCTCTGTCCAGATGGATCAGCCGTTGCTGGATCAGTTCCTGCCGGGCCTGTCTTCGATCGGCATATTCCTGCATCATGGAATTGTATTGCTGATTCGTAAGCTGCATGAGAATCCTCCTATAGCTGCTTCTTCAGAAGACGGGCTTCAATGTCGTCCATATCATAATCCACCTGGGTGGAGAAGTTGTGGAAGGAATCCCGGGAACGATCAGTGCTCTTCGGTGCCTTGACCTTGGAGAAACGTTCCTTTACCTCTTCGCTATGTTTGAGGTCATAGGCTGCAACTCCGGCTGCATCGGAGATCCCTTCATTATGCCACTGGGTCATGATGGTATCGGTGTATTTGAAGTTGATCTGACCGATATTGAGCATGGTACGGCTGATGGCTTCTTTCACAAGTTCGTCGGAGAAGTCATAGGTATTGAACCACTTATGAACGAAGGAAAGCTCCACCGGGGACAGACCCCGGCCGCTGATGCCGTAGCTCTGACGGACCAGAGAGGCAGCATGGCTGTGATTCTGACGGTCGGCCTTGGCAGCTTCTAATGTGGTGATGCCATGCTCTGCCCAGGACAGACAGATACTGTTCATATACTTGAGGCTGTTCTTGCCGCTCTGGAGACAGTCTGTAATGAGGAAGTCGATCATATCCTCATCCATATGAAGGACGTCATACCAGAACAGGATGTAATTAAGATCCGTGGGGGATAAAGTCCTGCCTAAATAGCGTTCGGCAATAAATAGGATGCTTCTGGCCTCCTCATCCTCCTGGAAGGATAAAAGCTCCTGAGCTGAGTAGGCCCGCATCGTGCGCTCTGTCTCCGGCTCGCTGGCAGCAGGCTCTGGAGCAGCCGGTGTCTTTGCTGCCTTTGTTGCATCAAAAGAAGATGCAGCGTTAGCTCTTGCTGCAGTGCCAGATGAGGATGAAGAGTTCTCCACCGGATGCAAAACATCCCGGGATGAGATCCTCTTCTCCTGATGTACCGCCTCCGGGGAAGCGGCAGGGGAGAGAAGACAGATATCGCAAAGTTCTCCCTCTTTGTCGTAGGTAAGAGAGAGAAGGTCAGAATCCTCCCAGTACTGCAGTGCAAGACGGATGTCCCGGGCAGTGTGCTCTAAGGCAGTTGCCATCGCAGAGATGGCAAAGTCACGCTCCGGGTCGGAAAGAGTACGCAGAAGATACAGATAGATCTTCACGT
This sequence comes from uncultured Lachnospiraceae bacterium, assembly GCA_902803645.1. Lineage (GTDB taxonomy): Bacteria > Bacillota > Clostridia > Lachnospirales > Lachnospiraceae > Weimeria. Next base: position 3,932 of record CADCQT010000215.1, on the reverse strand, counting down.
ATTCTCCCGGTGCATCCTTCATGTAATGATCAATAAAAAAGTTAGAAACACAGGTTACATGATGACCTGCTTCCATGTGTAAATGTATATCAGCCATATTTTTACTCCTTAAGCAGAATGGATTATAGCACAAAAAAACAACAAGAAAAAGCAAAAAAACCTCACCAGCCCAGTAAAATCAAGGGTTGATAAGATTGTGGATAATGTGGATAACTCGTGTAAAACCCGAAAAAAGGGCATAAAAAATCCACAGTGAAATGAGGAGAAATCCACCATTCCACTGTGGATAATGTTGATAACTTACATTGAAAGTAGAGATTCGCCGATTTGGTACACGTTACCTGCACCCATAGTTATCAACAAATCACCGTTTACAGTATTTTTTTCTAAATAGGCCTGAATTTCTTCGAAACTCGGGAAAAATTCGCATGGCGTTCCAAGAGAGAGGATCTTATCCCGAAGGTCACTGGAGTGGATTCCATAGATATCCTTCTCACGGGCCGGATAGATCTCCGCCAGGATCACCTGATCCGCCATGGAAAGAGCCTGGGCAAAATCATCCAGGAATGCCTTGGTACGGGTGTAGGTGTGAGGTTGGAAGACCACGACCAGACGGTCGTGGGGATAGTTGCCGGCAGCGGAAAGAGAGGCCTTGATCTCGGTGGGATGATGGGCATAATCATCGATCACCGTTGCTCCCTGATAGGTTCCCTTGTATTCAAATCTTCGTCCGGCTCCTCCAAAGGCTAGAAGACCTGCTGTGATCTCCTCATAGGGAATCTCAAGGTCCATGGCAACAGCAATGGCGGAAAGCGCATTGCCTACGTTGTGACGTCCCGGAACGGACAGCTGAACCCGTCCAAGGGCCTTCCCCTTGTAGACCGGTGTGAAGGCAGCACAGCCCTTCTGGTCGTAGACAATATCCTGAGGATAGTAGTCGGCGGCATCAGTAAAACCAAAGGTAATGACACGGGCGCGGATGTCCGCTACCAGTTCCTGATAATTCTCAATCTCCTGGTTAATCACAACGGCACCGCCTTCGGCTGTGTCTGCTGCGAACTGATGGAAGCTGTTTCGGATATCTGCAAGATCCTTGAAGAAATCCAGATGCTCCGCCTCCACATTTAAAATGATGGAGTATTTTGCGAATAAAGACAGAAAACTGTTGGTGTACTCACAGGCTTCTGTAAGGAAGAGGTCACTGGATCCCACATGAATGTTGGATCCGATGGCCTTGAAGATTCCGCCGATGGAAAGGGTGGGATCCTCCTTGCCCTCCAAGAGGATCTGGGAGAGCATAGAGGATGTGGTGGTCTTACCATGGGTACCGGCAACGGCAATGCTCTTGGGATAATGGCTCATGATCTGACCTAAGAGCTGGGCTCTTGTCAGCATGGGAAGCCCCTTTTCCTTTGCGGCCTTAAATTCGGGATTATCCGGATGAATGGCTGCTGTATAAACAACACAATCAATATCTTCTGTAATATTATCGGCACGCTGTGGGCAGGCAATGGTGGCACCCATGGCACTAAGGTGCCGGGTGAGATCGGTTTCGCTGCGGTCGGAACCGGACACAGTAAAATTGCGGTCCAGCAAAACCTCAGCAAGACCGCTCATACTGATGCCGCCAATACCGATAAAGTGAACATGGACGGGAGCATTGTAATCAATGGTAAACATGGGAACCTCGTTTCCTTAAATCTATGTAAAAATCAATATACGCTAGTGTTCTTACTTATTATAATCACCTGCGGGATTTTTTCAACAGTAGCATTTGGATGTAAGTGTGTTATATTTTTGGGCTGTCGAGTCGAATAATTAACCAATTGAGTAAAATTCACTATTTTGTCGGAAAATAGTTGGAGGAGCAATATACAATATGCTATACTTAATCTACTAGAAGTTTGGCGGGGTTAGTGATAATGGCTAATGCCGCGTGCATCATGTTAATGGGGGACTGGGGGAAGTATGCAATTGAACACCCCGCTCTCAGCTCCAGAAATGCGAGGTGACTGGAATGAGTAGTAAAGAAATGATTGCCATGTTGCTGGCCGGTGGACAGGGCAGCAGACTGGGAGTGTTGACTTCTGACGTGGCAAAGCCGGCTGTGGCTTTCGGTGGTAAGTATCGTATCATCGATTTCCCACTTAGTAACTGTATCAATTCCGGAATTGATACGGTGGGCGTGCTGACACAGTATCAGCCGCTGGCATTGAATTCACACATCGGTATCGGAACCCCTTGGGATCTGGACCGTAACAACGGTGGTGTTACCGTTCTTCCACCATACGAGAAGAGCGATAATTCCGAGTGGTACTCAGGTACCGCCAATGCCATTTTTCAGAACTTAAAGTATATGGAATCCTACGATCCAGAATATGTTCTGATTCTTTCCGGAGATCATATCTATAAGATGGATTATGAGGCTATGCTTGATTTCCATAAGCAGAATCAGGCGGATGTATCCATCGCAGTTCTGCCGGTTCCAATCGAAGAGGCGAGCCGTTTCGGTGTTGTTCTTGCTGATGAGAATAAGAAGATCACAGAGTTTGAAGAGAAGCCGGAGCATCCGAGGAGCAATCTGGCATCCATGGGTATCTATATCTTCTCATGGCCGGTTCTTAAGCAGGCTCTTTTGGCGCTGAAGGATCAGAGCAACTGTGATTTCGGTAAGCATATCATTCCTTATTGTCATAAGGAAGGTCAGAGGATTTTTGCATACGAATTCAACGGTTACTGGAAGGACGTTGGAACCTTAGGCTCGTATTGGGAAGCAAATATGGAGCTTATTGATCTGATTCCGGAGTTTAATCTCTATGAGGAATTCTGGAAGATCTATACCAAGCAGGAGCGTATCGAGCCGCAGTACATCGGTTCTAACGGTAAGGTGACGAAGTCTATTATCGGTGCCGGTGACCGGATCTTAGGCAATGTAGAGAGCAGTGTATTAGGCGCCGGTGTTATTATCGAAGAGGGGGCAGTGGTCAAGGATTCCATCATCATGAAGGATACCATCATCAAGAAGGGAGCTGTGATCGATAAGGCGATCATTGCTGAGAACTGTGAGATCGGTGAGGGTGCCCAGATTGGTGTGGGAGAGAGTGCAGAAAGCAAGCTGAATGCCAAAGTCTACAGTTTCGGACTTGCTGTTATTGGAGACAACTCCATTATTCCTGCCAAGGTTTCCATTGGTAAGAATACAGCGATCCGTGGCATAACAACGACAGATGACTATCCTCAGATGGCTCTTGCCAGCGGCGGATACATTATTAAGGTAGGTGATCAGGCATGAAAGCATTAGGCATAATTTTAGCAGGTGGTAACTCCTCCAGAATGAAGAATCTTTCCGATAAGCGTGCGATCTCCGCAATGCCCATCGGCTGCAGTTACCGCTGCATCGACTTTACACTCAGCAACATGACCAATTCACATATTCAGACGGTTGCGGTACTTTCCCAGTACAACGCCCGTTCTCTCAACGAGCACCTGAATTCCTCCAAGTGGTGGAATTTCGGTCGTAAGCAGGGAGGTCTCTTCCTCTTTACACCTACGGTTACAGCAGAGAACAGCTGGTGGTATCGTGGTACTGCTGACGCTATGTGGCAGAATATCGACTTCCTTAAGAAGCGCCACGAGCCATATGTCGTTATTGCCAATGGTGACTGTGTCTATAAGATGGATTTTAATCCTGTTCTGGATTATCACATTCAGAAGCAGGCAGATATTACCGTTGTCTGTGCCAAGGCTCCGGTGGGGGACGATATCAGCCGCTTCGGAACCGTGAAGATCGATCCGGATGGAATGATCAGTGAGTTTGAAGAGAAGCCTATGATGGCTCATTCCAACATCGTATCTACCGGTGTTTATGTGATCCGACGTCGTAAGCTCATCGAGCTTTTGGAACAGTGTAACTCCGAGGGCCGGTACAATTT
>CADCQT010000214.1 GCA_902803645.1 uncultured Lachnospiraceae bacterium | reverse complement strand
TAGAGGCAGTGAAAGACATAACGGTTTTTCACTGCCCTTTTTATGCGTTCTGTGTTAAAATCGGGGATAGTGAGCAAAAGAAAAGAAACCTGGAGGAAGTGAATGAAGGGTAATTATACATCAAGAGATCTGGTACGACTGGCGTCATCACGGTGCGCCGGATGCGGAGACTGCTGCAGAAACATGGGAGATTCTATCCGACTGGATCCCTATGATGCTTATATGTTGTCTTATGGGCTGCATAAGCCATTTCAGAAACTGATCGAAAATGAGGTGGGATTTTCTGTGACCAATGAGCAAGGACTGGTGCTTCCTCACCTTATGATGAAGCAGGTGCTTCGAAAGGCAGATGAAAAGGGGCAGCAGGCCGTAACGGAATGTACCTTCCTGGCGGCGGACGGAAAATGTCGGATCCATGGAGTTAGACCGGGAGTATGCCGGCTGTTTCCCCTGGGAAGACAGTATGAGGAGAGCGGGATCACCTACTTTGATTTAGAGGCCTGTGATATGCCTGGGAAGAGTAAGGTTCGCATCGATAAGTGGCTGGGAATACCGGATCTGGAGGAATATCATGCCTTCAAAGAGAACTGGCATACCTTCTGTAAGCGGTTGTCAGACAGGCTTTCAGAGGAGGATCAGGATACCCGGAAGAAGATCAATACCCTGATGCTTCATATGTTCTTTATGACAGGGTATGACGGAGATTTTTACGAGTGTTTTGAAGTGCGAAGAAAGCAGGCGGAGCAGATTTTATTATGATCAGGACGAAAAGAAGAGAGTGGGCAGTGATCACAGGGGCAAGTTCCGGTATCGGCGAGGAGTTTGCAAGGCAGCTCTGGGAGAGAGGCTATCAACTTCTGCTGGTGGCAAGACGGGAAGAGCGGTTAAAGGCACTCAAGGCAGAATTATTCTCCAAAATAGATGCCACAGAATCAGGCGAGAAGCGGCAGATCCTTACCGTACAGGCGGATCTGTCTGATGTACACGGTGTTGACGCATTGCTCCATAGAGTAGAGGAAATCTCTTCCGGAGAATTCCGTGCAGAAAAGCAGCAAGGCGTTTCAGAAGAGGGTGATTCTGTTGCTGTATGGATCAACTGCGCTGGTTTTGGGGCTGCAGGGACATTTTCAGAGATATCCACGGAGCGGGAAGTGGATATGATTACAGTGAATGTTACCAGTCTGCATGTATTAACAAAGGCCGCGATCCATATAATGGAGCGGCAAAATTATGGAAATATCCTGAATGTAGCCAGCTCTGCCGGGCTCTTTCCGGGAGGCCCCTATATGGCGACCTACTATGCCACCAAGGCCTATGTGGTAAGTCTTACCCGGGCCATCGGACAGGAGTTGAAGGAAGAGGCAAGTAGTATCTACATCGGAGCTCTGTGTCCGGGGCCGGTGAACACAGAGTTTAATGATGTGGCGCAGGTGAAATTCAAACTTTCTGGCATTACACCACAATATTGTGTAAAATATGCCTTACAGGGGATGGAGCGTGGAAAGCGTATCATTATTCCAACCATTCAACTGAAGGCTGCGGCTTTTTTTGCTAAGATCATGCCGGCGGCGTGGATGCTTCCCATGGTTGGACATCAACAGAAGAAGAAGATCAGAAAAGCGTGAAGCAGAGGAGTGTCAAATGGATAATATGGATAACAACAATTTAGAAAAAACAGAAACAGAAGCAGAAGAGGAGAAAAAGGAATCTGCTAAGACCTCCTTTCTAAGGGAGTTTCTTTCCTGGATCGAAATGGTGGTGATCATCCTGGCGGTGGTCTGGGTGACGACAAATTATATCATCGTCAATGCCAAGATCCCTTCCGGATCTATGGAGAACACCATTATGACAGGGGACAGGCTGATCGGGACCAGATTCTCCTATTGGTTCTCGAACCCCAAGCGGGGCGATATTATTCTGTTCCATTATCCTGTGGATGAGAAGAAGATCTATATCAAGCGGGTTATCGGACTTCCGGGAGAAAAAGTAGAAATTAAGGATGCGAAGGTTTATATTAATGGTAGTAAGACTCCGTTAAAAGAGGATTATCTCCCGGAGAAATGGACCATCGCCAATGACGGTTACACCTTTAAGGTCCCCAAGGACAGCTATCTGGTGCTGGGAGATAACCGGAACAGCTCCGAGGATGCAAGATACTGGGGGGAGATCGCACTTTCCACCGGGCTGGCGTCAACAGAGGAGGAAGCGGAGAAATATTCCTATGTTCATAAGGATAAGATCTTAGGTAAAGCCCAGTTCCGTTATTATCCTAATATCAAGACATTAGGTAAGGCAGTGGATTACCAGTAAGGGGATGCCATGAGTCATTCACAAGAGGTCACGATGACCTATTCCACGCCCTTTAAGGGCGAAGACGGTAAGAAGTCCTGCCGCGTACGCTTTGAGCGTACGGTGGCAGGGCAGCTCCAGGCGGCAGAGGGACTTCTGCCCCGGGGAATCATAGAAAAAAGCAACGGATACTCGAAGGAAGAAATTGCCCAGTTAGAAGAATATCTGAAGAATCATTCTCAGGATATTCTTAATCTGGCTTCTTCCATCAAGAACCCGTTGCTTAACATGTAGGATTGACAGGGGATTCCCTGTTAATCCTTCTTTTTAACTGCGTTGTAGCCGTTGGTGATCAGCTGATCTGCGTAACCGATGAGTTGCTCCAATGGAACCGGACGGCCGTCCTGGATCCAAGCCCGGAAGATCGCAGTTACAGCAACACAATAGGCGCGTACCGTCTTCGGACATTCGGTTGCATTATAGAACTCCTGGAAGAAGGGACCGCTTAAGATATCATTTGTCAACTTATCATAGAAGAAAGAGTACTCAGGATCACACAGGAGCTTCTGCTCCACTTCAGAACCACTGTCCAAGAAGTTGTAGAAGATACGGATGCAACCGGAGACGTCCAGATTGCCGGATGTATCCTTTTCAAATTCAGCCATAAGTTTCTCACCCATCTCCCGTTCGAGCTCGTCCACGAGATCGTCCAGAGAGTTATAGTGGAGGTAGAAGGTCTTGCGATTGATGTCGGCCCTCTTGGTTAACTCAGTGATCGAGATCTGATGGAAGTCCTCTTCCAGAATGAGCTCGTAGAACGCTTCACGAATATTTCGAAGGGTGCGGCGTACGCGTAAATCAAGATTTGTCTTTTCCATTAAAGTAATAAACCTCCCAATAATCCTGTATAGTGTATTACCGGACATTTGACCAGCACGCCACATTATACACCAATATAGAGAAAATAAATAGTGAAAAATTTTCTTACATAAAAATTTTTTTTGGAGTAAGATAGATAACGCAACCTAAAAACAGAAAAAAGAAAGGAGCTATATGAAAACCATAGCAAAAGAAGTAAAAGGTTATGTTCTGGTATCCATTTTGACACCGCTTTTTATGTTGCTTGAAGTGGCAATGGAACTGGAACTTCCGAATTTGATGGCCGTCATCATAGATGATGGTGTAAATGCAGGGAATATGACTGTGATTCTTCGTACAGGTGCTTTTATGATCCTGGCGGCCCTGGTGGGGCTTTTTGCAGGAATTGCAGGAGGACGGTTTGGAGCAGTGGCTGCAGCAGGCCTGGCGAAGAATCTGAGAGCGAAAATGTTCCGTAAGATCCAGGACTTTTCTTTTTCCAACATTGACAAGTTCTCTTCCTCTTCCCTAATCACCAGACTTACCACAGATGTGACCAATGTTCAGAATGCTTATATGATGCTCCTTCGTATGGGAATGCGGGCTCCGGCTTCTATGATCGTTGCCATGGTCATGTCCTTCATGGTGAATCCGAAGATCGCCATGATCTATGTATATGCCGTGATCTTCCTGGTGGTTATCATGGTGGTGGTTATGCCTATTGTGGGCCGGATGTTTAAGAAGGGCTTTAAGCAGTATGATGCCCTGAATGAAAGCGTGCAGGAAAATGTATCTGCCATTCGTGTGGTGAAAGCTTATGTCCGTGAGGAATATGCTAAGGAGCGCTTTACCAATGCCAGCGGCGGAATCTACAGTATCTTTATTAAGATCGAGAATATACTTGCTCTCTTGATGCCGATTATGATGGCGACGGTGTACGCATGTATCCTTCTGATCTCCTGGAACGGTGCGAAGTTTATTGTAGCAGGGGACCTTACCACAGGTGAGCTGATGCAGCTTCTTACCTATTGTATGAGTATTCTTATGAGTCTTATGATGCTGACTATGGTGTTTATGATGATCATGATGAGTACTGCATCTATCACACGTATCAGTGAGGTGATCAATGAGGAGCCTTCCATTCATAATCCGAAGGATCCTGTCATGGAGATCCCCAATGGAGAGATTGTATTCGACCATGTGAATTTTTCCTATAAGCAGGGTAGCGACGATTACGTATTAGAGGATATCAATCTGGAGATCAGACCTGGTGAGACCGTAGGAGTTCTGGGAGGAACCGGTTCATCCAAGACCACACTGGTAAATCTCATCAGCAGATTGTATGATGTATCAACTGGTGCGGTCCGTGTGGGCGGTCATGATGTAAGAGAGTATGATCTGGAGGCTTTAAGAGATAGCGTTTCCGTTGTACTTCAGCAGAACGTCCTCTTTACAGGAACCATCTACGAGAATCTCCGGTGGGGAGATGAAAATGCCACCGATGAGGAGTGTCAGCGCGCAGCAAAAATGGCCTGCGCGGACGAATTTATCGACCGTTTACCTGAGGGCTATAACACAAAGATCACCCAGGGAGGTACCAATGTATCCGGCGGACAGAGACAGAGACTGTGTATTGCAAGGGCTCTTCTGAAGAAACCGGCTGTTCTGATCCTGGATGATTCCACCAGTGCGGTGGATACAACAACGGATGCCAAGATCCGTAAGGCCTTCCGAGAGGAGATTCCGGGAACCACGAAGCTGATCATTGCTCAGCGTATCAGCAGTGTGCAGGATGCGGATCGTATCATTGTAATGGACGAGGGTCGCATCAACGGTATCGGAACCCACGAGGAATTACTGAAGAATAACGAGATATACAGAGATGTATATGAATCCCAGACCGGCGGTGGTACTGGAGACTTTGATGAAAAGGAGGAAGCATAAGATGCCAAGACCAAAGACACAGGCTCCGGCTACGAAACAGCAGAAAAAAGAATCCATGGCCGTGTTAAAGCGGTTAATGGGGGATATGTTTAAGAAGTATCCCATTCATCTGATCCTTGTGGTGATCTCTATCATTATCAGTGTGTTGGCCAATGTTCAGGGAACCATGTTCATGCAGACCCTGATCGATTCCTACATCACCCCAATGCTAAAGGATGGAAGCCGGGATTTCGCACCGCTTTTGGATGCCATCCGAAGAGTCCTGGGCTTCTACCTTATCGGTATTTTCGGAACTTATTTTTTCAATATGCTGATGACTTTTGTTACCCAGGGTATGATGAAGTATTTAAGGGACAGCATGTTTATCCACATGCAGGGGCTTCCCATCCGTTACTTCGATACCAATGCTCATGGTGACATCATGAGTTGCTATACCAACGATATCGATACTCTGCGTCAGATGATTTCCCAGAGTATTCCGCAGCTGATCAATGCAGTATTTACCATTGTCAGCGTGCTGGTATCTATGATCATTCTCTCTGTACCACTTACCCTTGTGACCCTGTTTATGGTAGGTGTCATGCTTTTGGTTACCGGGCGTCTGGCCGGCTTATCCGGTAAATACTTCGTTCGTCAGCAGGAGGATATCGGTAAGCTCAACGGTAATATCGAAGAGATGATGAACGGTCAGAAGGTGGTAAAGGTCTTTAACCACGAGGAAAAGGCCATTGAAGCCTTTGACCGACTGAATGAACAGCTCTATGACAGTGCCAGCAAGGCGAATACTTATGCTAACGTTCTGATGCCTGCCAATGCACAGCTTGGTAACGTCAGCTACGTGCTGGTAGCGGTTGTAGGCGGCGCCCTGGCGCTAAACGGTATGACAGGACTTACCCTGGGTAAGCTGGCAAGCTTCCTTACCTTTAATAAGAGTTTTAATATGCCCATCAGCCAGGTGAGTCAGCAGATGAACTTTATTGTTATGGCGGCAGCAGGCGCTAAGCGTATCTACGCTATGTTAGATGAAGCTCCGGAAGTGGATGACGGTTATGTGACTCTGGTAAATGCAGAGGTTGCCGATGACGGATCCATTCGTGAGGCGGATCATCGCACCGGAACCTGGGCATGGAAGCATTATCATGCGGCAGATCAGACCACCACTTATCAAAAGCTGACAGGAGATGTGGTGATGGATGATGTGAATTTCGGCTATGTACCGGAGAAGACGGTGCTTCACCATATCAAGCTCTATGCAAAGGAAGGTCAGAAGATCGCCTTTGTGGGTGCGACAGGAGCCGGTAAGACCACCATTACCAACCTGATCAACCGTTTCTATGATGTGGAAGACGGTAAGATCCGCTACGACGGTATCAATATCAATAAGATCAAGAAGGCGGATCTTCGTCGTTCTCTTGGTATCGTTCTTCAGGATACCCATCTCTTCACCGGTACGGTGGCAGAGAATATCCGCTATGGTAAGCTGGATGCAACAGACGAAGAAGTCAAGGCGGCAGCAAAGCTTGCCAACGCCGATCACTTTATCCGTCATCTGCCCCAGGGCTATGACACGGTTCTTACGGGAGATGGAGCCAACCTTTCCATGGGTCAGCGTCAGCTCCTTGCCATTGCCAGGGCTGCGATTGCAGATCCTCCGGTTCTGATCTTAGATGAGGCGACCTCCTCCATCGATACCAGAACGGAAAAGATCGTTCAGAACGGTATGGATAAGCTGATGGCAGGACGAACCACCTTTGTGATCGCCCACCGCCTATCCACCATCCGCAATTCCGATTGTATTATGGTTCTAGATCAGGGTGAGATCATTGAACGTGGAAGCCATGAGGAGCTGATCAAAGAAGGAGGTAAGTATTACCAGCTGTACACCGGTAAGGTTGTGAATGCTTAAGCTGTATATGTAAGGTTTTAGGAACGAATTGAATTCGGTTTATAACCGGCTAAGGGCCTGTCCTAAGGACAGGCCCTTAGCTTTTTTTTGAAAAGGGAAGTCTTTATTAATGAAAGAAAAGCGGGATAAAATTTATTAAATATAGATTAAATGATAGAATGCGAGGGAAAATCGGGGGAAGGAACGTAGACTGTATAGAAACCCCTTCTATAAGGAGGAGGGAAATAAAAAGGGGACCGGAACACGAGGGGAAAACGGGATAATCGGGAGCGGAAAGACGGGGAATGACGAAAGATTTATTAAAGAAAGAATAAATAAAAGTGTAATGAGTTGTAAAAACGGAAGTTGAATAATATATATTCAAGATTACGCGAATCGATTGTCTGAATAAATAATTGCAAACAATATAGCTGTGCGATGGAATAATTGCGCCGGTCAAAAAGATACAAAAGAGAAATAAGCAATAAAATTAATAAAGTATAGAATAGGAATGCGAAAATGTCCTCAAAGCCAGGTGAAATAAAGAGATTATATAAAAATTAAAACAGAAATAAAAGCTGAGAGAAAAATGGAAACGCTGGCTAAGAGAATTCGTTTACAAAAGTGCGTTGCTTTTTCAGTCAACAATCTCTGATGTGGAATAAAAAGAAGGTATAACCCGAGAGACAT
>CADCQT010000213.1 GCA_902803645.1 uncultured Lachnospiraceae bacterium | reverse complement strand
GCTCATGTTCTTCCTCCTGTCTTATGGGCAAACTCATAATTTACCCTATTTGATGTATATTCTAGCAAATATATCACCTCAGTACAATGACCGGGCATATGCCATCCGTTCATCCCTGCCCCCGTTAACCTAAGCCTCCTTATTTTTCTAATCAAAAAAATCCGAAACGCTTGCAAATACCAAGCACTTCGGATTCTCATCAAGAGAGCGATAGACGGGGCTCGAACCCGCGGTCTCGACCTTGGCAAGGTCGCGCGTTACCAACTACGCCACTATCGCATGTTCCTCGCCGCCGGCTCTCTCCCGGCGACAAGAGATATATTACTAGAATTATGATTCTATGTCAACAACTTTTTTATACTTTTTTATTTTTCACTTTCCTTGGACAGATCGGCGCCGTAATTGGAAAGGGCGGACAGGTCTACCTGAGAGGTGACTGTCTTCTCATTTGCTGCCTGCTTTGCCTGATATTCTGAAACCTTACCATAAACAGACCATCCAAGCCAGCCCAGGACAGCCGCAAGAACAACAACGCAGCCTGCTGTGACCAGGATCTTATCCCTTCTCTTCTGTCTAAGGATCTGCTTACGATTCTTCTTTAATTCCTTGTTATGTAAAACCTTCGCCTGACTCATACTGTCTTACTCCTAATCTAATGGATTCTTGTTGCTTTTCAAGCACAACAAAGATATTATACACCCTTTCCTCCCTTTGTACAAATTTACAAAGGCTATTTCCGGCCGGCTTTCATCCGATCGGTCATTGGATTGTTTTTCTGTCCATATAAAAAAAGAGGGCGCAGCCACGCTGCACCCTCCCACAGAAAGGAGTTCTGGTATGTAACAAAAAGGCCTCATGCATTCCATATGGAATGTCAGAACACCTACACCAGCCGGTTTATCAAATATCCATTAACACAGGGGTGATCTTCTCACCGCTCTGATAAAAGATACTCAGATCCATCAGCTCACTCCGGTTGCATTCTCATTAACCCAGGAGATCAATAATGGAATTCCGATATTAAGCCCCAGGACCAAACCAAAGATCAGTGCAAAACCGATCACGGCATTCTTCAGATAATACTTCGCTCTCCTCTTCTCATCATCACCCTTTGACCTTACCATTCGAATTCCAAGGGTGATACAATATAAGGTTCCAATGGTTCCCACAAGGGCCAGTGCCGGCCTAAGCATGGAACTGATCAGAACCACCATAGTATTCTTAACCTTACTGATATCGGCATCTGTCACCGAAGCAAAAACGATAGTACTGTCCGTCCAGGCTGTCAATATGGTAAGTATAAAAACTGCTCCAACAGCCAACAGCTTCCCCTTCAGATCCCTTACCCGCAACAAACATCTGCTCACGTAATTCCTCCTCGCCTTAAGGGATACATCTTCCGACCTCGGTAAGATTTTATCACTCCAAAGGTCACAGAAAGGACACATGATCGGTTTATTGGGTTTTGGGCACGGAAATCTGAAGAATCCGTCCGTTTTTTGACGATTTCAGCACCTTTACCGATGCATTTGTATACTCCTCTAACTGCCTGACCGCCAGATCCTTCGTGAGTGTATAGGCCTCTCCTATACTGACATCATGTTCCGGATCCAACAGCCCGTTGTCCCGGATATTAAGTTCATAAAAGCCCTGCCTCTCCCTTACATCAATCCAAATCCTCCTGTCCCTTCGATCCGTTGCCATCAGAGAAGCAACCGCATTCTCTGCAAGCATCCGGATCGCAAGAGAGGGAATCTTAAAGGAAGCATCCTCTATGTTATACTCTGCCTGGATCTGTCTGTCCTGGGGATTTTTAAAATTCTCCAGCTTCAGCATCTGCTTGATCGCCGCCAGTTCCCTCGCAAAGGTGACCTGCTTCACCTCTTTTAAGGACTTGACGGTATGCGCGATATAATCCCGAAGGGCCTTGGCCTCCACACTGGTACGAACAGGGTTTTCCATAGCAAGCTCCTCGATCTGATCCAGGCTGTCCAGGATAAAATCGATCTTCAGGCTCTGTTCCACCATTTCCGTCTGCTGGTCCGCCACCATAGCCAGCTTTCTGGCATACTTCCACTGACTGGTGTTGTAATCAAAGATATACAAGATCACAATAGAAAGCGCCAAACTGGACAGGTAGACCCATGTCCCCTCCGTTACCTGCCCGATCACCGACGCCGTGAGGGGGACAAACAGGGTCAAAAGCAGGGTCACCATCTTACCGGTGGAAAGCACCGGAACCGATGCCATAATCATCAGAACATAAAGGGCCGTTATCAGATAGTCTCCAAGATTACTGATCAACTCCAGCTGCATGGCACTGTTAGGTACCCGGAGAAGATTCAATTCAATCAGTCCTGCCACCTCGTATAACACGGCACAGGTAGCCGCCACCGGAATCGACACCATAGGCCAGAAGGGCCAGGGACTCCCCTCCCCTCGAAGACTCTCATAGAGATAGAATCCCAGAAATGCCAGCATCACATAATAGACGAAGCGGAAGCTGACCGAAGAGATAAGATAGATCCTGCTGCCGATGGGAACAAGACAGTTGATCCCGTCCGTAAAAAGTGCCATGGCAACCGCTGCCTCAAGTATCAAAAAGACCCGTCGCCTCTCATCCCGATAATGGGGCTGAAACAGGGTGCCTGCCAGCAGAGCACTCACAATGACCCCCGCATATATCTCAACAAATCCGCCGATTCCGTCCATTCCTCACCTCTTACATCTGATCATACTTCAGCAGATATCCCAAAGTATATTCACTCCATTCATAATCTGTCATATATTCTCCGTGGAAAGCGGAGATCGCCGCCGGCTCTTCCTTTAGAAGCCTAAAATAGTCGCAGTCAACAAGACTCTTCTCCAGTCCCAGCACCCCTCTTTGTTTGATCACCATCTGAGGATACCCCAGATTTTCAAATGTCATGATAAGGTCCGAACGAATATTTTTAAAATAAGAGGCCTTATTGCCTGCCTCATCTCCCCAGAGCGCCGCCATGATGCTGGCTGTACTGCAGGGATTTCCCTCCCGGTCAATCAGATACGCCAAAAGTTCTTTGGTCTTGCTGTAGGTAAAACGCACCAGTTCTCCCCTGTGATAGAAACTGAAACTTCCAAAGGTCACTGCCTTAAAGGGAGCTTCCACCTCCCCCTCTTTCACTTCGTGGCGAAGGTCCGAGAATTCCTCCTTCAGCTTCTCCTTGGTAATGGGTTTTAAAATATAGCCGCTGGCATGAAGGGCCATGGCTTCACCGGTGAACTCACTGTATCCCGTAGTAAAGATGATATTACATCGCGGATACAGATCCTTAATTTTCTTCGCCGTCTGGATCCCATCCAGTTCCCGCATCTCCACATCACAGAGGGCAATATCCACCGGATGCTTCGTAGCAAAGGAAATGGCATCCAAGGGATTACGAAATCCATCCACCTCCGCCGCCGGCATCAGCTTTTCACCTGTGCAACAATTCCTTCAAGGGCG
>CADCQT010000212.1 GCA_902803645.1 uncultured Lachnospiraceae bacterium | reverse complement strand
TAGGAATAAGATCAGCGATGTTACGGCTGATTGCATATTCGATATCTTCCTTTGTATCATTCTCTTCTAAAATCTGAGCAAGAACAGGATAGTATACCTTCTCCTTGATGCCAAGAGCCTCCGGATCACAGTCAACATGCGCTGTGATATCTACCATAAGGTTAGAAAGCACCTTAACATTGCGCTCCTCTGTCTGGATATATACGTATGGTACACCGGCATTCTGGATCTTATCAGCCAATTCACGGTCTACCTTGGTACCTGCCTCGGCAATGATCTCACCGGTAGATGCATCAACCACATCCTCAGCAAGGATCTGGCGATAGATACGGTTACGAAGAGCCAGCTTCTTATTGAACTTGTAACGGCCAACCTTTGCAAGATCATAACGACGGGGATCGAAGAACATAGCGTCAATAAGACTCTGTGCGTTCTCCACTGTCATAGGCTCTCCCGGACGGATCTTCTTATACAGTTCTAAAAGACCGTGCTCATAGTCACCCTGTGAACCCTCGCCCTCAAGACAAGGATCCTTGGCAAAGGATGCTGCAAGCTTCGGCTCATCACCGAACATATCCAGGATCTGCTGGTTGGTTCCAAGGCCAAGTGCACGTAAAAGAACAGTCACCGGAACCTTACGGGTACGGTCAACTCTTACAAAGAATACGTCATTGGAATCTGTCTCATACTCCAGCCATGCTCCACGGTTTGGAATAACAGTGCAAGAGTAGAGCTTCTTACCGGTCTTATCATGATCGATTCCATAATAAATACCTGGGGAACGAACCAACTGGCTGACAATAACTCGCTCAGCACCGTTGATCACAAAGGTACCTGTATCTGTCATGAGAGGAAGATCACCCATGAAGATCTCGTGCTCGTTGATCTCATCTGTTTCCTTATTGTAAAGGCGCACCTTCACCTTCAGAGGAGCTGCATATGTGGCATCTCTCTCCTTACACTGGGGAATGGTATACTTAGCCTCATCCCTGCACAGTGTAAAATCAACGAATTCCAGGCTCAGATGTCCGCTGTAGTCGGTAATCGGGGAGATATCCGCAAAAGCCTCTTTCAGACCTTCATCCAGGAACCACTGATAGGAATTCTTCTGAACCTCGATGAAGTTCGGCATTTCCAGAACTTCCTTCTGGCGCGAATAACTCATACGTATGCCCTTGCCTGCGACGACCGGACGTATTCTGTTTTTCTCCATTGACATTTCACCTCTCGTAAATTTTTTGCTGATCTATAGGCCATAAAAACGCAAAAGGGCGCAAAAACCCACTACGCCTAATAGTCCATGGTAAAGCAAAGTATATACTATCACATATGTCAACCACTCGTCAATCTTTTTGTGTAAAAACACAAAAAAGAAGGTCACCCTTCTGCAATTTATTCTGCAGGGGTGACCTTCCGGTAATTCTGTATGAATGCTTAAGCGAAAATTACTTAAGAGTAACCTTAGCGTCAAGCTCCTCAAGCTTAGCCTTGATGTCCTCAGCTGTAGCCTTGTCAGCAGCTTCCTTGATGATCTTTGGAGCGTTATCAACAACGTCCTTAGCTTCCTTGAGACCAAGACCTGTTGCCTCACGAACAACCTTGATAACCTTAACCTTGTTAGGACCAACTTCTGTAAGCTCTACGTCGAACTCATCCTTCTCCTCAGCTGCGCCAGCTGCTGCTCCGCCTGCTGCTACAACAACACCTGCTGCTGCAGATACGCCGAACTCTTCCTCACATGCCTTTACAAGGTCATTAAGCTCTAATACGCTGAGCTCTTTGATTGCTGCAATAAACTCTTCTGTGGTAAGCTTTGCCATTTTATTTTCCTCCAATAAAAATTATAGTTTGATTTGTAAAAATCGATTCACGCCACCTGTAAATTACTCTGCAGGTGCTTCTTCTGCTGCAGGTGCCTCTGCTGCAGGCTCATCTGTTGCAGGTGCCTTCTCAGCGATCTGATTAAGAACGCGAGCCAGATTTGTAACTGGGGACTGCAGTGAACCAAGCAAGCGAGAAAGAAGCTCTTCTCTTCCTGGAACGGAAGCGATAGCCTTCATACCCTCAGCGTCGTAGAATGTTCCTTCTACAACACCAGCCTTGATCTCAAGTGCTGGAGCATCCTTTGCAACCTTTGCAATGATACGAGCCGGAGCTGTTGCATCGTCCTTAGAGATAGCGATAGCGCTAGGTCCCTCTAAAACTCCTGCTAACTGCTCAAAGTCAGTACCCTTGAATGCAAAGTTCATCATGGTGTTCTTGTAGACCTTGTATGTACATCCAGCCTCACGAAGCTGCTTACGCAGATCGGTATCCTGGGTTACAGTAAGGCCACGGTAGTCAACAACCACAACTGTTGCAGCATCCTTAACCTGCTCAGAAATCTCCTGAACGATCGGCTGCTTTAACTCAACTTTAGCCAATTTACTTTACCTCCTGTTAGAATTTAGCAAATTGCCAAAAAAGACCTCCCGGCCGTAGCCGTGGAGGTCTCATAACGATTCCATAGAATTCATCATGACCTCGGCAGGTAGCATTGCGTTATGCCCCATGGGGCACCTGCTGTCTTCGGCAACATGCGTATTTCAATATATCAAAAAATTATAATGATGTCAACCAATATTAAGCAAACTTATTCGCATCAACACGGACACCAGGTCCCATTGTGGAGGTAAGTGTGATGTTCTTAAGATAGGTTCCCTTTAATGTTGCAGGGCGAGCCTTAATAACGGCATCCATCAGCGCCTGGAAGTTGTCCTTAAGATCTGCTTCAGAGAATGAAGCCTTTCCTACTGGTACATGGATGATATTAGCCTTGTCCAGACGATACTCGATCTTACCGGCCTTGATATCGTTGATAGCCTTTGTAACGTCCATGGTTACTGTACCAGCCTTCGGGTTTGGCATTAATCCCTTAGGTCCAAGCACACGACCAAGACGACCAACAACGCTCATCATGTCCGGTGTAGCAACTACTACGTCAAAGTCCAGCCAACCTTCGTTCTGGATCTTTGGAATCAGCTCGTCGCCGCCTACGAAATCAGCGCCAGCTGCAGTAGCCTCATCAGCCTTAGGTCCCTTAGCGAATACAAGAACACGAACAGTCTTACCTGTACCGTGTGGAAGTACTACTGCTCCACGGATCTGCTGATCAGCATGACGTCCGTCACAACCTGTACGGATGTGAACTTCGATTGTCTCGTCGAACTTAGCTACAGCATTCTTCTTAACGATTGCAACTGCCTCAGTTGCATCATACTGCTGTGACTTATCAAAGGACTTTACTGCGTCCTGATATTTCTTTCCTCTCTTCATGAAAAAAATTCCTCCTGTGGTATTGTCGGGAGAGGGTCCCTCCCACCTAGTATTATAATCGCAGTTTCATCAGGATGTTGCTATTAGTCAACAACCTCAACGCCCATAGAACGAGCTGTACCAGCGATCATAGAAATAGCGGACTCAATGTTAGCTGCGTTAAGATCTGGCATCTTAGTCTCAGCGATCTCCTGAAGCTGAGCGCGAGTGATCTTAGCAACCTTTGTCTTGTTAGGCTCACCGGAAGCCTTCTGAATCTTACAAGCCTTCTTGATCAGAACTGCTGCTGGTGGAGTCTTTGTGATAAATGTAAAGCTACGGTCTGCATAAACAGTGATGATGGTTGGAACGATGGTGTCACCCATATCTGCTGTCTTAGCATTGAACTGCTTTGTAAACTCTACAATGTTAACACCATGCTGACCTAATGCAGGTCCAACTGGTGGAGCCGGTGTTGCTTTTCCGGCTGCAATCTGTAACTTAATATAGCCTTCGATTTTCTTAGCCACTTGAAATCATCCTCCTAATTCATTTTCTCTACTTCTGCGAAACTGATTTCTACCGGAGTTTCGCGACCGAACATCTCGACATTGATGGTCACGGTCTGCTTGCCTGGGTTCATAGCTGTAATGACGCCCACGGTATCCTTCCAGACACCGCCCTTGACAGTGATGGTATCTCCCTCGCCGAAGTTAACTTCGATTGGAGTATCCGTCTGAATACCAAGAGAGTGCATCTCAAGATCCGTAAGGGGAACCGGTTTGCTTCCCGGACCAACGAACCCAGTAACACCTCTGGTGTTGCGGACAACATACCATGTATCATCGTTCATGATCATGTTGATCAGCACATAGCCCGGGAACATCTTCTTAGTAACAAGCTTACGAACTCCGTTCTTAAGTTCCGTTACATCCATCTGCGGTACACGCACTTCCAGGATCTGCTCCTCCAAGTGTCGATTCTCTACAGTCTTCTCAATGGTCGCCTTGACTTTATTCTCATATCCGGAATAGGTATGAGCAACATACCACTGTGCCTCTGCCATTACTGCCTTCCTCCATTACAAATTAACAAGCTTATCCACTCCGTACTGAATAACCATATCAAAACATACAATTATCAGTGCGAGGATAACGGAAACGATCACGACTGCTGTTGTCTGATGACCTACTGTGCTGCGATCAGCCCAGGCGATCTTACGGAACTCAGCCTTCAATCCTTCCCAACGATCGGACCATGTTTTCCTGGTCTTACCTTCTGCCATAGAATCACCCCTTACTTTGTCTCTTTATGTAAAGTGTGTTTCTTACAGAAACGGCAATACTTCTTTGTTTCCATTCTCTCGGGATGTGTCTTCTTGTCCTTTGTCAGGTTGTAATTACGCTGCTGACATTCTGTACAAGCCAGTGTTATCTTAGTACGCACAACTTCCACCTCCAATTTAAAATTTGTGATTGTGTGTAGGGCCATTTCCCACGCCATCCATCTGCCACTGTCCCAGGCATCCGTCCGCTTATGGAGCCCTGTGGGGCAATACATAATTTTAGGCATAAAAAAAAGGCCTTGCCTTCCATCGCCATGGTAGCATAACACAGAAGGCCAGACCTTGTCAATTATATTTTAGAGAAAACAGTCCACCAGCATGCCGGAATAGGCACTGGAAGCATAGGGAGCCGCGAAGGTTCTCCCCGGATTCTTATACTCTACGGTTACCTTGTTCACATAGTAGAGCGGATTGGTGGAAGTCTTGCAGGCTTCATTATAAAGCGCATCCTTAAAAATATTCAGGCACCGGAAGGTCTCCTGATTGTCCTCCCCTGTTACAGCCTCCTCCAAAACGCTGCGATCCAGACGAAGCATTCCGCTATCATCAGCAGACAATCCCACAGAACGCAACTCTTCAGAAAGCTGACGGCCAATGGCGGTCACCTCATTCAGTAGACTACGGTTGCCATCAATATCGGAGTATTTCTTACCCACTGCTACAAATCCATTGTAGGAATTCATCAGATCCGTAACAGAATCCGCTATGGCATCGGCATTTGCCTTAAAGCCGATCACCGCAGGCCCCTCTTCCCCTGTGGTCTTCTTCAATGTCAGCTCAAACTCGTGATTGATGGTAAAGCTGTTGGATAAGGAATGGTGTTCCTTATCGTTGAGGATGAAGGTAGAACTTCTCGCCGGCGATGTAACCTCTCCGATTCCGAGAAGATTCAATTCATTCCAGGATGCACCGGAAGAGATCCGGAACAGATACTTTTCATTCTCTGCAAGTCCTGTCTGTTTGGATGTCACAGTAAGGGTAGACAGGCCCTCCTCTTCTGATACCTCTGCATTCAGTCCTACATTAGAAGTATTGATCAGTCGCATGATCTTACTCTGTACATCCTTATTCGTATCTTCCTCTCCTACATTAAACTGGAATTCGTAGGAACCGGAATTGGTATCTAAGTCAAAACTGTAGGTTCCACTCTCAAACCCATGCCCCTCGGCATACAGAGCATGACCTCTGTTCACCTGTGGCCTTGCCAGTTCTCTTACCTCTATGGAAAAGCCGGAATCCCCAGTGCCTTCCTCTTCGCTTTCCTCATCGTCCTTCCCCACGTATTCCACGCTTACCGCATCCTCATTTGAAGATGCCGCAGACTTCTTATGGAAGACAGATTCAATTCCACTTCCGCTGCCTCCAAGAGACGCCACCACATTGGACATCCTGCGGGCGGACTCTTTCAGATCGATGGCAAACTCTGTTATATGAGGGGTAAAGTCGATCTTATACAGGGGTGATTCCTTATTCGCCCGGACCATGCGATTATACACGTCCTTAAGTTCACTCTTCTTATGGGAATCATACCTGCCGGAATCGGGAGAGCCATAGACCGACATGAGATAGTTATAGACACTCGCATTGCTGATCACTGCCATAGCCGCCCCTCCTTTCTTCCTTGAAAACCAAGCCGCTCAATCCTTGAACTTCTATTGCAACCTGGGGTGCTTATGGTAAAATCCGATACTTATTCCACAAATGGGTAGACTTATCCATTTATTCATTTTTAGAATAACATGTTTTCCATCATTTGTCATGCACATTATACAGGAATCCGAGGTATATATACCACAGAATATGGGGGTTATAAGGACAGTTCCTCCAGCCTTTCTCTTGCCGGCTCATAATCACCGCAGGCTTCAAACTCTTTTTTTGCCTTTTCCACCTGCTCGGCATCGCTCCATAGCTCTCCCATCCGGTAGTGAGCCAGGTAGGAATTTACTCCCTTCTTACGTGAAGCAGCACATCCCGTTGCCTTTTTGTACTCCTCCATAGCCTCGGCACTTCTTCCGTTGCTCCGGTAGATCATACCCATAAGATACAAAAAGTCCGCACTCTTATCAAAGTTCTCATAGACCGCCTCCAGTACAAGAGCCTGCTTGGTCTGTCCGGAATAGATCAGGGCATATCCGAAATCCACCACCATCTCTTCCACAAAAGGAGCACTTACATCCAGTTCATCAAAGGAGAGCCCCATGCCAAAATATTCTGCCGCATTCTCGTACTCCCTCTGAAGATAGCAGGCTCTTCCGGTCTGAAAGATAAGTTCTGCCGCTTCCCTTTGAATCTCAGGTCTTGCCTCTCCAAGGTCTGCTCCCGCATGACGGGATAAAAACTCCTCCAGCCTACTCTCCTGAAAAGCAATATCTGAGATCTCCGGATCCGGCATGGCTTCCCAGATCACAGCATCTGCCACAAAGCTTCCTGCCACCGTCTCCTCCATAGGGGAAAGCTTTGGCTTATCCTCCCCTGTAAAGGTATATCTTGTCCTGTTATAAATCCTGGCCACAAGCTCCTCTTCCGGCTGCTCCTCCTCTTCTGTGGGGGCCGAGATCCTATGCACAAGGCCCATCTGCCCCGGATGCTGTTCCACTGCCTCAAACAGCTCCTCCATATTCATCTGTCCCACCGTCTCACCGGGATACATTACAAAAATATCATCGGTCTTTGCCAGTTCTGCCGCTGCATTCAAAGCCCCGGCAAGGCCCTCTCCAGACAGTTCTCTTGTATAGATCCAGGGGGTATAACGGCTGACCGCCACATGTTCCTCTTCTGTAAAACCCTCTTCCACCACCAGAAAATCCAGATTGTACTTCTCCAGAGAATCCAGGGTACGAATGGTCTGCTCCGCCCTCCCTTTTGCAACAATTACTGCTGTGATCATCTGCTCTCTCCTCCTATTCCTCTGCCATCTCCAGCATCTGCCGGATCCTTTTTCTATAGGTATGTTCCTTTTTTACCAATTCATAGCCGGCCCTTGCAATGGCCTGCCTTTCCCTTTCATGTCTCCTATCACTGTAATACAGTGCCTTCTCCTTCAGCTCCTCTTCCGAAGAAAACCACACAAGATGCTTTTCATTCTCAAAATACATGGGCAGCTCCGCCTGAAAATTTGTCAGAAGAAATCCCCCTGCTCCCAGCACATCCCAGACCCGAAGGGGAATCCCGCTTCGGATATTGGGGATGGTAAAATTCAGATTCACCCTGCTGTCCCTGAAGACAAAAGGCATCTCTGTCCAGTAATCTACCCCGCCTTTATACACAAGGGTCGTAAGATCTGTTGCATTGCTGTTGGAATAGATACTGACCTTTTTGTATTTGGAAAGCATCACAAGATCTCGGATTCTCTGGATCTGAGCCACCTTAAATCCCAGAGACGTAACCGGAAACACCAGACCGATATCCGCAAAAGATCGCTGTGACTTCTCCAGCTTCAGCGCCTCCTGCAACTGCTCCATCACCTCTTCTGTAAGGGCCGCCTCCATCACATCTCCTCTGCCGTACTGCCGGCTCTGGATCTCCATTACCGCCGCGAAGTATCCCTGTAAGAACTCTCCCAGTCTCCCCTCCAGCCGGTCATAGGAATTTCTCTCATAGAGACTTCCCACAAAACTGATCTCATCCAAAAACCGCTCATCAGCCCCCGGCCGCCTCTGCTGTAGCAGACGGTCCAATCGTTCTACCTCAACCCCCAAAGGGAGATAGTGTATCCCGGAAACTCCCATAGCGCGAAACTCCAGCTCATTGGTCTTATCAAAGGTAAAGATCCGGTTCACACTGTTATACACCGACTGATGATACATGGAGATCAGCGGACTGTCACAGGTCCAGCACAGGTACCGGATCTTTTCCTCCTGGCATACATCAGAGATTACCGGGAAATAATTCATTGTAAAAACAAAGTCATAGTTTTTCTTCCTTAGACTGCTATGGAGGATCTCCGCCATTTCTTCATCTTCGTCATAGGATTCCATGGTGTGATAGATCTCATCCACATCGTAACCCAAAGACTGAAAGCCGGCTATCACATCCACATAATTGTAGGCTTTCCATCGATATACCAGAATTGTTTTCATTTTCCTCACTTTTCCGGGCCGCCCCCTTATCCACAATTCCAAGATTTATTTCAGCCGGAATTACAATCGCTAGCTGAGATAAACGATCCGCGAGGATGCGCAGATTTTATTTTAACATACATTCTCTGCGGTTTCTGATAAAATAGTTTTATCAGGAGGTTTCTGAATGAATATTTTAATGTACCGTTACGGCAGCATTTGCGAGCCTGACATTATTGACACGTTTCACACCTTCGGTTTTGAAGTGACCGAATATGACCGGGAAATAAAGGAGAAAGCGGATCTTCCCTCCACTTCGGTTAAAAAACTGGCGGCCTTTCTGCAGGAACATCCTGTGGACTGTATTTTTTCCATTAACTTCTTCCCCTTTGTGGCAGAAGTTTGCCAGGTGATGCATCTTCGCTATCTGAGCTGGATCGTAGACTGTCCGGTTATGGAACTGTATGCCAAGTCCATCCTAAGCCCCTACAACCGGATCTTTCTATTTGACCGGGCCTTATACGATGAGATCCATCCCTTCAATCCCGACTGCGTTTTCCACCTGCCTCTGGCGGCCAACACCCTTTCCAAGGACAAACTTTTTGCCCACACAGCTCCCTCTTTACATCAAAAGTTTGCCCACCCCGTTGCCTTCGTAGGCAGCCTGTATACAGAAAAATCGCCCTATGACAGGGCGACAGATATCCCGCCCCATACAAAGGGCTATCTGGAGGGCATTATGAGAGCCCAGGAGAATGTATATGGCTATTACTTTATCGAGGAACTTCTGAAGGAGGATATGGTAGAGGATTTCAAATCTTCTATCGACGGATTTTATCAATTCCCGGCGGAAAGCTTTTTAACAGACAAGCGGACCCTTGCCCAGCTGTATATCGGCAACAAGATCACCGCCATGGAGCGCATGGACACCTTCCGTCTTCTTTCCCGGAATTTCCCCACCTATATCTATACAGGAAGTGACACCTCCTCCCTGCCGGATATCCATAATATGGGATTTGCCAAGAGCCTGACAGAGATGCCTTTGATCTTTCATAACTCTAAGATTAACATCAATACCACCTCGAAGATCATTCGTACCGGCCTGCCCCTTCGGATCTTCGATATTCTAAGCTGCGGCGGCTTTTGCCTCTCCAATTATCAGGACGAGATCCCGGAACACTTTGTCCCCGGCGAAGACCTTGTGGTCTATTCCAGTATGGATGAAATGATCGCCCTCTGCGAATACTACCTGTCCCACGAAGGAGAGAGGGCCGATATCGCCCGTAGCGGCTACGAAAAAGTAAAGGCCAACTACACCTATGTCCACCAGTTAGACCGGCTTATGTCTACTGCATTCGCCTTTTAACAAGAGAGATTGATCTATGAATATTATTTTTATCGACTGGAAATGTTTTAATCACGACGACACCCTTCGCACCTTAGAAGAGCTGGGGCATCAGGTCATCCTGTACTCCCACCCGGAGTACAACATGCCGGTCTCCCAATCCTTTGTAAAGGATTTTGAGACCTTTATCTTCGGCAAGAAGGTGGATCTGGTATTCTCCTATAATTTTTTCCCTCCTGTTGCAGAGGCCTGCCACCGACAGAATCTGCCCTATGTGAGCGTGGTGTACGACAGTCCCTATGTCTATTTGTATTCCTATACCATGATCTACGAGACCAACCGGGTCTATCTCTTTGACTCCGCCTGGGTAAAGGAACTAAGGGCCGGAGGTTTGAAGCAGGTACAATATGCTGTCCTTCCTGCTGCCACAGGCCGGTCTTTACCAGCCCCTTCTGAAGTTCCAGAACGGCTAAGATCGGACCTTTCCTTTGTGGGAGCCCTTTATAACGAGGCCCATAATTTCTATGAACGCCTGGAAGAACATGCGGATGATACTCTTAAGGGATATCTGGAGGGGATTCTCTCTGCCCAGTCTCTGATCTATGGAAGTGATATCCTAAGTCCTCTCATGACAGAGGATCTGCTGACGCAGATGAACCGGGCCCTTCCCTTAGAAGCAAACAGTGCCAGTGCAGAACCTGCTTCCTACCGGCATCTTAATTATGTGCTCCACCGCAGGCTTACTTCCATGGAGCGAATCCGGTACATGAAGCTTCTGGGGCAGCATTACAGCGGATCCGATTCCTCCATAAAGCTGTTTACCTTAGATCCCTCCGCCAGCTTCCCCGGTGTTCAGAACATGGGAATCGCAGAATATTCACAGGAAATGCCTCTGGTCTTCCGGGGGAGCAGAATCAATCTGAACATAACCCTTCGAAGCATCACCACCGGTATTCCCCTCCGTTGCATCGATATTATGTCCTGCGGCGGCTTCTGTCTCTCCAATTATCAGCAGGACTTCCTACTGGATACGGTAGAGGCAGACTCCGGATACAGCGCCGAAGATCCTCTCTCCACCAGCGCCTTTCTCCCCGGCATCGACTACGACTATTTCGATTCCGCCGACTCTCTTCTCGAGAAGGCGGACTACTACCTGTCTCATGAGAAACAGCGGGCCGAGATCGCAGAAAACGGTCTTCGCAAGGTCCAGACCTACTATTCTCTAACCGCCTTCTTTCAGAGGATTCTTACCATCTGACCCAATCGATTCAAGTCTTACCACAAGAAACAAAACAGGAGCCGGAACGTCTGTCCCAGACATTCCGGCTCCTGTTTTTCATATAATGGAAAAGACCCCTCCGGTTGGTACGAACCGGAAGAGCCTTCTGATAGTGCTATTAAGATGTTGCTTACAGGGGCAAATTAGCCAAGTAAGGAAAGAACACCCTGGTTGCTCTGGTTAGCCTGAGCCAGCATAGACTGACCTGCCTGAGCAAGAATGTTGTTCTTGCTGTAGCTAACCATCTCTTTAGCCATGTCTGTATCACGGATACGAGACTCAGCTGCAGATGTATTCTCAGATGTTGTATCAAGGTTAGCGATTGTGTGCTCAAGACGGTTCTGAACTGCACCGAGAGTAGCTCTCTGTGTAGATACGGAATCGATAGCCTTCTGGATGTTGCTCATTGCTGTTCCAGCAGATGAGAAAGAAGAAACAGATACGCCGCTTACGCCAAGGGAAGAAGCGTTCATGTTGCTAATGTTCAGAGTAATACTCTGTCCAGAAAGAGCACCAACCTGAAGGTTCTTGCTTGTGAAGGATCCGTCTAACAGGTTCTGAGTGTTGAACTGTGTTGTAGACTGGATACGATCGATCTCAGAAACGAGCTGATCCATCTCAAGCTGGATCTGGTTACGATCTGTGCTTGTGTTAGTATCGTTAGCTGCCTGTGTAGCAAGCTCGTTCATACGCTGAAGAATGCTGTGTGTCTCGTTCAGAGCACCTTCTGCTGTCTGAATAGCAGAGATACCATCCTGAGCGTTGGTTGAAGCCTTATCAAGACCACGAACCTGTGCACGCATCTTCTCAGAAATTGCAAGACCTGCTGCGTCATCACCAGCACGGTTGATTCTGTAACCAGAAGATAACTTCTCTGTAGACTTAGCCTGTGCTCCAGTTGTGATTCCTAACTGACGGTTTGTGTTTGCTGCCTGTAAATTGTGCTGTACTACCATAATAAATTTCCTCCTTGAATTTACTGCGACTTCCTTGTCACATTTGAATTACGATTGCTTCTTAATTTGAATAATAAGCTCTTAATCGTACCCTTAATCGCCTTTCTTCCTCATTTTAAGTAGCTTTTATCTTTACACCTATTATATCGACCCATCGGTCAGATACTTAATAGGGAAAAAGAACTTTTTTAAAAAAATTATTTGGTCTTATCCAGGAACTGGGCATCCACATGATCCGGCCCGTTCATCGACTTATAATACCGACTGACGGCACTCTGACTCTTGCGGATCTTCTGTGCCTGCTGCTTGACTCCTGCAAACTTAAGCTGGGCCAGCTTATAATTCTCCTGCTCCTGGGCACGGATCTGGGTGGTATCGTCTGTGATCCTGCGGATCATCTCCTTCATCTGAAGAATGTCCGACCGGTACTTTGCCTTGTTATGCTCGAAGATATCCCTGACCCGCTCGAACACGAGCTGGAACCCATCATCAAGAGCATTCAGCTCATCGATCCACACTTCCTTATGATCAACCGTCTCCTGAAACTGTTCCGGAGACGCCTGATCATCCATCAATATATCTCTCTGTCTGATATTCTCTTCCTTGATCCTGGCCAGAAGGTCAACCTTCTTTTCAAGACTTTCCTTTAAAATCTGAACATAACCAGCTTCTGCCATATCAGCCTACTCTCTGCCCGTTGTTGGTCTTTTGCATAACTTCCTTCCAGGTATCCCGCATGGTATGAAGGTGTTCCTGAACCTCTTCGAGGATCTCCTTATCCTTCTTCACATTAGCCCAGAGAAGGCGCTCTCTGATGTACTTATATACCTGATCAAAATCCTTTGCTACCTCGTATTTACGATCTAATGTAATCTGAAACTCCTCAATGATAAGATCCGCCTTACGAATGTTGGCATGTGCCTTTTCGATGTCGTTCTTATCGATCGCGTCCATTGCAATATTCACAAATTTAATTGCACCATCATATAACATCAGAGTCAGTTCCGCCGGTGATGCCATCATAATCTTGTTATTTGCGTATGCTGCATATGGATTTTTCTTAACCATATGGTCCTCCTATATCTATCTGTTATCTGCCCATTAAACCTGTTAATCCGCTGGTGCTGCTCTGGAGCTTTGTCAGTGTGGACTCCATCTTGGCAAACTGCTTGTAGTACTTCTCCTCCATAGCAGAGAGCCGATCCTGCCACTTCTTGATCTGTGTGGTGTAGCTGCTGTATTCGGTCTTCATTTCCTTGTCATTGTAGATGGTGTAGGCACTCTTAAGAGATGTACTCTTCATCTTCTTATCCAGGTTCTTGTATAGTCCGTCCACCAACTGCTTCATGAAGTCCGTTACACCCTCCGGATCCTCATTGATGGCTGCCATCAGCTTATCTGCATTGGATGCTACATCACTGTCATCCGCATCTCCATCAATATGGTATGCATTCTGACGGTTCGCCTCGGAATTCAGGATTCCCTTGGTCTTGATTCCAAAGGATGCCAGGCTGTACTTCTTACCATTCACTTCATAAACGGAAGACATAGATGTGGTCAGTGTCTGCATAATGCTACTAAGGGTGGAATCCCTTCGCAGGAGAGAATCCTTGATCTTCTTCTCCCACTTCTCCACCTGCTTATCGGACATGGCACTCTTCTCCTCATCGGTCAAAGGCTCATATCCCTTGGCGGAGGCTGCATTGTAGGTGTCCGTCAGCTCATTGATCACATCATTGTAATTGCTGATGAAATCCTTAATCTTATCGTAGAGCCCCTGGGTATCTGTCTGGGTATTGATGGTGATACCATCTCCCTCTGTCTTGGCAAGAGCTGTGATATTCAATCCATTGACCGAGAAAATACCGCTGGCACTGGTATACTTCACGCCGCCAAGCTCAATCTCGGCATCCTCACCGGAGGTACGGAACACATCCTCATTGGTTCTCTGACTCTCGGACATCGTCGCAGCATTCATCGCCTTGCTGACAAGGGCATTTACCGCATCCGTATATTCCTGCTTGGTTGGATCAAGAGATGCTACCGTAGCAAGAACTCCGTTGTCATCTAACGTCTTTTGGTTTGTCTTGATATTCTCCCGGTTACTCTGAAGATATCCTGCAAACTGATCCGTTGCATCTCCGATATTACCATTATTATACGCCGCTGTGATCATACTCTTCAGCTCTGCACGGGTATAGGTCTCTTCCGTATCATTGGCCACAGCCTCAGTCGCAGAATCAAAGCTCTGGATGGTACCTACAGCACTGGAAATTGCGGAGCGGAAATCACTGGCTGCCTTTTCCTTCTGATCCTCGGCAATTCCCGCATTCTGAAGGTAAATCTCCTCTGTATCCTTCTTCAACCGATCGACCGTCATAACCGATGCATTGGCAGATCCTGTTACGAAATTCGGTTTGCTGCCTGCTTCTACACCAGTGACATCTACCTTAGCTGCCGCATCAGAGGATACAGCATTGCCATCCTTATCCTTCGTCTGGGTAAGAATCTGCTTACCATCCTCCATGGACAGACGGTACTCTGCACCGTCCTCATCCTTAAATACCTGGGCATCCGTTGTGGTGGTAGCTGTATAGGTCTTGCCTCCCACCGTATAAGTATCAAAGCTTCCCTGCTGATTCTGATCGTAGTAGGTATAGGTCTTATTGCCTTCTGCATCCTCCCCGCTTACCTTCGCAAGGATCCGCTTCTTTGTACCATCCTCAGCGGTATAGGAATAAGTGATATTACCCTCGTCATCGGTGCTGAGCTTATTATAGACCTTATCATCTCCTGTCATAATAGCGTCGGAAGATGCTGTCACAGCCTTCTCATACCTTGCCTTCTGGGCAGCCGTAAGGCCGGAGCTTGCATAGGCCTCATCCCTTGCTGTAAGGGCATTGGCATAGGCGTAAGCCGCACGGATATTGGAAACGCTGGCCTCATTATCCGCAACGGCAGCCTTCGCTTCCTTATAGGACGCAATGGCGCTTTCTACATTCGCCCTTGTGGCAGCCTCAGAGTCTCCTGCGTACTTCTTATAGGCGTCATATAACGCAGTACTTTCATTACTCTTAACGCTGATACCCAGAGCATACAGAGCGTCCGCTCCCGCCCCATTGGCACCGGTAAGGGTAAAATCTCCCTTGGATCCGGATTCCTTGGCTGACAGGAAGATCCTACCATTCTTACTATCAAAGCTAGCCGAAAGACCGGCCTCCTTCATCTGATCCACAAACTGGCTGATGGTGGTGGATGCAGACACAGAAATCTCCTTCGTCTGCTGATCCTCACCCTTACCGATGGACAGCGTAATCTTACCGCTTCCGGAAGTCATTCCCAGCTCTGCCAGCGTGGTAGACTCTGTGGTTCCCTTATCCAGCTTGGCGCCGGTAAGAGATGCAGAAGTGGCAGTCTTATTGATCTTAAGATTCTGGGTACCTGTAAAAGCAGATCCGCTGCTTGTAACCGTTGCCTTGGTGGTATCAGAACAGGTCGCCTTCTGTAACTTATAACCGCTGGAATAACGAAGGGAATCCAGACTGGAGTAAAGACTGTAGACCTTCTTGTTGATCTCCTTCCAGGCGTCCTGCTTCCAGGACAGCTTCGTCTGTGCCTTCTTATTCTTATCTACCTTATTCTGATAATTCGATGTCAGAGCCTTAACAATGGACTCTGTATCCAACCCGGAAGTCAATCCGGTCATTCTGATTGGTGATGCCATAGGCTCCTCCTTATCTCTTCTCGTCTACCAGTAACCCTGCCAGTTCCCAGACCTTCGCAATCATATCCAATGTCTTCTCCGGGGGAACTTCCTTCAGCACCTTCTTAGTCTCCTTATCCACGATCTTAATGGTAACACGATTGGTCTTCTCGTGTATTCCAAAGATTGCCTCCGTGCCGCCGGCGCTCTTGTTGATCTCCGACACGACCTTACGGATCGCATCCCGATCCTGTTCCTTCTCTTCCTGATCCTCAGGAACATTCGCCAGATTCTCTGTCTTCTGCTTCTGTAAGTCCTGTTCTACAGCCTTGGGGCTGGTTGCTTCTGTTGTGGTCTCCTGTATGTCTGCCTGGATATTCTCCACCGGCCGACTTACAGCTGCCTGTGCATAACTTCCATGTTCCGCAAGGCCAATTCCACTTGTGGAAATACTCATACCTACACCTCCCTGTGTCGTAACCGTGCCTTACACGCAAAAGACACCTACCGATACATTCTTCTAAATAATTTATCGGTAGATGCCATACATTTTTTACCCTGATTACAGGAAAAATTGTATTTCTTTTGTTTTATCTAAAAAAAATCAGAACAGGTCCTTTAATCCGGACAGGTCGACAGCCTTCATAGACTCTTCGTTCTCCTTCTGGATCTGCAGATATACTTCCTTACGATAGATGGGGATCTCCTTAGGCGCTGTGATCCCTAGCTTGACCTGGTCTCCCTTAACCTCCATTACGGTGATCTCAATGTTATTATTGATTACAAGAGACTCCCCCTTCTTTCTTGTTAATGCTAACATTATACCTCACCTCCCTGGTCTTTGCGCGTCTTCAGAATATCGTAAACAGGCTGACGAACCGGAAGGTCATCTTCTACAATGATCTGATTTCCATCCAGGGTGTCTGTGTTGATGATAATCGGTGCCTTAAGATTCACCGTCATCTGTGTCACATCCTTGGGAACCTTGATGGTGACAAGGCAGTAGGTATTGTCCTCTCTTAGATCCCCCAGTTCCAAAAGCATGTCATCCTCTACCGTCGGATTATACTCCGGAAAAATGGTATCCGGTGTAATAACCGGGAGAGCAAACTCCGGCTCGTCAATAGACTGAAGCCACATGAGATTCTTCGCCCTTCCATCATCCTCTTCGTCATAGATCAGCGTGAATCTGCGAAGATCCGGGAAACCGATGATCCCCTTTGTCAGGGTAATGATCTTCACATCCTCTGTATCGATCTCGCCAAATAATCTTGTGTTTACCTGCATTACGTACCCCTTCCTTAAATGTAATTCAGTAATGATATCTGTCCCAGGCGTCCTGCCGCCTGCAAAGAAGACTGATAAGCAGTATAGGCGGCAGTATAATTAATAATAATCTCAGAAAGATCCAGGTTATCATTTTTGGACTTTAATTCTGTTACCGTCTGCTGCTGCTCGTCCATTCTGGTCTTGGTAAGTTCCACCTGTGAGCCCTTACATCCAAGCTGCGTATTGGCCAGGTTGATCTTTGCCAGATACGTATCCGCCTTGCCTATTTCCTTATTGAAGAGCTTACCCAGCTGATCATTGTAGTAATCAAACTCCTTCTGCGCAGTACTCTGCCACTTATCCAGCTTCGCCTGAAGCTCATCCGACTGGTAACTACTGTCCTTCTTCAGAGCTTTGATCTTCTCTACCTTATCGTAGGCATCGATGGTATTGTTCACCGCTGCAATCAGATCCTCCAGATCCTGCTGGATATCACTGTTAAAAATATCTCTTGCCTCCTGGTTCACAGAAATGGTCTGAT
>CADCQT010000211.1 GCA_902803645.1 uncultured Lachnospiraceae bacterium | reverse complement strand
CCGCTCTTCTTGCTCTTAAGGATCTCGAGAGCCTCGGGATCGTATCCGGGAGCGATGACACCATCGGAAACCTCACGCTTGATGATCATAGCCGTGGCCTTGTCACAGGTATCAGATAAAGCAATGAAGTCACCGAAGGAACTCATACGGTCAGCACCACGGGCTCTGGCATAGGCATTCGCCATGGGCGTAAACTCCACATCCATGTCATCCACCCAGTAGATTTTGCGCTCAACCTCGGAAAGGGGAAGACCTACAGCCGCACCAGCAGGAGACACATGCTTAAAGGAGGTGGCAGCCGGAAGACCGGTAGCCTTCTTCAGCTCAGAAACCAGCTGCCAGCCGTTAAAGGCATCCAGAAAGTTAATGTAACCCGGACGACCGTTTAAGATGGTAACCGGAAGCTCACTTCCATCCTCCATATAGATCTTGGAAGGCTTCTGGTTCGGATTACATCCATACTTTAACTCAAATTCTTTCATGAAAACTCTCCTTATAAAACAATTAATTGTTCTTATTCACAATACGTGTCTCGTACTTACCTGTTGCAATATCGATGAAACGGACAAATAAGGAAACCTTGTTGTCCTCATTCAAATTCTTCCAGATCATCTCGGTAAAGCTGTCAATATCACCATCAATATCTACAATGGTAGGCTCACCCTCATAGGAAGGAAGTGGATTGCCGTCGCCCATGTAGGTGTGGATGAATCTGCCCTCTCCCGCCTTGGGATTATCATAGGAGAAGGTATAACGGTTGGTGCAGTCCGGATCTCCCTCGTTGCTCTTGAGGATGGACATATCAAAATCAAAGGAACCGCCGGCCACATGAAGTCTTGCAGAAATACGAGGTGTATAGTTGGGTCCATCCGGCTCAAACTTGCGGATGCGAAGAGACTCTTCAAAAGACTTTCCCGCCTTCATACCATCAAAAACAGTATCCGTCTGATCACCGTTGGTCACAATGGTGTTATCTCCTAAGACACGAACCGGCGCATAGATGATAAGACTGGGATCTTCAAGCTTGCTTGGATCAAAAGCCTGGGTACGGATCCCCTCATCCTCTGCCTCTACGAATACACGGTTACGGCTGTTCTCGGAACGGCCCATGATAAAATAAGCCGTAACAGCCTTGCTTCCGTCAGCGCTTTTACCAACCACAATGCCGCGACCCGGGTAGGTGTTCTGGGATAACTCCTCTGAAAGTAATACTCTTTTCATGTTTTCTCCTATCATAATCATATTTTACAATGGAACAAAAATGTATAAAAAGTGCCGGCTCAAAAAAGAGCCGACACCTGTTCCTATCTTGGGATAAAGATATACTTTAATACGAAAAGTACAGCTAAAACATACATTAAAACTGTAATCTTCTTCTTTTCATCAGAAATAAGGTTGCAAACAACATTGATCACAACGTAAGAAACAACACCGATGGCAATACCCTCGGAAATGCTGTAGAAAAGCGGCATAGCAATAACAGCAAGGTATGCAGGGATAGCCTCGCGAAGATCTGAGAAGTTGATCTTAACGATAGAAGAAACCATTAAGAAACCAACAAAGATCAGAGCCGGAGCTGTAGCAAATCCCGGGATTGCTGTAAATACCGGTGCAAAAAGAATAGCAATCAGGAAAAGAACACCTGTTGTAACAGCTGTTAAACCGGTACGTCCGCCTGCACCAACACCGGCAGTAGACTCAACGTATGTTGTTGTAGTAGAAGTACCAAGAAGAGCACCAACAGATGTAGCAACCGCATCTGCCATTAATGCTCCCTTGATATGAGGAAGCTTGCCGTCCTTATCCAGGAATCCGGCCTTCTCGGAACAACCTACAAGAGTTCCAATGGTATCAAAGATATCAACGAAAAGGAACGAGAATACAACAATAGCGAAATTTAAGATACCGCTACCCTTGATCTCGCCAAAACCGTTGATAGCCTTACCTGCTGTCTTACCGATAGCAGAGAAATCTGTTAAACCAAGGGAAGGAATAACAGAATAAAAACTGTTCTTAGGATCCGGAACATAAACGCCTGCAGCCTCCATGATCATTCCGAGAATCCATGTAAATAAAATACCGATCAGCACAGCTCCCGGTACCTTCTTAATGTAGAGGATTGCGATCACCATAAGACCGATCAGTGCAAGAAGAGCACAGATTCCGGCCTGATGCCAGGTTGCACGGAAGTCCACATAGGTAACAAGAGTCGCACTCTGGTCAGCAACCAGATGTCCGTCCTGTAATCCGATGAAGGCAACAAAAAGACCGATACCTGCAGACACGCCCAGCTTAAGGGTCGCAGGAATAGCATTAAAGATTGCCTCACGAACATTGGTCAGGGAAAGAAGAATAAATACGATACCTTCAACAAATACTGCTGCTAATGCAACCTTCCAGCTGTAGCCCATAGAACCGCAGACTGTGTATGCGAAGAATGCATTAAGCCCCATTCCCGGTGCCAGGGCAAAAGGATAGTTTGCCATGAAAGCCATGCAAAGGGTACCAAAAAAGGACGCCAGGCAGGTAGCCATCAGGATGGCAGTTGGGTCCATACCACTTGCACCAAGAGTAGACGGGTTAACGGCCAGAATGTAGGCCATTGTCATGAAGGTCGTAAAACCTGCAATGATCTCTGTCTTCACATCCGTGTGAAGCTCTTTAAGATGAAAGACTTTTTCTAACATGTGTAGTAACTCCTCCTCTACATAAGTTGTCGTCGCGGAACCTACCGCGAGTCTTTAAAGCCGTAGAAAATTATAAGCGACAGGTGAATTTTTGTAAAGTAAGGGCTGATTCATTTTTGCGTATTGTTTTTTATACATTATTAATGATAGAATCTATAGGTATTTTGGCCCTAGGATGCAAAGGGTCACGGGAACGATTCACATTCATATAACAAAGGAAGGATGCTCCATGAAATTAGGTTTTGACAATGACAAATACCTGTCCATGCAGTCCGCTCATATCCGCGAGCGAATTGCCAAATTTGGCGACAAACTGTACTTAGAGTTTGGCGGCAAGCTCTTTGACGACTACCATGCCAGCCGTGTTCTACCTGGCTTTCAGCCGGATTCTAAGATGCAGATGCTTCTTCACTTGAAGGATCAGGCCGAGATCGTTATTGCGATTTCCGCAGGAGCTATTGCTTCCAATAAGATCCGTGGAGATCTGGGTATCACCTACGATCAGGATGTCCTTCGACTTATGGATATCTTCCAGGGGCTTGGCCTCTATGTGGGATCCGTTTGTATTACACAGTATCAGGGAGAGCCACAGGCCGACCGCTTCCGGGAGAAGCTTAAGAGCCTTGGCATCAGTTCCTATGTTCTCCGCCGCATTGAAGAGTACCCGGAAAATGTTGAGCTGATCATCTCCGAGGAGGGATTTGGTAAAAACGATTATATCCAGACCAGCCGTCCCCTTGTGGTTGTTACCGCTCCAGGCCCGGGTTCCGGTAAGATGGCTACCTGCCTCTCCCAGCTCTATCACGAGCATAAGCGAGGCGTCAATGCCGGTTATGCCAAGTTTGAAACCTTCCCCATCTGGAACCTTCCATTAAAGCATCCGGTGAACCTGGCCTACGAGGCTGCCACAGCAGACCTAAATGACGTGAACATGATCGACCCCTTCCATCTGGAAGCCTATGGCGAGACAACCGTCAATTATAACCGTGATATCGAGATCTTCCCGGTACTTAAGGCTATTTTCGAAGAGATCTACGGCGAATGCCCATACCAGTCTCCTCCAGACATGGGTGTCAACATGGCAGGAAACTGCATCTTTGATGACGAAGCCACCAAAGCCGCTGCCTGTCAGGAAATTATCCGTCGAT
>CADCQT010000210.1 GCA_902803645.1 uncultured Lachnospiraceae bacterium | reverse complement strand
ACTCGCACCGATCCCGTAGACAACAGCTCCATGTACATCATGGGCTGCCGCAGCATCCGCCATCTCTTCCAGAGACTCGGTGTCCAGCACTGCAATGGCTGAGACTCCCGACCGGCTTCGCACCGCATCCGCTATTCCCGTATCATCCTCCCGATAGAGTGTCCAGGCAATCTTGCCCCCGGCTTTTTCCAACACACGTTGCAGCCCCTTCTGCCTTTGCATCATCACCTTTGGAGAGGACGCGGCACAGACAACACCGACACGACGGTCTTTCAATTTACCATTGTAGCCTTCTACAATGCACTCCCCCAGCTTCTCCCCCAGCTTCTCATTATCGGGGGCAATCAGGGGATAGGTTTTCTTCATCGGGGGATCCGTCAGCCGGCAAAAATTCAGAAGAATCGGCTCGTGAAAGGAATCCAGGATCACTTGTCCTCCACTGCCCTGTGCCTGTTGTAAAATAAAACCGCTGACACCTTTGCTCTCCTGCTCCTCCATCAGTTCTTTTTCTTCTTCCGGATTCAGTCCCTTATCGGTATTGCAGATCACCAGATGAAGATTGTTCGCCTTCGCTGCATCTTTCAGACCTTTCACATAGGAATCCCACTTACTGTTACCGGAATCCTCCACAATGACCGCCACTTTCCTCTGGGGCATCTCATCTGTTGAAATCTTCACCGCCATGGTAGCGGTGAAAATGGCGAGTATCAATTCCACCGTAATAAAGATTGCTCTGCTCGGTTTCTCCATCCTTATAACCTTTCCCCTTTTCGCTTCATCTGCTGCTCCATCTCACGCCGTTTCTCCTCCGAGTACAAAATGGCCGGAAGATGGACCGTAATGGTCGTTCCTTCATCCGGCTCACTCTCGGCTGTAATTCCATAA
This sequence comes from uncultured Lachnospiraceae bacterium, assembly GCA_902803645.1. Lineage (GTDB taxonomy): Bacteria > Bacillota > Clostridia > Lachnospirales > Lachnospiraceae > Weimeria. Next base: position 2,959 of record CADCQT010000210.1, on the reverse strand, counting down.
CGTTGGCCAAACAACAGACGGATTCGGTTATGGACATTGATCACGCCGACTCCACTACCGTGCTTTGGCACTTTTTCATCCTCCGACAAAAGATTATCCAGCTCTTCTCCTGTCATTCCATTTCCGTTATCCTCCACCGTAAGACAGATTTCATCCCCCTGCATCCTGCCGCGTACGACAATCTCACCGCCATCATCTTCGTCCATATCTCCGACTCCGTAATAAATTGCATTTTCAAGCAAGGGCTGAAGCACCAGTTTCACCGTAGAATATTTCCTGATTTCCTGATCGATCTCACAGCGGAACCTAAACCGGTTCTTATAACGGATACTTTGAATGCTCATGTAGCTTTCACAATGCCGGATTTCGTCATCAATACTGATGATGGTATGCCCTTTGGACAGACTGATGCGCAACAGCCTTGCCAGCTGGGAAATCATCCGGACCGCCTCATCATTTTTACCGCCTTCAACCATCCAGGTAATGGAGTCCAGCGTATTATAGAGAAAATGAGGATTGATCTGGGACTGCAGGGCTGCCATTTCACTTTTCCGTCGCTGATTCTGTTCCTCCACAATCTGTTTCATCAGGTGGTCGATCTCCTCATAGGATTTCTGAACCGAACGCCCGAGATAACGGATCTCTGCAGAGCCCCCGACATAGATGTTCGGCGTCTCACCTGCTTCATAGGCACGGATGGATTCGTTCAATTTAAGGATCGGAAGGGAGATTCTTCGGGCTATCATACGATTGACCAAAAGAAGCATCATAATCAAAAGCCCTCCCGCCGTCAGGATAAAGTAGCGGAACCGCTTCATACTCGAACGGATCACGTTATCCGGGACAACCCCCACCAGCTTCCATCCGGTGTAGGAAATGGTCTTCACTCTGCTGTAACGCTTCATAGAATGAAGCACATCACGATAGGAACCATCCACCTTGGAAGACATGTAAAGGCTGTTCTCCTTCAAAAGCCCCCGCTTAATCTGGTCCATACACGGATGATAGATCAGCTGTCCCCGGTTGTTGCACAGATAGTAATATTTCCCATCCGCATTGTCGTTGATCTGCTCCATAATTTCCTTGATCCGGCCGTAATCCATATCCACCAGAAGCACACCGGTACTTGGTGAATCCCCATCGGTCAGATCCACCGACCGGCTCAGGGAAATCACCCAGTGATAGGGATCCGATGCATTCTGAAACAGATTCTGAATATGCGGCATGGAAAAATGCATATTTTCAATTTCACTTGCCGCATCCATAAACCAGGGCTGCCTAGTCACATTCGGATCTTCCTTCTGATTCAGCGACGGCTCCGACATAATCAGGCTTCCCGTATTGGAATACAGGGCAATCGATACCACAGAATCCCTCGCCGACTCATATAACAAGCCCAGCTGTTGGGTCAACTGGGGATTTTTCACATCCAGAGCCTGAATCAGATTGTAATTCACCGTATTGGATATATTACGCATATCCAAAAGCTCTCCCTGCAAATTGTCCACCGTCCGGTCCATCAGACTGTCCGTATCCTGCAGCGTCAGCTTCATAAGGGATTTGGAATAACTGTTAAACAATAGCAGGCCAAGGGTCACTGTGATCACAATGGTGATCGCTGTCATGGCCATCATGATCATGGCCTGAATTCCAAAGCCCGGAACCTGCTTCATACGATAGGGAAAGAAGCGTTTTTTTATTCTCCGGAAAAAATAGTCCTTCACTGCCTCATATGCTCCGTTCTGTATTTTGAAGGAGATACCCCGAATTGCTTTTTAAAAACGTAACTGAAATAGTTCGCATCCGGATATCCCACATTTTCCGCGATCTCATAATTTTTCTCTGTTGTCTCCAGAATCCGCGCTCTCGCCTTCTCCATCCTGTATTCCGTCAGATAGGAGATAAAGGACTTCCCGGCCTCCTTCTTAAAAACAGATGAAAAATAGGAATTGGATACTCCAAGCTCTGCACACACCGTATCCAGCGACAAATCCGCTTCCTGATAGTGATTCTCCACGTACGCCTTCGCTTTCGTGATCAGGTTCCGCGAGGAGCTGTTACGTGCTGAGCTTACTTCGTTGCGAAGTTTGCCTGCCAGGGTATAGACCCAGGTGAAAAGCTCCGTCTCATCCATCTCCGGCACTTCCCGGTAAGGGTCCGCCAAAGCTCCCTTATACTCTTCAAAAACCAGACCATTGTTCGAACAGTACCGGTGAAATCCCTTGACCAGTTCCATCGCAGACAGACGGTACTGATCCACCGTATGTGCATGGCGGTGGAGAAGCGTAACCTCCTTCTTCACTGCCTCTGCAAGGTCTTCTTCCCGTCCCATGCGAATCACCTTTAAAAGCTCGTGCCATCCGTCCTCTTCCACCTCCGGCATCTTCAGGTTCTCCTGAGGGATAACCTCTGCGATATTAATGGCTCTTCCCGTTCCGTAAAGAACCCGATAGGATACCGCTTCCCGCGCCCCCTCATAGGACGCACCAAGATTTACAATATCATCCACACTCTGACCGATGCCGGCCGTAACTGTCGCTCCGATGATGCGGTCCGCCCAACGACAGAACCGGTCACATTCATCCGTCAAGGCAGTGATCTGCTCTCCGGCAGGCAACTGAAGAATCAGAACCGTATTCCCCTGATAGACAAAACAGTGTCCGCTGTAATGTTCCATCACCCGTTCTTTGATCTGTTGCTGCACAGACATATTAAGCAACAGCGGTGACATTCCTTCCGGAACCCGGTGGGATGAGGTATGAAATACCACGCTGCAGAGCATGGGACCGGACAGGTCGATCCGGTAATCCACCAGATATCTGGACAGATCCTTCTCTCGGATTCTGCCCTCCAGCAGGGAAACAAAGAAGTTTACCTGCAACATGGGGAGGGACTCCATATAATAATCCTGAAGCTTTTGCACATTCAGCTTGTCTTCTCTCTCCTGATCAAGCGATGT
>CADCQT010000209.1 GCA_902803645.1 uncultured Lachnospiraceae bacterium | reverse complement strand
TCCTGATACTGAAGAATTCTTTTTGATTCCTCATCTCCCAGTTCGTATAACAGGCATTTTTTACAAATTCTTGTCGTTTCCATAGGCAAAGCCCTTTTTACATTACCTTCTGATTTCTCCGGTCTCCGTAAATCGGATCATCTTCCCCAATCGGCTCCTCATCAATGTGTTTTGCAAACACCTTGTAGAAAAAGAAGGACTGAAGATAGCTGACCAGTGCAATTCCAAAGACTGCTATGATAAGAAGGGCGTCGGTATTCACATAGGCTGCCCATCCGGCAAAGGCTGCAATTCCCACCACACACACCGTATGGGGAAAGAAATAACCAATCGCCATTTTCATTGCGTTTGCAGCCTGTTCCTTAAGGCTTCCCTTCATCTTTGCAAGAACAGGAAACAACCATACGGCAAAGATTCCAAGAACAATGGCAATCACAAGACAGACAACAATCTGAAACTTTGATAGAAAACCATAGTCCAGTGCCATCCAGAAACGGTAATCAAACACCAGTAACCCTCCCGTGATGACCAGGCCGATCCAGCAAAGTGTCGCCTGGCAGAAGGATTCACGGAAAGCTTTAAAATATTGCCCTGCCACATATCCGTCTCCGTATCGGAGGGAACGGAGATTGACGGAATGCAGGGCTGCAAGAGAAGCTCCGATGGTAACAAGCGGCAGACTTGTCATGAAAAAAAGGAAGTTTAAGACCACAAGGTCTGTTGTTTTATTGAGAAAACGAAGAAACCGGTTATCATAATGCAGCTCGCCCATAGTTACCCCCAAAGTCTCATCTTACTTCTTACTTAATACCACTGATTGCAATCGATTCGATGATCATACGCTGGAAAATGAAGAACAAAAGCAGGGTCGGAATCATTGCGATTACCGATGCCGCCATAATCAGCGCATAGTCACTCTGAATTGCGTAATAACTGTTAAAGGAACGAATAACAACCTGCAGCGTCCACTTACTCTCGCTTCGAAGGAAGATCGTCGGTGCAAGGTAGTCGTTCCAAATTCCCATAAACCACAGCATCAGCTGTGTTCCAAGTGCTCCCTTCATCAGAGGAAGGAACACTCTCCAATAAGTTCCAAAATAGCTGCATCCGTCCAGCTTGGCAGCCTCCATCATCTCTGTCGGGATGGAATACAGATTCTGCCTGAGAAAGAAGATCATTCCCACATTGCCGAAGCATCCCGGGATGATCAGCGGAAGAAGGGAATCCGTCCAATGCAGTCTTGTAAAAAGTACATACTGCGGAATCATGACAACCGCAAACGGAATCATAATGGTTGCCAGAAGCGCAAGGAAAAATGCCTCTTTTCCGCGGAAACGAAGTTTTGCAAATGCAAAGGCCGCCAGTGAGGATGTAAAACCTCCGACCAAAAGGACCGGAACTTCGATCTTAAGTGTATTAAAGATACCGCTGATAAACTGACCTTTACTTAAGACCTCACTGTACTTGCCAAGGAGAATCGGATCCGGGAACAAAGTCAAGGTTCCGGAAAGGATCTGATTCTTTGTCATAAAGGAAGTTGCAACCATATAAATAAGCGGAAAAATCATTGCAACCGCTCCGATGGCAAGAAGGATGAAAATGATCACATCTCCTATCTTCTGCTTCGAAGACTTTACGCTATGGGTAGCATATTCTTTCTTGTGATTGATTACCTGTGTTTCTACTCTATCCATGCTATCCCCCTTAATCCATTGTATTGACCCACTTATCCTGGCCCTTGAAATTAAGCGCTGTGATAATGAAGATGATCACTGCAAGAAGGACTGCAACAGCACATCCATATCCAAGCTGGTTGTTACCGAATGCCTTGTCATACAGATAGTAGACAATGGTTGCCGCACTGTAGTTCGTACCTCCGTTGCCTGTCATGACCTGTACCTCTACAAACACCTGGAAACCGCCGATCAGGCTTGTAATCAGGATATAGAAAGTCACAGGAGAAATCAGAGGAATGGTAATGTGGCGGAACAGCTGCCATCCGTTGGCTCCGTCAATCTTCGCTGCCTCATAGTAATCTCTTGGAATATTCTGAAGACCTGCAAGGTAGAGAATGATGGAACCGCCAAGTCCCTTCCATGTCATAAAAATGATCATTGCCACCTTGACCCATACTTCATCTCCCAGCCAGTTCGGTCCATGGGTACCGGTCAAAGCCTTGATCACCGTATTAAAAAGACCGTAGTCATAATTGAAGACCCAGGCCCATAAAATGGACACAGCCACCAGGGAAGATACCACCGGTACATAATAAACCGTTGTAAAGAAGCGCTTTGTGTACTTCATACGGTTTAATGCCATGGCAATCACAAGACCGAGGAACATACCGATTGGAATACCGATCATGTAGATAATGGTCGTGACCATGGACTTCCAGAACTTCGGATCCGTAAGAATATCCGCATAATTTGCGAGTCCTACAAGATTTCCTGTCAGGGAATTCATTCCCGTCCATCTACTGAAACTGGCAAACACAGCAAACACGATAGGGTAAGCCATAAAACACAAGAATCCTACAAATGGAGCTGCGATAAAAAGCCACGCCCAGCGTTCCTCTCTTCTTGCCATCTCAGAGAGCTTTGGTTTTACTTTTATTGCGTTTTGCATAGCCATATCTCTTTTCTAAAAAAGGCCCCGCTAACTTATCATTAGAGGGGCCGTTACGATTGCCTTCTAATTTACATAGAAGTTAGATCAATTCTTTGTCGCTGTGTTCTGTAACTTGATGGCGTTATCAAGAGCATCCTGCATCTTCGGCTCCACTTCCTTGAAGTAGTCGTCCACGGAAATCTTGCCGCTCTGAACATTTGGAATTCCCTCAAGGAAGGTATCCCACCACTCTGCATTATAGGTATAGGTTGACTCGGAGAAGATACCCTGGTACTTGTCGTTGCCCTCCACATATCCGAAAATAACGTCAAGGTTATTCGCGTATGGAATGGTTCCATCCTTTACCTTCTCCTTAAAGGTTGTTGTTGCATAATCCTTGATATTCGGAATCTGCATGGACTTACCTGTGGTCTCACCGGAAAGAGCCTTCTGTCCGTCAAGATCTGTTGAAAGTGATGAAACAAGTTCTGTGCAAAGATCCGGATATTTTGTATCCTTGTTAACTGCAAAACCAACGGTTCCAAGCCATGTGGTAGACTTACCGTCACCATCCGGTCCTACCGGCCATCCGCAAAGATCCCAGTTATAAGGGAAGGTCTTCTTATCCATGAATGCAGCCACATCCCATGTTCCACAGGCATAGAAACCAATCTGGCCATCCAGCCATCTCTGGTATCCACCAAGAGCTGTATCCTGCTCAACGGTCGGTGTTACACCTTCCTTGGCTGTAAGATCCACGTAATACTGGAAGGCATCCTTAAGCTTCTTGTTGTCTGTAATGTTGACCTTGGTGTAATCCTCATTCAGGAAACGGGCACCGTTGCTGTACAGATATGGTGTCATACCGAAGGCATTGGCATTGGCAACACCCCACTGATCAATCTCACCGTCCCCGTCTTTATCTTTGGTAAGCTTCTTACATACATCAAGGAACTCATCATAGGTATAAGGCTTCTGTGGATCCGGGTAGTCCAGTCCGGCTTCATCGAACAGATCCTTGTTATAAGCAAAGGCAAAACATGAAAGATCCTTTGGCAGACAGTATAAGGAACCGCTTCCCACCTTCGTTCCGTCATACTGGTATGCTGACTTGATCTCAGGCCACAGGTTGTCCACCACACTCTGATCCACATAATCATCCAATGGAAGAACATAACCATTGTCCACGTAACTTCTGACCGCATCCGGACCCACATAGAAAATATCCGGAAGATCTCCGGCTGTCATAGCCGCTGTCATCTTCGTAGCATATTCATCCTGTGTGGTAACCTCGAAATTAACCTTCTTGATCTTATCCTTGTGCTCCTGTGTGAACTTCTTGATCAGATCCTCATAGGCAGCCTTCTCATGCTCCTGCGCGTAGATCAGAATATCAATTTCGTCCTGTCCTTCTCCCTTCATCTCCGTCTTACTGGATGCATCGGAGGACTTCTCTGAATCCTTCGCAACGTTACATCCGGTTAAAGATGAGACCCCCATGAGAGCAACCAATGCGGCAGCTACTACTCTTTTTAACTTCATTATCATTCCCTCCTAAAAACCCCAAAAATACTTTACATAAATCTGAATTTATCTTTTTCCTTTTCTTTTTCTTCTCCAGCCATCGCGCGCAACTGGCTTTGTGAATATTACATTGAAAAGTCTAACCTTCATTCAGATTTGTTAAGCATATTGTACAATGGCACCTCCCCCTTGTCAATGAGTTCTTTAATCTTTTGTAAATTATTTTAGAATTTAATGTTATCCAAAATAAATCACTCCCACTCTGTTGACCCCGGCAATGGAAAGACGTATATTTATCTTAGTCAAGACTCGCTCGCGAGTCTTGCGCGCCGGATTCGGGTCTGCTTCAGCAGACAAATTCCTGTCCGAATCCGTGCGCATCCT
>CADCQT010000208.1 GCA_902803645.1 uncultured Lachnospiraceae bacterium | reverse complement strand
TACAACAAGTGTTGTAAAAGTATAAAGTATGGAGGTATTTCAAATGGCATATGTAATTTCAGATTCATGCGTAAGCTGTGGAACTTGTGAGCCAGAGTGCCCAGTAGGAGCTATCGCTCAGGGTGATTCTCAGTACGAGATCGATGCAACAGCATGTGTAGAGTGCGGAACATGCGCAGGTGTTTGCCCAACAGGTGCTATCAGCCAGGGCTAATTATTCTTCGCATAAGCGTGGCCACGGAGGACGAGATCGTTCTTCGTGGTTTTTTTAGTTTGCGCGCCATGGGAGCACTCTAACGGGTGAAAATCCCGAGTATACGTAGGCGGGGACAAATTACATCGCTGAAAGCAAAGGAGATAAAGCAGGTTGCATTTCGACGCAGATGATGGGATAAAAAAGTAAAAGACAGCAAAGAAAAAGAAGGGAGCAGAGGAAAACCATAAGGTGTGCCTCTGCTCCCTTTATGTCACAAGAACTCAGATTTCAGCCAGCCTGGAAAGTGCAGATCCGGTGCAGACTTCCTTACAGTGCTCCCGGATGTAACCGTCAGTACCGGCGTAGATCTCTCGAAGACTACCATATTCGGAGAGAATATTGCAGACCCGGTTGAAAACAGCCGGAGCTGTCTTATCCATGGAGATGATCAACAGATAGGTACGCTGGGACGTCCGATAAAGGTCATTACGACCTAAGTCAACATGAGAGAGCATAGGAGCAACTTCCATCAAATCAGACAGGGAAGAGAACTCATAAATGCGGGTCAGCTGCTCGGGAATCTCAACACCACGGGGAAGGGCGTCTCTCTCGGAGGCGAACACATCCTCGCTGTCCTGATGCATCATACGAAGAATATCGTTGGCTGCTCCAACGGAAGGTTCAGGAATCGGAATATCTCCAACCATATCCATAGAAACATCCTCATCCTCGTAGTCCTCATCCTCTTCATCTTCGTCGGAGAAGGTGGAATAACGGGCATCAAGCTCATCCGGATAGGTGACCTTTGTCACAATAAGAACGATGGAGTCGGAAGAGACTGGAACGGCCTCAACCATTAGAGGAATATCCTCTGCCTCAAATCCGAACTTATAGGATGCAAAACGCATCATCTCACGGAATAGTGACTTGGCTTTCTCTGTGCCATAGACAAGCTCGCTGACCTTCATATGGCGGCTCTCTAAATCTTCCTTTGAGAGGGTACATCGAATCTGATTCTCATTCAACCGTTCGATCTTCATAGTATCACCATCCCTTCTCTTTATATATAAAATATCGGCATTTCTTAGTAATAGTATAACACATTATAGAGAATGGCAGGTGGAAAGTAAATACAGTAAATTCTTAAATCTTTATGAAAAGTATAAAGAAAAAATAAACAAAATCTTAAGATATTATGAACAAATCTAAAGAAAGTATAAATTTTCTAAAGAAAAAATAAACAATTATAAACAAAGTATAAAATCGACATGAAAACGGTTGTCAGGGAGAAAAAAGGGAGGTATAACCATCTGCGACGATAACCCGGAAAGGAGAGGAAAAAGATGGCAAGTATTGCGGATTACGAAGAATTGAAATCCTTGTACCATAGAGAAGGCATGGAGGTTGTTCTGGTCCGCCACAGAATGCTAAAAGAGGAGAGGATCCTAAAAAGGATCCGGAAGACAAAGGACGGAGGGGAGGATACCTTAGGAGAAAAGCAGCTGGAACAGGAGGCAGGTATCCTGTCAGAGATCAAACACCCAGGGATTCCGATTATTTATGATTATTGGGAAGATGATGAGAGCATCTGTCTCATAGAGGAATACATACAGGGGCTGTCACTGCAGGAATACTTTTTATACTACGAGGACATATCCATCCGGCAGATTCTCACCTATATGGTAAAAATCTGTGACGTGATCTGTTATCTACATGAGCAAAGGCCACCTATCCTGTATCAGGATCTGAAGCCGGAACATGTGATCATACAGGGGGAAAGACCGGTACTGATCGATTACGGAATCGCAAGAAGATTTAAGGAGATGGGAACAGGAACAAAAGGATATGGAAGCTGGGATTATGCTTCTCCAGAGCAGAAGAAAGGGAAGGTTGTGGATGAGAAGAGCGATCTGTTTTCTCTGGGAAAACTGGCAAAGGAGTTGCTGGCCCATACAAAAGAGAGAGTACCTGCTAATATCAGTGTTCTGGTACAGACTGCTCTATGTGTGGATCCTCAGGGAAGACCGGAGTCCGTAGCAATCTGGAAGCAGTCCTGGGAAGCGATACTTGCAAAGAGAAAGGACAAAGAAAAAAGGGGAAATCGTAGGATCAGAGAGATCGCCGTGATCGGCAATGAACATGGGATCGGGGTAACCCATGTGGCATTTTCTCTGACAGAACATCTGCGAAGCAGGGGGCAATCGGCCTTTTACGTAAACCGTTCAGGAAAAGCCGTTCTTGTACCGGCGCTCAGGCAAAGAAGAGAGCTACGGGAGAGGAAGGGGATCATATACCACAGGGATTTCGCCGGAATTATGGATTATGGGCCAGCGATTCCTAAAATTACACCTCCGGATGGAATACGAATCGTTGATTGCGGTTGTAACTGGCTGCAGACAAGGGAGGCAGAGCTGATTATCTATGTGATTGGCTCAAGACCCTGGCAGGATCAGGAGTTATTAAGGGACAAGGTCCGGATGGATGGGGTTGTTCCGATCGTTACCCCGATAAATCGTGGCGTTGGACACAAAATTGCCCGGCAGATCGAAAAGAAGGTCTATGGAATGCCCATGGATGCTGACCCTATGGTGCCGGGGAAGAAAACACATCGCTTATGGAAAGGGATACTAAGGCATGTTGCGATTCAATCATGAAGCAAAAAGAGAGAAGAAAGTGCTCAGCGTTCTTGGAATGACAGAGGCATCCGGGGCAACCCGTCTGGCACTGGCGATAGCCAATTACTGCGCTTCAGCACAGCGGAGGAAGACAGCATACGGAGAGATTGCCGATGAAACAAAGCTGGGTGCCATTCTGGAGAAGGCAAGATGTATTGGAGCGCAACCGGTAGGCTTTGAAGATTCTTTTCTAAGGTACTATCCTGCCTTGGGAAAAGAAGAGATCAAGATTCTGATGGATCAAAACTGGGAACGATTGATTCTGGATCAGACGATGGATGATAAGACGGGGATTGCTATCGGGTCAGGAGCACAGCATATTCTAATGATTGATCCGACACCCTGGAGGTATCATCAGATTCAACTGGGAATGAGAAACCTCATGGAAAACAAACAACTATATAGGCTGCTAATGGGGAACGCATACACATATATAGAGGAAAAGAGGTGGATCAACCGGTTTTCGGAAGAGTTTGGGATCAATCTACACAAGATCCCCTGGATCAGGGATCCCTACTGCCTCAGGCGTGAGGATAGGAAGACCATAGAGCAGGTGATGATGCAATGTGGAAAGGGGATGATGTAGGAACTTAATATCACATGTATCGGATAGTATGGAAGGAACAGGAAACGTGTACGGAGGTTTGATGGATTTACAAGGAAAGCCGGAAACTGCACAATCCGTACAGTTATTAGAAAAGGGGAGCCCGGCGCGGAAAGCGCCGGGTTTTTGCTGTTGTATGATTTGATAGTGATCTTTAGATGGTTTATAATACGAAATAATAGGGGAAGTGGGATTTAAAGTACACAGAATGGAGTCAATATGCGAGGCAACAGAAAAACAACAAAGCAAAGGGATCATCGATTTTTATTCGTGCTGGGGTTGCTGTTATTGCTTATTGTTTTGACCGTGATCTTTTGGGCAATTCGATATGCACCAAGCAGTGAGAAGCTGGATCTTAGCACGTTTTATAAGGTAAAGGGCAATCAGGCAGTACTTTTCGTTAATGACAAACTGGTGGAGCAGAATGAAATTGCTCCGGCAATGGTAAAGGATGGGGAGTATTATATCCGGGTCAAGAACCTGAAGGAGCGGATTGATCGTGGATATGTCTATGACAGTACAGAAAATGTACTTCGATATACAACAGAGGACTCTGTTGTTAATGTGGATCTGGGAGATGATTCTTATACCGTAGGAAGAAACCAGGAGAAGATGAAGCATAGCATTCTGATCTCAGATGGAGATGCAGTTTATGTTTCCCTGGAGTTTATCAAGAAATTTTCTGACATTCAGACAAGCTCTGCAAAAAAGCCTTATCGCCTGGTTGTATACAAGGCGGGATATAAGCGTTCCACAGCGAAGCTTTCCAAGGATACGGCGATTCGAAGATTCGGAGGACCGAAGAGTAAGGTCCTGAAGGAAGGCAGGAAGGACGAAGTGGTGGATGTGGTAGAAAGCTATGGTTCCTGGACCAAGGTCCTTAGCAAGGACGGTGTCATAGGATGTGTGAAGACTTCTACCCTGGATAACGAGAAGAAGATCAAGGTGAAGGCCCTTTTGCCGAAGCGCAAATACAGTCATATCAAGATGAAGGATAAGGTGAACTTGCTCTGGCATCAGGTGACCAACCGGGTGGCGAATGCAGGAGTTTCCAACGTCCTTGCGAAGGCGAGGGGAGTTAACGTAATTTCTCCTACCTGGTTTGCCTTAAGTGACAACAGAGGAGGGATCTCGGATCTGGCGAGCCTGGATTATGTCAGAACCTGCCACAATGAGGGGGTTCAGGTCTGGGGACTTGTCAGCAATCTGACCCACGCGGAGGTTGATACCGCAACGGTATTGAATGTGACTTCTTCAAGAGATAATTTGGTGAACAATTTGATTGGCAAGGCGATTGCATACAATCTGGATGGAATCAATGTGGATCTGGAGGCAATACCTACCAAGGCAGAGGATGGATACATTCAGTTTATCCGGGAGCTTTCCATTAAGTGTGAAAATAATGATTTGGTCCTGTCGGTGGATAATTATTCCCCCACCGCATCCAGTGCCCATTACAATCGGGATATCCAGGCGGATTATGCCGACTACTGCATTGTGATGGCGTATGATGAGCATTACGCAGGAAGCCAGGAAGCGGGAAGCAATGCATCCATCTCCTTTGTTACAGAGGCAGTGGATAACACGCTAAAAGAAGTCCCGGCCAACCAGGTGATCCTGGGCATGCCTTTTTATTCCAGACTCTGGAAGACAGGAACGGCAGGAATGAAAACAGAGACCGTGCCTATGGTAAATAATCATAAGGTGCTGGAAGATCATAAGGCGGAAGCTAAGTGGGATGAGACGGTAGGACAGGATTATGCAGAATTTACAGAGGATGATGTTCTGTGGCAGTTTTGGCTGGAGGATACCAAATCCCTGGCATTGAAGCTGGGTGTCATGCGGGATAAGAACTTGGCAGGCGGAGCTTTCTGGAAGGAAGGTCAGGAGACCCAGAGTGTCTGGGACGTGATTGAAACATATATGAAGTGATAGATTTTCAATCATACACTATATATAGAAGGAAGTAGTTTATTAATGGAGACAAAAAGGTTCCATATTGATCCGGAACATATGGATATTGATAAGATTCGGGAGGCAGCGAAGATCATTCGGGAAGGAGGGCTTGTAGCATTTCCTACGGAGACCGTCTATGGATTAGGAGGGGATGCAAAGGATCCCGGGGCGGCAAAGGCAATTTATGCGGCAAAAGGCCGTCCGTCGGATAATCCTTTGATCGTGCATATCTGTGATTATCGTCAGCTGGAGGAGATTGCAGTGGACCTTCCTAAGACAGCAAAAAAGCTGGCGGATGCCTTCTGGCCGGGCCCTATGACAATGATCGTTAAGAAAAATTCTAAGATCCCACTTGAGACCACTGGAGGGCTGGAGACAGTGGCGGTCCGTTTTCCCAGTCATCCCGTTGCCATGGCTCTTATACGGGAAAGTGGCTGTATGATCGCAGCCCCAAGTGCCAATACCTCCGGCAGACCTTCCCCTACGAAGGCGGATCATGTCTGGGGGGATCTGAAGGGAAAGATACAGGGGCTTATCGATGGAGGAGAAGTGGAGATCGGGCTGGAATCGACCATCATTGACCTTACAGAAGAAGTGCCGATGATTCTTCGTCCCGGATACATCAATCAGGAGATGCTGGAAGAGGTAATTGGAGAAGTAAGGGTGGATCCTGCTGTTTTAGGTACAGAAAATGTGCATGTGAAGCCAAAGGCACCGGGGATGCGCTACAAACATTATGCGCCAAAGGGCAATCTAAAAATCGTCACCGGTGATGAGGAAAAAGTGATTGCTGCAATTGAGAAGATGGCAGGAGAAGACGAAGCATCAGATAGAAAAGTGGGAATTATTGCGACAAAGGAGACAAAAGAGCGGTATACCAAGGGCGTTGTACTTTGTATCGGAGATCGTAGTAACGAAGATGAGATCGCCCATAATCTGTTTGCTGTTCTTCGTGAGATGGACGATATGGGGATGGAAACCATCTATTCAGAAGATTTTTCCACACCGAGGATCGGGCAGGCCATTATGAATCGGCTGTTAAAAGCGGCGGCGCACCAGGTGATTGAAGCGTAAGGAGGGCTATGAGCAGGATCAAGCATATATATTTTACAGACCGGGCAGGAAATGAAAGGGCTGCAATGGCAGCGGCTCTTTTTCAAAAAATGTATCCGAATGCAGGAGTGAGTGCCTATGCCAGAGGTCTGATTGTTTCTTTTCCGGAACCGATGAATCAGAAGGTAGAGGCGGTTATGGCCGGTGGAGGAATTGTCTGGGATGATTTTACCTCAAAGGCTCTTCAGAATGAGGAAATCACAGAGGATTCCCTGGTACTTGTAATGGATGAGAGGCAGAAAGATCATGCCATAAAGGCTCTGGAGAATGCAACGGTAGAGAATACCTTTGTATTGTCCAAGTATGTAGGGGAGGAACTGGAT
>CADCQT010000207.1 GCA_902803645.1 uncultured Lachnospiraceae bacterium | reverse complement strand
TTCCCTTCCTGGAAGGTCGCCTTAAGAGGGGCCTTATCCTCCTGTGCACTTAAGATCCCGGCACCGGATAGTCCCTGAAGATAGCCATTGGCCCAGTTTACTCTCTCCTGGGAAGAGGAAAAGGAAGTACCGGAGAGCATCTCCTTAAAATTCACCGGCTCCTGCCCTGCAATATAGTACCCGATCTCACCGGTCACAGCGTCCTCTCTTGTTCCCGCTCCTGCCTTAGGCGTTACTTCTAAGATATGAAAAGAAGCGGAGGAGGCGGTATTCATCACCCGCTTGATCTCTTCGATATGGGGAAGAGATGTCTGCTGCTTGGCAGAGGCTGTGGAGGTATATTGATAGGCCACCACAGGAAGGATCAATGCCCCGGCAAGAATGGCAGAAAGCAGGCGCCGTTTTACCAGCCCCTGCCCCTTTTCTTTCTTTTTCTTCACTTCTTTTACTTCAAACATCGGCCGCTTTTTCATAGGCGCCTCCATACTCCTTTTCTTATTTCCAGAGGAAATTATCATCAAAGCTTTCCCCATAGACCGGATGATTTCTCGGGGAAATATCCCGTCTGGCGTTATAGGTCTTACCATTCTTACTCTGCTGCAGGATAAGCTTCAATCCGTACAGCTTATGGTCCGAAGGATTGGACGTAACCGTTGCTGCGGTAATATTGGAACAGAGGATATGCTCCCTTCCAAAGGCGATACCGCTCTCCACCGTTCCCTCTCCGTAGGCCGCCGGAGCACTCTCCTTATAGGAAAGGGTTCCCTCGCTGCTGTCATAGGTATAACAGCAGATCTGATACAGGGTGGGCTTTAAGGTGGTGTCATCCCAGGCTGTGGCCTGAATGATAAACAGCTTAAAATCCGCAGCCCCGGGATCCTTTTTCAGAATGACCTTCCCATTGCTGTTGATGATCTTCTGATTGATCTGAGCCAAGGCCTGACCGGAGCTGTAGGACAGTTCCACCCTCTCATTCACAGAGAAGAAGGTCTTAGCCCCTAAGACCATAAAGGCACAGGCTGTGGCCAGCACCATGGACAGGATCGCAATGGAGATGATCAGCTCCACCAGAGTAAAGCCCCCGTTGTTTCCTTTATGAAGTTTTCGGATCATTCTTGTCATACCGTAACTCCTACTGCTTCTTCAGTTTGCATACACCGGTCACAGGATCCAGTTGAAGTTCATACGTGGTGCTTCCGCTGGTAAGGGTAATCAGGCAATTGGTATCTGCAACTGCTACCGCTGCATTCTCCAGTGCATCTGCCACCCCAAAATGGTGAAGGGATCCTGTGGACTTATCAAAATTAAGGAAAAGCTTCTCTCCCTCCTGCAGAGTCGTTCCTCCATAGGTCAGGGAGACCTTGTGCTTTGACAGCTTCTCGGAGGAGACTTCTGTGGTAAGATCCCCCTCATAATAGGTGGCCAGGATACGGCCCTCTGTATTCTCTAATACCAGGCAGGTCTTATCCGGATCCTTTGCCATACAGTCTGTCTTACACTGGTAGATCATGGCCTTGGCGGAGGTTGCCGCCTGCTTGGCCGCAGTACTTAGTATGGGAAATAAGGACACTGCCGCCAGTCCGGAGATCACTGCAATAATGGCTACGATCACGATCAGTTCCAGCAATGTAAAACCCTTGTTATTCTTTTTCATGATCACTGCCCTCTCTTAGTCCTTCTTCCAGTTGGAATAGGTGACGATTTCATCCATCTCCCAGTCATCTCCCTTGGAAAGTCCGGAACCGTTCTTCGTTCCGTTCCACAGGTCAGACTTACGCAGATGGTTGATGCCATCCTGCTGAAGATGCAGGTAGGCTCCACCGGTATTTAAGTAACCGCTGCACATGATGATTCCATCGAATCCGTTCCCCAGGTTCACATCACCATCCACCACCAGGAAGTTACATTTCACACCGCCGGAAAGGGAGGAGGCATCAATAGGAACTCCCGGGCGGGCCACTGCACAGTAGCCTGCCACTTCCATCTTACCGTCAGTAGGGCCGTTAGCGCCAATGGTCTCAGAGCCGTACTCTTCTCCCCTGTAGACCACCTTATTGCCGTTATATCTTCTCTGTGCAGCATTAGGATCCACATGCCATGCTACAGGGACAAGACTTCCCTCTTTTCCTTCGCACCAGGCATCCAGGGTGGATTTCTTAATATAGGTCCAGAAGGGAGTACTCTCCTCGTCGCTGTTATCCTCACTTAAGGTCTGGCTTAGGTTCATATAACGGCGAGCATAATCCTCTCCCTCATCTTTTAGGTTCTCTCCTCCGGGGGTCACCTCATAGCCCTCTCCCACCTTCTTAATGGAAGTGGAGGAGGAGACAAAAGAACCTCCCTTCTCGAATCCCCTCAGATCCGAATAGGCATCCAGATAACGGCTGATCTCTCCCTTATGGGCGGTAAAGTAGTCTCTGAAATATCCGTTGGCCCTGGCCTGATCCGGGAAATTTAAAAAGTAGTACTGGCTCACCTTGCCCTGATCTCCCGGCAGGGTATAGGTCAGTACCCGGATATCCGAAGCACTGCTGATTCCATAGTCTGCAAGGGTATTGTCATGAAGGATCTTCTTATTCTTATTGGAGAGGATCCTATCCACCATCTCGCTTTTTCTTGCATCTGCCTCATCTGCACTTACCACATCCGGATTCTTCCCTCCATCCATAAAGTCCGAAGGTACCAGATAGGCCACCTGCTCCGGCTTGGCGGTAACAGCAGATCCCATGGCAACGGAATTGGTACTGTTAACATTCTCCTGTACAAAGCTTCGTCCACCTAAGAGAAGACTTTGGATATCGGTAACATCCAGCATTCCCTTCTTCGTAGAATTAAAAATAATGGAACTGCTCTTCTCTGCTGTATCTTCTGCACCAAAACCATAGTAGCTGCCCCGAAGGGTCACGCTTCCCTCCCCTTCATACATCAGGTCATCTGCCACTAAGGTCTTGGAATTGGACTGGGTAACAAAGGTTCCGTTATTCTCCATCTGAATGTTATTAATCCAGAGTGTAGAGCCACTTCCCTGGGTGAACTGCCCTCCCTGAAGGAAGGTAATATCTCCACTTGACCTCTCTCCCGTATCCTTATTCAGAAGGGTTCGTCCCACTACCATGGACTGGTTATCCGCCACATTAAATCTTCCGCCCTTCATCTCGATCATACCGGCATAGATACTGCCTTCGATGATACCTCCGTCGGGATTTTGTCCACTTTCTCCTGTTCGGAAGTTTCGAAGTCCCTTATCCGCAATGGCGGTAAAGTTCTGAAGAGCCTTGTCTCCTCCTACAATATCCGCTCTACGAAGGCTGATCTCCGGAATGGCCATGGTAATATCCGTGGTCACAGAGGTGATATAGCCATCCTCTCTGGTGTAGGTCAGCTTAATTCCCCGAAGGGTAACGGACTTGTTATCCGCTGCCTGCACCGCACTTCCATAGTCGGAATTGTTACCGGCTACCACCGTTGGCTGAAGAGTATAGCTGTCTCCCTGGGCATGAACGGAGGGCAGGTAGTTTTCCAAAGCGGAAATAGAATAATAACGGATGGTCTTGGTTCCATCCGCATTGGTCATAGCATTGGGGAAAAGAGGCTTCGCTTCGGATCCGTCGATCTTTGTGGTCTGAAAGCTTTGCAGTCTGTCAAAAAAAGCGGTCTTAAACACCAGCGTATTGGTACTGTTATCCGAAAAGGAATTGAGCACCTTGGCATAACCGCTGGCAATGGCATTACTCTCTGCATTCAAAAGTCCTGCTCGGATCAGATCCATACCGTCCTCTGCCGTAGCAAAGGTATCGTTGCTCTTTCGCTCCGCCACCTTCACCATATAGGAGGTATAGCTGGTGGACAAGAGGGCAACCCCTAAAAGGGTCACCACCATGGCGATCACAAGCACCAGGATCAGACCGTTTCCACTATTTTGTTTTAGCGCCTTCTTACCCTGTCTTACCATACTTTCATTCCCTCTAACGTATACAACGGATCATCGGTATGTTCTTCCTCCCCCTCTGCATGTTCATACACCGCAATGGTCACATGAAAAACATGATCGATCTTCTCCTGCTTTAACACCGTAAGGATACTGTAGGGATCGGAAAGCACCGTATTTCCGCTTTTGGTAATGGTGTTATATCCTTCACGAAACCAACCTTCAGCATTGTGGACGTAACGGATTCGATAGGTTCCAAAATCCAGTTCCTTGTCCTCATCCCCAACG
>CADCQT010000206.1 GCA_902803645.1 uncultured Lachnospiraceae bacterium | reverse complement strand
TGTTAAGCCGATTGCACTGATCTCTCATATGGATACGGCGCCGGATTATACAGGAGAGAAGGTTAAGCCGCAGATTATTGAGAATTATAACGGAGAAGATGTTGTCCTTGGAGACAGCGGGAAGGTCTTGTCCGTTTCGGACTTTCCTCATCTCACCTCTTTAAAGGGAAGAACACTGATCACCACCGATGGAACAACCCTTCTTGGAGCTGATGATAAGGCCGGTGTTGCTGCTATTGTTACAGCTGCGGATGAGATATTGCATTCTGATGCAGCCCATGGAGAGATCTGGATCTGCTTTACTCCGGATGAGGAGATTGGAGAGGGGCCGGATCACTTCGAACTGGATCGCATTCGGGCGCAGTTCGGTTATACCGTAGATGGCGGCTATGAGGGAGAGATTGCCTATGAGAACTTTAACGCATCCTCTGCCCATATCACCATTCATGGCGTGAATGTACATCCGGGTGAGGCGAAGGATCTTATGGTCAATGCAGGACTTATTGCGGCAGAGTTTGCGGCATCCCTTCCAAAGGATGAGATCCCGGCAGCCACAGAAGGCTACGAGGGATTCTATCATTTGACGGATCTGCAGGGAAATGTGGAGGAAGCGACCCTTTCCTATATCCTTCGTGACCATGATGCAGATAAATTAAAAGAAAAAGAAACAAAGCTTACAGAACTTGTAAATAAAGTGAATGAGGTCTATGGAGAGGGGACGGCTGTTATTACAATCTCCCATTCTTATGACAATATGATCTCTGTTATCAAGGATCATATGCAGATCGTCCATCTTGCAGAGGAGGCGATCCGGTCTCAGGGAATCGAGCCGGTATCCGAGCCCATCCGAGGAGGTACCGACGGAGCTCAGCTGACCTTTAAGGGCCTGCCCTGTCCGAACCTTGGAACAGGAGGATATGCCTTCCATGGTCCTTACGAGCATATCACCCTTGAGGCAATGGAGAGTGTAGTACAGATTTTAAAATATATTATGACCCATGTGGCGTAAGTTGCCGGGCGAAATGTAACTGGAGGAATTGATACAGGATAAGGGGAAGATATATGGAGAGCAGACACAGTGATAAGCAGTTTTTGCAAAAAGTATACGAGGACAATGGGAATGCCATTGTCCTTATAACCACCTCTGCAAATAGCGAGAAAGAGGGACTGTTAAAGAATTTTCTAAAGGATAAGAAATATTTTTACTATGATTGTGACTATGCCTCTCCAAGGCTTCAGCTTTCTCTTCTGCAGCGTCAGGTAAGTCTGCAGTGTCAGCAAAGGCTTGCCCATGATACCTATGATGAGTGTTTTTCTAGAATCCGGAGCGGAGATGCCAGCAAGCTTGTGGTGATCATAGATCATATGGAACGTGTGGGTAAGAAAAACCGGGGGTTTTTTGATTCTCTGGCAAGGCTTCGGAACAAGCAGCTGTATCCCGGACCGGTTATGATCCTTATGATCCTTTCTTCCTATACCTGGGATCATAAGGATTTGATGGAGCAGTTGGGTGAGAAACTGGCAGGCTCCATCGATCATAGGCTTCGAGTGGGGGATATCAGTTTTCTGGATCTGGTCCGCTGTCTTGGAGATTATTCTGTCAGGGATTCGGTTCAGACCTATGGTGTCATCGGAGGAACCCCCCGTTATCTTAGCAGATGGAATCCGGATCTTACCTTCCGGGAGAATGTCTGTCAGTTGATCCTCTCACCCTCCGGAAGTCTGTTTCGGGCGGCAGAAGAGGAGATTACAAGGGAACTTCGGGAACCGGAGGTATATAACACCATTCTCTATGCTATGGCAAATGGTAAGGAAAAGTTAAATGATATTTTTACCTTTACCGGCTATTCCCGACCGAAGATTAGTGTGTATCTTAAGAATTTGGCGGCTTTTGATGTGATCGAAAAAGTGATATCCTTTGATGCCGGAGGATGGGATCATGCCAAAAAAGGTGTTTATCGCATCAGGAACAATTTTATTGCATTCTATTATCATTTTATCTATGCTAACCGTTCTGCTCTTTTTCAGATGAGCAGTGAACAGTTTTATGACACCTATATTGCTCCGGGGCTGGCAGACTACATGCAGAGAGCCTTTGTGGACGTATGCAGAGAGTATCTTTCTCTTTTGAATATGATGGGGAAGCTGCCTCTTACCATTACAAAGATGGGAACCTGGGTGGGAAAAGAAGGGACGGTGGATCTTGTAGGAGAAAACGATATCCGCGAATATGTGGCAGCCATTTGTAACTGGCACATGGATGCCATCTCCATGCAGGATTACGAGAATTTACAGAAAAACTTAAAACTGGCCTGCATTAAGACCAAGGTGGTCTACCTGTTTTCTGCTACCAGTTTTACAGAAGATTTAAGGGCACTTGCAGAAGAGGATCCTTCCATTGTGCTTGTTGATATGAGGTCATTATAATGGGAAAATCGCTGTTTATAGCAGAGAAACCTATGGTAGCCAGGGCTTTTGCAGATGTTTTTCATGAGAATCTGGCAAAGCATGATGGCTATATGGAGGGAGATCATATTGTGGTCACCTGGTGTGTGGGTCATTTAGTGACCATGAGTTATCCAGAGGCCTACGACGAAAGCCTAAAGCGCTGGCGGCTGGATACCCTCCCTTTTATTCCACAGACCTTCAAATATGAGGTGATCCACGGAGTAAAAAAGCAGTTTGATGTGGTAAAGCGCCTTCTGAATCGGGAGGATGTTACCAGGATTTATGTCTGTACCGACTCGGGACGAGAGGGAGAATATATCTATCGTCTGGTTCGTCAGGAGGCCGGTGTCCATGGAAAGGATGAGAGACGGGTTTGGATCGATTCTCAGACAGAAGATGAAATTAAAAGAGGAATTAAGGAAGCGAAGCCTCTTTCCGAGTACGACCATCTCTCAGAAGCTGCCTATTTAAGAGCCAAGGAAGATTATCTTATGGGAATTAATTTCTCACGTCTTCTCACGTTAAAGTATGGTAATGATATGGCGGCTTTTCTCAATGAAAGGCACTGTGTTGTCTCTGTGGGTCGGGTGATGACCTGTGTTCTTGGTATGGTTGTCCGCAGGGAGATTGAGATACGTCAGTTTGTTAAAACACCATTTTATCGAGTTCTTTGTGATGCTTCCATGACAGAGGATCAGGAGTGTCTTACCTTAGAGTGGAAGAGTGTGAAGGGAAGTGCCTATTGGAATTCCCCTCTTTTATACAAGGAAAACGGTTTCAAGGAGAAGACCTCTGCAATGGATCTGATCAAGCGGCTTACCAATGATCCGGAGGCCCTGCTTGACGAAGAGGATAAGATGAAGGTCACTCTGCCTCTTACGGTGGTATCGGCAGAGCGTAAGCAGGAGAAGAAGAATCCTCCTCTTTTGTATAACCTTGCAGAAATCCAGAATGACGCCTCCAAATTCTTTAAAATTTCTCCGGATCAGACCTTAAATATCATCCAGTCTCTGTATGAGAAGAAGCTGGTGACTTATCCGAGAACGGATGCAAGGGTGTTATCCACTGCCATTGCCAGGGAGATACAGCAGAATATTCAGGGTCTTATGAATCTTCCTTCTCTGAAGCCTTTTGCAGAAGAGATTCTAACAGGGGAGCGTTTTAAGGGAATCGAGAAGACAAGGTATACGGACGATAAGAAAATCACAGACCACTATGCCATTATTCCCACAGGCCAGGGCCTTGGGGCTTTAAATAGTCTGGATAGTACATCCCTTCACGTATATGAAGCGATCTGCCGGCGTTTTCTTGCAATCTTTTATCCACCGGCGATCTATCAGAAACTTTCCATTGATGCAGTCAGTGGACAGGAGCACTTCTTTGCAAATGACAAATATCTGAAGGAGGCCGGTTTCCTTGAGGTGATGAACTACTCTTTCCTTAAGAAAAAGAAGGAAGAGGAGACCAGTGAGGCCATGCGAAGTGCCCTTGCAGGGGTGAAGAAGGGAGATGTCCTTCCCGGTATTGTCTTATCCATTAAGGAGGGAGAGACATCCCCTCCTAAGAGGTATACCTCAGGTTCCATGATTCTTGCCATGGAAAATGCCGGTTCTCTTATTGAGGATGAGGAACTGCGGGAGCAGATCAAGAGTAACGGAATCGGTACATCCGCCACCAGAGCCGGGATTCTGGAAAAGCTGGTGAAGATACGGTATTTATCCCTGAATCAGAAGACCCAGGTGATCACACCGACCCTGACTGGCGAAATGGTGTATTACGTGGTTGGTTACTCTGTACGCTCGATGTTAAATGCTGCTTTAACTGCTAGTTGGGAGAAGGGGCTTGGTCAGGTGGCAGAGGGTGAGATCGGTGAAGAAGACTATATGAAGAAACTGACGGACTTTATTACCCAAAATACCCAGAAGGTGAAGGGGGTATATAACCGGCA
>CADCQT010000205.1 GCA_902803645.1 uncultured Lachnospiraceae bacterium | reverse complement strand
GTGAAGTCTACGTGTCCCGGAGTATCAATGATATTGATACGATGCTCCTGAGCCCCCTTCTTAGGCTTTGCCTGCTCCTGCTGTGTCCAGTGACATGTTGTTGCCGCAGATGTAATAGTGATTCCTCGCTCCTGCTCCTGCTCCATCCAGTCCATGGTAGCAGTACCTTCGTAGGTCTCACCAATCTTATAGTTTACACCGGTATAGTACAGAATACGCTCAGTCACTGTAGTCTTACCTGCATCGATATGAGCCATAATACCGATATTTCTGGTTCTCTCCCGTGGGTATTCTCTCTTAGCCAAGATACGTTCCTCCAATTAGAATCTGTAATGAGCAAATGCCTTATTAGCATCAGCCATTCTATGCATCTCTTCCTTACGCTTTACAGCTGCGCCAGTGTTGTTGGCTGCATCCATAATCTCACCTGCAAGACGCTCCTGCATAGTCTTCTCACTTCTCTTACGTGAGAAGAATGTGAGCCAGCGAAGGCCTAAGGTCTGACGACGGTCAGGACGAACCTCGATTGGTACCTGATAGGTAGCTCCACCGATACGTCTAGCCTTAACTTCGAGCTGTGGCATAACGTTATTCATAGCTTCTTCGAATACTTCAAGAGCCGGCTTACCGCTCTTCTC
This sequence comes from uncultured Lachnospiraceae bacterium, assembly GCA_902803645.1. GTDB lineage: Bacteria > Bacillota > Clostridia > Lachnospirales > Lachnospiraceae > Weimeria. The sequence continues at coordinate 3,793 of CADCQT010000205.1, read as the reverse complement.
TTCAACTCTGGCAAAAGCTCCGTATACAATCTTCTGGGCGATACCCTTCTTGCCGTCTAACATAACGTTATTGACAAGCTTGGTAACTACCTTGCTATTGTAAATAGGATCCGCCAGTACGTCTCTTTTTACTGTATGTCCTTTACGTGGCACGTTAACTTCCCTCCTTAATCATGGGTTTTGATTAAATCACCGGTACTCACATGTTAAAATGTGCTCGTGTCTATGTATCCTGGAATAAATACAAACACTAACCATTTTAATAGCTCGTACGCTTGTGTTGTGTTCGTTCCTATCTGTTATGGTTATTACTTAGAAGCCTTAGGTCTCTTAGCACCATACTTAGAACGAGCCTGCTTTCTGTCAGCAACACCAGCTGTATCGAGTGTTCCACGGATAACGTGATAACGAGTACCCGGAAGGTCCTTAACACGACCACCACGGATCAATACAACACTATGCTCCTGCAGATTGTGTCCTTCACCTGGAATGTAGCTTGTAACTTCGATTCCGTTAGAAAGACGTACTCTGGCGATCTTACGAAGCGCTGAGTTAGGCTTTTTAGGGGTAGCTGTCTTAACAGCAGTACATACACCACGCTTCTGTGGAGCAGAAGCATTTGTAGGACGCTTCTTCAGGGAATTGAAACCCTTCTGAAGAGCTGGTGAGTTAGACTTCTTCTCAGATGTCTGTCTACCCTTTCTTACTAACTGGTTAAATGTTGGCATTTATTTCACCTCCTGATTATTACTATGCCAATCTATTTCTAGGCATGCTAGCACATTATATATCCTTGGACCACCACTGTCAAGAATAAATATATCCAAACAAAAAAGATCCCAGAGGGAGGCTTTTATCAAAAATGCCTCTCCGGGATCTTCTCTATATGTCTTATTCTGTAGGCTTAGTCTACATCAACAAGATTTGCATCGGTCTCTTCCGAAGCAGATTCTGCCGGATCCTCTTCCCTTGCCTGACGAAGAAGTTCTTCGTTGTAGTCGGAATTCAGCTTGATATCACGGTACTGCTTCATACCGGTTCCTGCCGGGATCAGCTTACCGATGATAACGTTCTCCTTGAGTCCCTGCAACTTATCAACCTTACCCTTGATAGCCGCATCCGTAAGAACCTTGGTTGTCTCCTGGAAGGATGCTGCTGACAGGAAGGAATCGGTAGCAAGGGCCGCCTTGGTGATTCCGAGAAGAACTCGCTCACCTTCTGCAGGCTCTCTGCCTTCCTTCTCCATAACCTCATTGGTCTCATCATAATCAAGGAAGTCGACCTGACTACCCGGAAGGAAGTCTGTATCTCCGTTGTTCTCGATTCGAACCTTACGCATCATCTGACGAACAATGATCTCGATATGCTTATCGGAGATCTCTACACCCTGAAGACGGTATACTCGCTGTACCTCAGAAAGAATGTAATCCTGAACAGCTGAGATACCCTGTACCTTAAGGATATCATGTGGGTTGATAGAACCTTCGGTCAGTGGATCACCGGCATTGAGCTGCTGGCCTTCACGAACCTTGATATGAGATCCGTAAGTGATCTGATAGGTTCTGATATCTCCATCTGCCGGATTGGTCACATCGATCTCACGCTTGTTCTTCTCCTCGCGGATATGAACCGTACCGGGGATCTCTGTGATAATTGCAAGACCCTTCGGGCGACGCGCCTCGAAAAGCTCCTCAACTCGAGGAAGACCCTGTGTAATATCGGAACCTGCAACACCACCGGAGTGGAAGGTTCTCATGGTAAGCTGTGTACCAGGCTCACCGATAGACTGAGCTGCTATGATACCAACAGCCTCACCAACCTGTACCGGCTGACCGGTTGCCATGTTAGCACCGTAACACTTGGCACAGATACCATTGTGGCTTCGACAGCTGAGGACAGTACGGATCTTGACAGCCTCGATGGGGTTACCGTTCTTATCCACACCCTTGCTGCAGATAGCATCTGCACGACGAGGTGTAATCATGTGGTTTGCCTTTACGAGAACATTGCCCTCTGCATCGGTAATGGTCTCACATGCAAAACGACCTGTGATACGATCCTTAAGTTCCTCGATAACTTCCTTACCATCCTTGAAGGCTGATACATACATTCCGGGGATCTCACGATCGGTACCGGCAACACAGTCTCGGTCCTTAACGATAAGCTCCTGGGATACATCAACCATTCGACGGGTCAGGTATCCGGAATCCGCTGTACGAAGAGCGGTATCGGACATTCCCTTTCGAGCTCCATGCGCTGACATGAAGTACTCCAATACATCAAGACCTTCACGGAAGTTCGACTTGATCGGCATCTCGATGGTACGACCGGTGGTATCCGCCATAAGTCCTCGCATACCTGCCAGCTGCTTGATCTGCTTATCAGATCCTCGCGCTCCGGAATCCGCCATCATGAAGATTTCATTGTATGCATCAAGACCCTCTAACAGGTCCTTGGTCAGCTGCTTATCGGTAGCCTCCCAGACCTCAACAGTCTCCTTATAACGCTCTTCTTCTGTAATAAGACCACGACGATACTGTACCTTGATCTTCTCAACCGTCTCCTCTGCCTTCTCGATGAGCTGTGGCTTCTGAGGAGGTACGGTCATATCGGAAATGGATACGGACATGGCAGAAATTGTGGAATACTTATATCCCATAGCCTTAATGTCATCCAACACTTCCGCTGTACGTGTGGCACCATGTGTATTGATTACTCTCTCCAGGATCGCCTTCTGGTCCTTTTTCTTAACCAGGAAGTCAACTTCCGGCTTAAGCTCATTGCCCGGAATGCTACGATCCACAAATCCCAGATCCTGAGGAATGATCTCATTGAACATGAAACGTCCCAAAGTAGACTCTACCACATCAGAGATCACACTTCCGTCAGCAAGCTTCTTGGATACACGGATCTTGATACGTGCATGATACTCCAGCTGTCCGTTCTCATGGGCAAGAATCGCCTCATTCAGACTCTTGAAGACCTTACCTTCACCGGTTGCTCCCGGACGCTCCTGTGTCATGTAGTAAATACCAAGTACCATATCCTGTCCAGGAACAGCAACCACTCCACCGTCAGACGGCTTCAGAAGGTTGTTTGGAGACAGAAGCATGAAACGACACTCTGCCTGTGCTTCCTGAGTCAATGGGAGATGGGCAGCCATCTGGTCACCATCGAAGTCCGCATTGAAGGCCGCACATACCATTGGATGAAGGCGGATTGCCTTACCCTCTACAAGGATGGGCTCGAAAGCCTGGATTCCAAGACGGTGAAGTGTCGGAGCACGGTTCAACATAACCGGATGCTCCTTAATAACTTCTTCAAGAACATCCCAAACAGCAGGATCATTCTGCTTCTCTACCATCTTCTTGGCGTTCTTGATGTTATGAGCAACTCCGTTTGCCACAAGCTCCTTCATAACGAAAGGCTTGAACAACTCGATGGCCATCTCCTTCGGCAGACCGCACTGGTAGATCCGAAGGTCCGGTCCTACTACGATAACAGAACGGCCTGAGTAGTCTACTCGCTTACCCAACAGGTTCTGACGGAAACGTCCGGACTTACCCTTAAGCATATCTGAAAGAGACTTCAGGGCACGGTTACCGGGACCGGTAACTGCACGTCCGCGACGGCCGTTATCGATGAGGGCATCCACAGCCTCCTGGAGCATACGCTTCTCGTTACGAATGATAATCTCCGGAGCAGAAAGCTCTAACAGTCTTCTAAGACGATTGTTACGGTTGATGATTCGTCTGTCGAGGTCATTCAGATCGGAGGTGGCAACACGTCCACC
>CADCQT010000204.1 GCA_902803645.1 uncultured Lachnospiraceae bacterium | reverse complement strand
TCTTAAACTTCGTTTTGGTCTTGAAGATGGACGAGCAAGAACTCTTGAGGAAGTTGGCAAGGAATTTAAAGTTACGCGTGAGAGAATCCGTCAGATAGAAGCAAAAGCTCTTCGTAAATTAAGACATCCTAGCCGTAGCCGTAAATTAAAGGATTATCTTGAGTAATATGCAAAGTAGCAAGACAAACAGGGTCAGAGATCAGCTGTCACAGCGGCTTCTGGCCCTGTATCACATGGTAGACAAAGACACCCGTTTCTGTGACGTGGGATGTGACCACGGATACCTTTCCATTGCTCTGGTCCAGGATGAGATCTGTCCCGAGGCCCTCGCTATGGATCTTCGCCCCGGGCCTCTTGAAAGAGCCAGGGAGCATATTGCGCAGGCGGGATTAGAAGATAAGATACAGACCCGGCTGTCAGACGGGATCGTGAAGTTGGAGGAAGATGAGGCGGATACGGTGCTGATCTCCGGAATGGGAGGCGGTGTGATCTGTCATATTCTCTCAGCAGACGAAAAGAAGACAAAGTCCATTCCGTCTTTGATTCTTGGCCCCCAGTCTCAGTTGGAGATGGTAAGGTCTTATCTGATGGAAGGTGGATATGAGCTTATCTCCGAGAATATGGTGGAGGAAGATGGCAAGTATTACCCTATGCTGAAAGTCTCCTACCGGGGAGAGAGTGCCATAGCCTCCTGGCAGATACCGGGAAGAGAAGATTTGCAGAAGGCGGCTTTGATGTTTGGTCCCGGGCTTTTAAAACAGCGGCATCCGGTACTAAGAGCGTATCTTTTATACAGGAAGAGGGTGGTATCCTCCATCTTAGATCAGCTTCCGGCGGATGCAGCGGGAGAGCGCAGGGAGGAAGTGCAAAGTGAGCTTGCCCTCTTGCAGCAGGCGTTATCCATGTATGAAGGGAAACAAGAATGAAGGCAGGAGAGATTTTAAGACTACTGGAAAAACAATGCCCTCTCGGGGCAGCTGAAGGATGGGATAATCCCGGGCTTTTAGTGGGAGATCCGGAGAGTGAGGTAAAAAGGGTCTACGTGGCCTTAGATGCCACCGATGAGGTGATCGATCATGCCATTGAGGCAAAGGCAGAGCTTCTTTTGACCCATCATCCTCTGATTTTCGGCAAGATCTCTGAGGTGAGGGCAGATGACTTCCTTGGAAGACGTATCATGAAGCTGATTACCCATGGGATGAGTATCATCTGTATGCATACCAACTTTGATGTCTATGGCATGGCGGATCTGGCGGCAAAGAAGATCTCTTTGCAGAAGTATCTTCCCCTTGAAGTAACAGGAGAAGATGAGGATAAGAGACCGGTGGGCATTGGAGCCATAGGAGAGCTTAGGGAGGAATTATCTCTTACGGAGGTGGCGGATCTTGTGAAAAGGGCTTTTTCTCTGGAACAGGTCAAGATCTTTGGGGATCCTTTTGCCAGAATAAGACGCTGCGCCATATCTCCCGGATCCGGAAAGAGCATGATCGATCCGGCAGTGGAGGGCGGTGCCCAGGTTTTGATCACCGGAGACATTGACCATCACAGTGGAATTGATGCCATAGCCCGGGGGCTTAATATTATTGATGCAGGTCATTACGGGCTTGAGCATATTTTCCGTCCGTTTATGGTAGAATATCTGGAGAGGAACGCGGCAGAGCTTACTGTGACAGCGGAGCCTTTTGCGGAACCATTTTTTTACGTATAGATCGGGAAGATAGATCGGGGGGTTAGAATGCAGGAAAAGCGAGAGATCACCATTACATGCCAGGACAGGCAGATACAGGTGCCCTATGGGATAACGCTGCAGGAGCTGGCGAAGGAACTGTATCCGAAGGATTATAAGAGATACTATCTGGCGGAATACAACGGTAAGCTGGCAGAACTTCACAGGACGATTAAGCGTGAGGGAAGTATCTGTTTTTTGGATGGGACCAATAAGGACAGCCAGAGGGCCTACCGGAGAAGTCTGGTGTTTCTTATGCAAAGAGCCTTAAAGGATCTTCTGGATAAGGTGGACTGGGATGTCCGGGTGCAGTTTTCTCTGGGAGACGGTTACTATTGTACCTTGAAGGGGCATGATCATATCAGCGACTCCTTTTTATCCAAGCTTTCTTTGAAGATGGAGGAGCTGATTCAAAAGGATCTGCCTATTGAGAAGAATATTTTTCCTACCTGTGATGCCATAGCCCTTTTTGCAGAACAGGGCATGAAGGACAAGGAGAGGCTGCTTCGTTACCGCTCCAATTCCGGCACTAATATCTATGAATTGGACGGGGCCTATGACTATTTTTACGGCTATATGGTGCCTTCCACCGGCTATCTGAAGGCCTATGACCTTAAGCCTTTTAAGGAGGGCTTTATGCTCCTCTTCCCGGGGAAGGACCCCCAGAAGGTGGAGGAGCAAAAGCCACCGGTGAAGCTCTTTGATACCTTAATGACTGCCAAGGATTGGGGAAGCCGGATGGAAGTGGATACGGTGGGGGCATTAAATGATGCCATTGCCGCTGGAAGGATCAAGGATATTATCCTGATGCAGGAGGCCTTCATGGAAGAGCGGATCGGAGCCCTGGCCCGCCAGATCGCTTCCGAGGAAGGTCGTAAATTCATTATGATCGCAGGACCGTCTTCTTCCGGTAAGACCACCTTCTCCCATCGTCTGTCCATTCAGCTGCGGGCGAGGGGGCTGACCCCTCATCCGGTGGGGTTGGATAACTATTACCTTAACCGGGATCAGATGCCTCTGGACGAATTCGGACAGAAGGATTTTGAAGCCTTAGAGGGCCTTGATATTGCCCGGTTTAATGAGGATATGACCCGGTTGTTAAAGGGAGAGCGGGTGGAGCTTCCCATCTTTAACTTCAATACGGGAAAGAGGGATCATCGCAGTCTTCCTATGGAACTTGGAAGGGACGATGTCCTGGTGATCGAGGGCATTCATGGACTTAATGACAAGTTAAGTTATACCCTTCCCAAGGAGAGTAAGTATAAGATCTATATTTCTGCTCTGACCCAGCTGGCCATTGATGAGCATAATCCCCTGTCCACCACGGACGGCAGACTGATCCGGCGTATCGTGCGGGATGCAAGGACCAGAAGCACACCGGCTCAGGAGACCATTGCCATGTGGGATTCTGTCCGAAGGGGAGAGGAGAAGAATATCTTCCCCTTCCAGGAAGAGGCGGATGCCATGTTTAATTCGGCTCTGATCTATGAGATGTCCGTTCTTAAGCTTTATGCTCAGCCCCAGCTCTATGCCATCCCCACGGATGCTCCGGAGTTTAAGGAGGCTAAGCGGCTGATCAAGCTGCTGGATTATTTCATGCCGGTTCCCACAGAGGACATTACCAATTCCTCTCTGATCCGGGAGTTTATCGGAGGCAGTTGCTTCCATGTATAAGGGTAGCTTTGGAAAAGGCTTGCTATATTTACAGAAAAACGATAAAATATTATTTTGGAAGTAAGACACGTGATCGCTGCTGCAAGTGCCGAAAGGCCGCAGGAGAGGAAAGTCCGGGCTTCACAGGGCAGGATGCCGGATAACGTCCGGTGGAGGTGACTCCAAGGCCAGTGCAACAGAGATATACCGCC
>CADCQT010000203.1 GCA_902803645.1 uncultured Lachnospiraceae bacterium | reverse complement strand
GCACTGATTCCAATGCCCACCATTGCAGCCATCCTTTTCCAGGTCGGCTACAATATGTGCGGACACCGAACCTTTTTCCATATTGTAAAGACTGCACCCAAGTCCGATATCTTCGTTCTTGTGACCACCTTTGTACTGACCGTTGTCTTTGATCTGGTGGTAGCCATCGCCGCCGGCATCGTTTTAGCATGTATCCTTCTTATGAAGCGTCTTGCAGATGAGGCTAGCATCGAGGGTTGGGTCAACTACGACGACGGCAAGGACGATGACGACATCGAGCTTAAGAGGGTCCCGGACCATGTTCGTGTCTATGAGATTTCCGGCCCCATGTTCTTTGGAATGACAGACCTTATCACCCAGGTGAAGGCGGAGGAGAACACCAGAGTCTTCATCATCCGTATGCGTGCAGTACCGGCCCTGGATGCTTCTGCCATGCACAGCCTCGAGGACCTCTACAAGCGTTGTCAGAAGAAGAACATCGGCCTTGTGTTCTCCCATGTGAATGAACAGCCGATGCGGACCATGGTAAAGGCCGGCTTTGCCGAAAAGCTGGGAGAGGAAAACTTCTGCCGTCATATTGACGATGCCTTAGAGCGGGCCGCAGAATTTTAATCTTCATCTGATTTCAAAAAGGAGATGTCCCGAAAGGGCATCTCCTTTTCTTATCTTTGACTCATTTCATAATAGCGGGCGTAGGTACCTTCCTGGTCCACCAGCTCTTCATGACTTCCCTGTTCTGTAATGCGTCCCTCCTCGATCACAAGGATCCGGTCTGCACCCCGAATCGTAGACAGTCTGTGGGCAATGGTGATGGTGGTTCTGCCTTCACTTAACTTCTCAAGGCTTTCCTGAATATACTGTTCGCTTTCATTATCCAGTGCCGAAGTCGCCTCATCCAAAATCAAAATCGGCGGATTCTTCAAGAAGATTCTCGCTATGGATATTCTCTGTTTCTGCCCTCCTGACAGGCGGGTTCCCCTCTCTCCCACAAAGGTATCATATCCATCGGGAAGACCCTCAATAAATTCGGAGAGGTTTGCTCTTTTCGCTGCCAACCGAATCTCTTCCTCTGTTGCATCCGGCTTGCCATAGGCAATATTATCCCGGATACTTCCATCAAAAAGATATACCTCCTGCTGCACGATTCCGATATTTTTGCGAAGGCTTTTCAGCTTGATATCCCGGATATCCTGCCCCCCAATGGTAATGGCGCCTTCTGTCACATCATAAAACCTGGGGATGAGAGAGGTAATGGTGGTCTTGCCTCCACCACTTGGTCCCACCAGGGCCAGGGAACTTCCGGAAGGCACCGTCAGATTCACATGGTGCAGGACCTTCTCCTCTTCATCATAGTAGAAACTTACATCCTGAAAACGGATCTCTCCCTTCGGATCCTTCATCTCTACCGCCTGCTTCTTATCCTTAATATCCGGTGTTGTTTCCACCACCTCAAGGAAACGCTCAAATCCGCTCATTCCCTTCTGCAGCATCTCTGTCAGCTCCACCAGAATCTTGATGGGGCTGATGAAGACTCCGATATACAAAGCGATCATGGCCATATCCTCCGGTGTCATCTCACCTCTGGCGATCAAAACAGCTCCCACCACCAGAGTCAGCACATACATCATTCCCTGGAAGAAGGTATTGCTTCCCTGGAAAAGTCCCATAGCCCGGTAGTTATCCTTCTTGGATACAAGAAAGGCCTCATTTCCTCTCTTAAACTTCCTGCGCTCGATCTCCTCATTGGCAAAAGCCTGAACGATCCTAATCCCCGCCAGAGAATCCTGGAGGGTGGCATTCACATGACCGATCTTCCTTCGATTATCCAGAAAAGTGGCATGCATGGAACGATTCTGTTTAAAGGATACAAATCCCATAACCACCACAGTCGCCAAAAGCACCAGGGCCAGCTTCCACTGGATCAGAAACAAAAAAATAAAGGAACCGATAATCTTCACCAGGGAAATAAACAGATTCTCCGGTCCATGGTGGGCCATCTCGGATATATCAAAAAGATCGGAGACCAGCTTACTCATCATGGTACCGGTGTTATTGCTGTCATAGTAGGAAAAGGACAGCTTCTCATAGTGTTCGAAAAGCTGCTGTCTCATATCCCGTTCCATTCTCGCTCCCATAATATGTCCCTGACAGGCAACATAATAGTTGCAAAGGGCCTGCAATACATAGGCCAAAAACAATATGATCCCAATCAGCGGAAGCTTCTGCAGGATCACACTTTTACTTTCCAGAAAAAGTGTCTTCGTCAAAGTCCGAAGGATCTGGGGATAAGCAAGGTCCACCAGGCTTACAAAGGCCGCACACAAAAGGTCCAGGAAAAAGACTCCTTTGTAGGGCTTGTAGTAGGAGATAAACTTCTGTATCGTTTTCATGTTCTACCTCTTTCTATCTATGCACAATTGCCAACCATTATAGCATAAAAAAACGCATTCCCGTATAGGAATGCGCTTAAGATGATCCTTTACCCCCCCGAAGCTTTTATCTTGGTCAAAGATTCCCAGACTGAGATAAAAGCCTTACCGTCTGACTGCCAAGTGCAATAAAATTCTTATGGTGTCCTCTGATAAAATCCATATCCTGGTTCCGGGCTGCAGACTCCAACTCCTTTGCTAGATCCGACAGATCATCGGCCCCTATGGTCTTGGCAGTACTCTTCATAGCGTGTACTGCAATTCGATAATCGTTCCAGTCTTCCTCATCATAGAAGCCGGCGATCATCTCCTTCTTATCCTTCCAGGACGAAGCGAAATCATCCACGATCTCCAGATAGAAATCCTCATTATCCATAGCGTATTGCAGTCCGCACTCCACATTGATTCCATGACGCTTCAGGACTTCAAGCCGCCCCTGGGCCTCCACTTCTTCCTCCGTCAGATAGGATCTCTCGTCGACTTCATCCTCCGTCGGCTCGCCTTCCCGAATCAACTCCTTCGGCAACATCTTATACAGGACCTCTGCCATTTCCTCCTGCCGTATGGGCTTGGCAAGATAGCCATCAAATCCAGCCTCCACATAGCTTGTCTCGATTCCCCGAAGTGCGTTGGCTGTAAGCACAATGATCTTCTGATCTGCTCCGCCCTCCATACTACGGATCCGCTCCATGGTCTCCACACCATCCATTTGCGGCATCATATGATCCATGAAAATCAGGTCATAGGTATGATGCTCCAGTAGCTTTAAAGCGCTTTTTCCGCTTTCTGTACATACCGGATGGATTCCGTATGGTTTAAGAATTCCGCTGGCAACCTTCAGGTTCATCTCGTTATCATCCACCACCAGAATTCTGGCACCGGGAGCGGTAAAGGCATTGACAAACACATCGGCCTTTGTATTTTTCGTCGCTTCCGACAGATCTCCGACTCCGGCCCAGTCAATAACCCTGCTGATCATGTCAAAGGAAAACTCCGTTCCTTTTCCGTATTCACTTTGAACCGAAAGATCGCCTCCCATCATTGTCACCAGTTTACGGGAAATGGCAAGTCCAAGACCGGTTCCTTCCTTGGAACGGTTCTTTTTGGTATCCACCTGGGTAAAACTGTCGAAGATCTTCGCCAGCTCCTCCTTTTTAATTCCCATTCCCGTATCTGCCACCGCAAACTGCAGACAGCAGGTATCTTCTTCTATTTTCTTATACCCCACGGTAAGTCGGATCTGCCCATGCTCTGTGAACTTGACCGCATTATTTAAAATATTGATCAGAACCTGCTTGATCCGCACCTCATCCCCATATAAGGCATCGGGGATGTCCGGATCTATGGATACCACAAGCTTCACATCCTTCTCTCCCAAACGGATACGAATCATGGTCGCCACATCACAAATCAAAGAAGACAGGCTGTAACGATCTTCTATAATCTCCATCTTGCCGGACTCTATCTTGGAGAAGTCGAGAATATCATTGATAATGGCAATCAGGGAATTCGCTGCGGATCGAATCATGGCAGCATGTCCTTTCGCCTCTTCATCAAGGCTGTCCCGCAAAATAAATTCCGCCATTCCGGTTATGGCATTCATAGGGGTTCGGATCTCATGGGACATATTCGCAAGGAAATTACTCTTTGCCTTATCGGCATTAACCGCCCTTTCCTTTGCCTCCATAATCTCCGTCATATCCGAAAAGATAATACTAAGTCCCCGCACATTATCATTGGGCTCCTGATAATAGCTGATATCATATTGCAGAATCTTCTCTTCTCCCAGAATCGTTGACGTAAGCATATTGCCTTCTCCGTCGACCTCCTCCTCGTGGGAAGAAAGAGAAAGCGACTTATTCAGTGCATCCTTGCACTTATCCACAAAGGGGCCGATCTGTTCGTTCATAAGTAAACATGACAGAGCCTGCTGCAGCGTCAGCCCTTCCTTCACCTGATCATGGTTCATGCCGGACAAGCGAAAGAAGGCCTCCGAAGCCATTACCGTATTCAACTGCTCATCCACCATAATAAGCACATAGGGGAAAGTCTTCAAAAGCTGGTTATTATAACAGATCTGTCTCCTGTTCTCCTTCTGGATATACTTCTGTGTGGACGTAACCTGCTCATTCAGTCCCTTGAGCATGGTAAGTTCTGCCTGCATCCGGCCATTTTCACGGGTAAGCCGCCTCACCTGTCTGGTCAATTCTTTTAACTGATCCTCTTTCTCCATACGCCTTCCCCACTAGATGCACATGATGGTAAAAGTAGAGTTATGAAAAACATTGTACTGCTTCTCTTCTCCCACCGGAGCAAATTCACCGAAAGAATACATTCCAAGAAGTGATACATCTTCCGGAATACGTCCCTTATAACAGTCCGCTTCTGCCGATATGTTATTCCCGATGGCGATAAATCTGGCGGCACAGGAGAAGCAAAAGACTGTCTTATACTCCTTCTGTTCCTTCAGCCAATTGCAGATCTCATCAAAGGCTTCTCCCACGGAACTTTTTACATCCTCTGTATTCAGGATGCCGATCTCTATAGAGGAACCTTCCATCACGCCACCAAGGAAATAGCCGCTGCCATTGGTATGATCGAGTCTGGTAAGATTCCTAAGGGCCTCAACGGTCTGTCCATCCGGCTTCTTAACGGAGGTAATAAAAGGGGTCTGAATATACTCCGGAACAACCAAATCCTTCTCGCACTTCATCCCCGCCCTCTCCAGTGCATCCACAAAGGAGGTGTTGCCTACTTGAAACACCTGATTTCCTTCGGATCTTGTAACTTCGTATGAGAAATTGGCTTTACCGGAAAGGGACTGCACATAAAGGATCTTCGGATCGACATTCCCTGATATAAGAAGAAATACCTGTTCCTTGTTGGATACCCGGCCATTACAGAAAACCTGATAGGACTGAAACGTAAACATATCGGAGGCAAGTCCTCCGTAGACAGGAACATCCATCCCCAAATCGTCGATGGCAGATAGGATATCATCTCCTGACATCTTCGACATCATAGCCGCCAATGCAATCACCAGTTTGACTTCTTCTCCCTCCAGTCCCTTTTCTGCTTCATCAAAGGTCCTTCGAATCTCATCCTCTAGACGGTCAACCGAAAGATCCTGTGTCATACCCACAGAAAAATTACAGTCATCTGAAGTCAGAAGCATCATGGAAACACCACCCTTTACAAATCCTGCTTCCTTCATCAGAAGACCAATGGTCGTGCAACCGATCATTGGGAACTTCCATTGGCTGGACAAAGCCTCATAGAGTTCTTCGCACTCTGTATTATCCTCTATATAGATGATTCCCACCGTATTCCTTCGAAAAGAAAAACCCTGTGCCTGCTCAAACAGCTCCTCTGCTGTCTGCTCAAAATCATCCACCTCTCCTGAATATAACACTTTTGAATCGATCATATTCCCCCCTACACCGCTTTTACACTGTAAACTGTCAGATACTTTCACTATAAGATATGAAACATTTTTCGTCAATAGGGCATAAAAT
>CADCQT010000202.1 GCA_902803645.1 uncultured Lachnospiraceae bacterium | reverse complement strand
GAATGATTTGCAGTCAAATAAAGAAAGAAAACTAGATCGAAAAGTGAAAAACAAAACGGCAAAATAGACATGGAAGAGAGCGTTTGATGAATAAAAAAGTGTGTACGAATAAAAAACTGCATATTGCAAAATACTGCGAAGTAAATGATGCAAAAGGCCGGCTGAAAGGTAGAATTCATCAATAGAACAAATCTTTTGAAGAGAAAGGGAAGACCCGGGTCCGGAGGTTGCTGTTCACCTGTAAGTGAGGCATGGATGTATCTTTGGCTTCGTGGTATAATACCCCTTGGCAATAAGAAAAATATCTAAAGGACAGTAATCATATGAAGCAAGAAACAAAGGAAATGTTGGTAAAGGCTCAGGAAGAGACCAGGGAGCTCTTTAAGAATCGTAAACTGCAGGAGGCAGCGGACCGTATTCAGAAGGCCATTGAGGAACTGGAGTTGGATCCACCGGTATCAGAGGATGATGAGTGTATCTGTTTTGATTTTAAGACCGCTATGGAAGAGGTGATCTATCGTCAGGAGGAGAAGCCGAAGAAGAAGGTTCGTCTGGCTGAGGCACCGGTTTCCAATGCTTATTTGATCAGTGGAAGTATTGCCATGGAGCTTGAGGACTATACATTAGCCTTGAGGAGGTTAGAGCAGGCCATGGATTGGAATCCCATCAATCCTGAGATTGCCTTTGAATATGCAGAGGTGGTGAAGCGAATGGGAGCCATTGACCAGTTTCTTGAGCTTACCCGAAGGATCTTTCCTCATATTTACAGTCCCTCTCAGCTGGCACATGCTTACCGGAATGTGGGATACTATTTTGAGAAGAAGGAGATGTGGCGAGAGGCGGTAGGAGCCTTTATGTTCAGCCTGGGATACGAGAGTGTCCCGGTGATTCATCAGGAATTAGCCGCTATAGCGAAGGATAAGGGTCAGGAAGCGGCAGCTCCGGATCTTGGTGAGTTTGAGGATATCTGCAGGGAACATGACATCCCCTTTGGACCGGATCGGGACCTGGTGGGGCTTGCCATCTCCCATGGAATGTATTTCATCAAGGAGAAGGATGGCCTGCGGGGGGAATATTTCCTGCGTGTTGCCCATGGATTGACAAAGGATCCTCAGCTTGCAGAACTTCTGAAAGCCATGGAGGAACAAAAGAAGGCAGAGCAGGAGAATGGCTAGGGTCCATCTCATTGGAAGAGACCCATCCCCCTAGGAATGGGTAGAACAGAATCATAAGGGAACAAAAAAGCCTCCGGGCGATCGGTGAAGAAGTTCGATCGTCTGGAGGCTTTTGCAGTTAATTATGCAAAATTTATTTTTGAAGAAGGATTCGGACCGCTGCCTGATATTCCGGTATATTCCGGGCTTTTTTTATGGCTTTTAAGGCTTTGGCACTGTCGGGGTAGTTGCATCCCATGTAAAACCATAGTTCTTTCATGCGGTGGATCACGTTATTTGGTTCCTGCATGGTCTCGAGAAGTCGGTTGAACAATGTATCATGAAAGCATCTGAGCTTCTGAGGATCTTCTTGAGGACAGGTAGATGGAAAAATATTGTTGTTACAAGAATCAACATAGTTGTTTATCAGGGAAGGATGCCATAGCAGGCCTCTGCCCAGCATAATTCCGGCAAGAGAAGGGAAGGTCTGGCAGATTTCCTGTATGTCCCTGGGGGTATTTAGGTCTCCGTTATAGATTAGAGGAACCTTCAGTTCTTTCTGCCAGGATAAAACCACATCCTGATGAACAGGAACCTTGTAGAACTCCTTTTGCAACCTGGGATGCAGGATCACTTCACAAAAGGGATATTTGGTAATTGTGGCCAGAACTTCCGTAGATTCTGACAGATCCCGGATGCCGATCCTGGTCTTGACGGAGAGCTGCGGAGGCTGATGGGATATGGAAGAAAGCCCGCAAAACAGCCTTTCGAGGAAGAGATCAAGGGCCTTTGGATCCCGGAGCATTCCGCTACCCTTGCCCTTTGCCACAACAGTGCCGGAAGGGCAGCCCATATTGAGATTGATCTCATCATATCCCAGTTCTGCGATCATACGGATATAGGCCAGAGCGTCATCAGTATTATTGGCCAGAATTTGGGGAATGAGACGGGGCACATGATTGTTCTTCGGGAGCAGATCGGACAGCTCGTTTTTCTTGAGTGTGCAGGTCTGGTTGACGGAGATGAAGGGTGTGTAGTACACATCGATTCCGCCGTAGAACTGGTGATAGGTGTTTCTAAAAATAAATCCGGTAATTCCCTCTAAGGGAGCAAAGCATTTTTTCATGGGAAATAGTATAGCATGGTGTTTGCGAAAATCACAACCTGCTGATATAGTAAATTCTGGAATTAGATGAGAGACAGATCGGGAGGAAAAAGATGGCATCAAGAACATTTGACTTTAGTGATTCAGTAGAAGAGGCGGTTAAGAAGCCGGTAGGGGTCATGGGAAAAGAAGCCTATGCCTATGAGATCTACCGGCAGGAGACGGATCAGGCGGATGCAGAACATCCTATTTTGATCATTGAGGATGCGGCAAAGACCCTAGTGCATCATGTAAGCGGAAGATTCTATCGTTCCGAAGACAGAATGAGCTTTGAGTATGGTAGGTCCTCGGATCAACTATATGCTGCCATCAAGGGGATCGATGTCAGATTTCTTCCTCTTTTGTACTGGCTGGCTGACAATCACACCGATGTAAGGCTGTCCGGGCATATTGTTGGAGATGGTTACAACGTCTATAAGATTCGGGCTGTGGATGCAGCGGGACTTCGGCGACTGACATCGGAGGACGGATTTTTGCAGAATGTGATCCTTCGTCTGCTGGAATCGAAGCCGGAGGAGGAAAAAGAGGAAGAAGATCCCCTGGAGCTGACTTCTGCGGCAGAGGATCTTCGGATGTCGGATGTGACAGGGATGGAGAACTTCCTGAAGGTGGCAGGAAAGACTCT
>CADCQT010000201.1 GCA_902803645.1 uncultured Lachnospiraceae bacterium | reverse complement strand
GCCACCAACTCAGCGGTGATGGAAGGGGGAGATAAGGTAGAACATCTGGGCAGAGAGATGGGGGTATTAAGTACCGCCATGGAACAGACGGCAGATGCTGTGGGAAGCTTAAATGAGCAGATGGATACCATCCTGGAGATCTTAAATGAGCTGGATGCTCTTACCACCCAGACCAATCTTTTGTCCCTGAATGCATCCATTGAGGCAGCCAGGGCAGGAGAACACGGAAGAGGATTTGCAGTGGTGGCAGATGAGGTAAGGGGACTGTCGGAGAATTCTGCGGATTTTACCAAAAAGATCCATGAGATTTTAGATGAGATCAAGCACAAGACGGAGGCGGTGACAGCGGAGATCCAGGGTGGTAAGACCTCTGTACAGGCCTGCACCGGATATGCAGAAGAGGTGAGAGCATCCTTTGAGAGCATCCGGGAGAACAATGCCCATGTCCAGGCTCAGGCAAAGGATATGAGAGGAAGTATGGAGACATTAGATCAGCTGATGCAAGATACCCTGGAGAATGTAGGCAATATCGGTGATTCCATTGCATCCTCCTCTGCTGCCATGGAGGAGATCTCTGCCAGCATAGCCAATCTGAATGGAAATATAAACAGTGTGGTGGAAGGATACAACGATATCAACCGTATTACAGACGAATTAAAGAACACCCGAACACATTGAAGCGACTTGACTTTAACGCGTTGTGGTGATAGATTTTAGGTATTACTTTAATTTGACTGTTTTAGGGAGGAGAGCGTATGAAGAAAAAGGTTATAACAGCACTGTTATGTGCCACTATGGCAATTGGTATGATGGCGGGATGTGGAAGCGGTAAGGGATCCGATCAGGGGGGCAATGCCAAGTACAAGGTGGGCATCTGTCAGCTGGTACAGCATCCGGCACTGGATGCGGCAACCGAAGGGTTCAAGGAGGCGATGGAGAAGGAGCTGGGTAAGGACAATGTCAGCTTCGATGAGCAGAATGCTGCAGGAGACTCTGCTACCTGTGCTACCATCGCCAACAGTTTTGTTTCCCAGAAGGTGGATCTGATCATGGCAAATGCCACAGCATCCGTCTCTGCATCAGCATCTGCCACAGCAGATATTCCAATCGTTGGAACCTCTGTTACAGATTATGGTACAGCCCTTGGTATTAAGAAGTGGACAGGCAAGTCCGGAACCAATGTAACAGGAACCAGTGACTTAGCCCCCCTTGACCAGCAGGCCCAGATGCTTAATGAGCTGTTCCCGGATGCCAAGACGGTGGGAATCATCTACTGCTCGGCAGAGGCCAATTCCAAGTATCAGGTGGATACCATTACACCTTACCTTGAGAAGATGGGTTATACGGTGAAGTCCTTCACCTTCTCCGATTCCAATGATGTTGCATCTGTGACCAAGACAGCCTGTGACAGCAGTGATGTTTTATACATCCCGACCGATAATGTGGCAGCCAACTGCGCAGAGAATATCAATAACGTGGCAGTTCAAGCCAAGACACCGATCGTTGCAGGTGAGGAAGGTATCTGTAAGGGCTGCGGCGTGGCAACCCTTTCCATCAGCTATAAGGATCTGGGATACAAGACCGGTGAGATGGCTGCAAAGATCTTAAAGGAAGGCACCAAGCCGGGAGAGATGGAGATCGAGACAGCAGATACTGTAACCAAGGAATACAACAAGGCTCTTTGTGATAAGCTTGGGGTTAAGGTTCCCGAGGATTACAAGGAGATCAAGGCAGATTAAGAACGGACATAGGAAGAAGTAATAGAAACAGGAAGTAGTATGGCTCTTAACTTTATGGATTTTGTAGGAGCAATCCCGGGGAACGTTGCCCTGGGACTGATCTGGGGCATCATGGCAATCGGTGTCTTTGTAACATTTAAGATTTTGAATTTTGCGGATCTGACGGTGGATGGAAGCTTTGCCACAGGAGGAGCTACGGCAGTGGTTCTGATTCTGGACGGATGGAGTGCCCCTCTGGCTCTTCTGGCAGCCTTTGGAGTCGGAGCATTGGCCGGTCTTTGTACAGGACTTCTCCATACCATGCTGGGAATCCCGGATATCCTTTCCGGAATTCTGATGCAGATCGCATTATATTCTGTGAACCTTAATATTATGGGAGGAGCCAACAAAGCGATCTCAGTGGATCAGTACAAGCTGATCATTTCCCAGAGATATCTCAGCAGTGCACTGATCATTTCTCTTTCCTTTGTATTTGTGGTTATGGTGCTTTGCTACTGGTACTTTGGAACAGAGCAGGGCTGCGCCATCCGTGCCACCGGAAGCAATCCGGCTATGAGCCGTGCCCAGGGGATCAATATTAACGCAATGAAGGTGATTGCCCTTGCCATCAGTAACGGTCTGGTGGCCATGGCAGGAGGCCTTCTGTCTCAGTTTCAGGGATATTCCGACATCAATATGGGAAGAGGTTCCATTGTGATCGGACTTGCTGCCGTTATTATCGGAGAGGTGCTGGGAAGTGCTATCTTCGGAAAGCGGATGAACTTTATGATCCGCCTTGGTTTTGTGACAATCGGAGCTATTATTTACTATCTGGTGATCGGTCTGGTACTCTGGCTTCAGATGCCGACGGATGACCTGAAGCTTTTCACAGCAATTATTGTAGCCGTGTTCCTCGCTATCCCCTACATCAAAGGCAAGGCTGGCCACTCTTTTGCAGCTGCAGCTAGAAAGGGAGCGAAGAATGATTAAGATCACAGATATTTATAAGACCTTCAATCCGGGGACCATCAATGAGAAGCATGCCCTGAATGGAATCACATTAGAGCTGAAGGAACAGGACTTTGTTACGGTGATCGGAGGTAACGGCGCCGGCAAGTCCACCCTGCTGAATGCCCTGGCAGGAACCTGGCCTGTGGATCAGGGAAGGATCGAGATCGACGGCATCGATGTAACAGGACTTCCTGAGCATAAGCGGGCGAAGTATTTAGGACGTGTCTTCCAGGATCCTATGACAGGGACTGCAGCGGATATGGAGATCGAGGAGAACCTTGCCCTTGCTGCAAGACGTGGTAAGAAGAGAGGGCTTGGATGGGGCATTACGTCTAAGGAGAAGGAACACTACAGAGAGCTTCTAAAGACCTTTGATCTGGGCCTTGAGGACAGATTGACGGCGAAGGTGGGACTGTTGTCTGGTGGACAGCGTCAGGCTCTTACCCTTCTTATGGCCACCCTGCAAAAGCCCAAGGCTTTGCTTTTAGATGAGCACACGGCGGCTCTGGATCCAAAGACTGCGGAGAATGTACTGAAGGCAACGGACCGCATCGTAAAAGAGAACGGTCTTACCACCCTGATGATCACTCACAATATGCGGGACGCCATTGCCCATGGAAACCGGCTGATCATGCTTAATGAGGGCAGGATCATTCTGGATATTTCCGGTGAAGAAAAGAAAAACCTTACCATTGAGGATCTTCTTCATAAATTCGAGGAGGTATCCGGCAAAGAATTTTCAAACGACCAGGCCATCCTCTCCTAGAGGATGTTTGCGGCCCCTTTTGCAAAAGCAAAGGGGGCTTCTTTAATTATGAAATTTTTATTAACAATGTAGCCCCTGCCTTGCTTTTGAAAATAAGGTTTTCTATAATAGCCTAGTATACACATAATTAGAGCAGGAGGACACTGCGGTGGAAGATTTTAACAATAATAACGGACAGGGAAATAAGGGGGATAAACAGCCGCCTTATCGTAATCCCATCATTATGTTCATCCTATTCTCCCTGGTTGCGGTTTTTATCGTAAGTATCATTTACAAAGGAATCGGCTCTTCAACCAATCAGGAGATCAGCTACGACAAGTTCTACAAGCTTGTGGAGGCCGGGGATGTAAGAAGTGTGGAGTTTGATGGTACACGAATCAATGCCAAGCTGAAGAGGACAAGTACCTTTTTTGCAGATGAGGATGATAAGAAGCTTCAGGAGGCTTATTTCCAGAGTACAGGACAGCGACTGGATGTAACCTATTACACCGGTTATCTGGAGGATGATGAGCTGCTTCCTCTGCTGAAGAAGCAGGATGTTACCATCACAAGAGGCAATTCCTCCTCCACATCCGCTATGATCTATAACGTATTAAGCTATGTGATCCCACTGGTATTGATCTGGATCGTCTTTGGTATGCTGATGCGCCATATGGGAGGCGGCAGCGGCGGAATGTTCTCCGTTGGTAAGAGCAATGCCAAGGTCTATGTGGAGAAGTCCACCGGTGTTACCTTTAAGGATGTGGCAGGTCAGGACGAGGCGAAGGAATCCCTTCAGGAGGTGGTTGACTTTTTACATAATCCCGGAAAGTACACCCAGATCGGAGCGAAGCTTCCCAAGGGAGCACTTCTGGTAGGTCCTCCGGGAACCGGTAAGACCCTCCTGGCCAAGGCCGTTGCCGGTGAGGCAGGGGTGCCCTTCTTCTCCCTGGCAGGTTCTGACTTTGTGGAGATGTTTGTAGGTGTAGGTGCTTCCCGCGTCAGAGATCTCTTCCGGGAGGCTCAGAAGCAGGCCCCCTGTATTATCTTTATTGATGAGATCGATGCCATCGGTAAGTCCCGTGATTCCAGATTCGGAAGCGGTGGTAATGATGAGCGTGAGCAGACGCTAAACCAGTTGTTGGCAGAGATGGACGGATTCGATACCAGTAAGGGTCTTTTGATCCTGGCGGCTACCAACCGTCCCGAGGTTTTGGATAAGGCGCTTCTTCGTCCCGGACGTTTTGACCGAAGAATCATTGTGGACCGTCCGGATATGAAGGGCCGTCTTGAGACTCTTAAGGTTCATGCCAAGGATGTGAAGATGGACGAGTCCTGTGATTTGGATGCTATTGCACTTGCTTCTGCAGGTCTTGTGGGATCCGATCTTGCCAATATCATCAACGAGGCAGCGATCCTTGCGGTGGAGAACGGAAGAATGGCCGTT
>CADCQT010000200.1 GCA_902803645.1 uncultured Lachnospiraceae bacterium | reverse complement strand
CGAGGATGCGCACGGATTCGGACAGGAATTTGTCTGCTGAAGCAGACCCGAATCCGGCGCGCAAGACTCGCGAGCGAGTCTTGACCAAATGTGGTTTCAGCGGCAGGAGAGGCTGTCGATGGAATATAAATGGAAAAAGAAAAAAGGAAAAAGGAGATACACAATGGCATCTTATCAGAAAATGAGTAAAGAAGAGCTTCTCAAGGAGAAGGAGAGTCTGTTACAGGCTTATGAGGAGTGGCAGAAGAGAGGCCTCACACTGAATATGGCTCGTGGTAAGCCATCAGCAGAGCAGCTGGATCTGGCTTACGGTCTTTTGAATGCAGTCAACGGAGATACGATCCTGGATATGAACACAGAGATCGATACCCGTAACTATGGTGGTGTAGATGGAATCAAGCCGGCGAAGGAGCTGATTGCTTCCATGGTAGACGCTGATCCGGAAGATGTTATTGTATATGGTAACTCTTCTTTGAATATGATGTTTGACACCATTGGTCGTGCTATGATGAAGGGTATCTGCGGAGGCACTCCCTGGTGCCAGCAGAAGGGACTGAAGTGGCTTTGCCCGGCGCCGGGTTATGACCGTCACTTTGGTGTGACGGAGTACTATGGTTTTGAACTGATCACCATTCCGATGCATGAGGACGGCCCGGATATGGATATGGTAGAAAAGCTTGTTTCTTCCGATCCTTCCATTAAGGGTATCTGGTGTGTTCCGAAGTTCTCCAACCCTCAGGGTTATGTATATTCTGACGAGACCGTTCGCCGTTTTGCAAACCTTAAGCCGGCAGCCGAAGACTTCCGTATTTTCTGGGATAATGCTTACTGCGTACATTACCTCTATGATGAGATCAAGATCCCGAATCTCTTAGAGGAAGCTCGTAAGGTAGGGAATGAGGACCTTGTATTTGAGTTCGTTTCTACCTCCAAGGTCAGCCTTGCAGGTGGTGGAATCGCCGGAATGGTAGCTTCTAAGAAGAACCGTGAGGATGCTCTTAAGACCCTCACCGTTCAGACCATCGGACATGATAAGGTCAACCAGCTTCGTCATGCGGTCTTCTTCGATAACGGTAAGAAGATTCCTTCTCATATGAAGCGTCATGCAGCCATCCTGACACCGAAGTTTGAGGCTGTGTTAGATGCTCTTGACCGCGACCTTGGTGGCAAGGACTGCGGAAGCTGGGTCAAGCCCATGGGAGGATACTTCATTACCTTTACCACTCTTCCCGGATGTGCTACCAGAACCATCCAGCTGGCAAAGGAAGCCGGCATGACAATGACAGGGGCAGGAGCACCTTTCCCATACGGTAAGGATCCGGAGGATTCCACCATTCGTATCGCACCATCTTATCCGTCTCTTGCAGATATGAAGATGGCAGCGGATCTGTTTACCGTATGTGTTCGCCTTGCAGCTGTAGAAAAGCTCCTTGGAGAATAGGAAGGAAGAGGTCATGTCAGAATATAAGATTGGATTTATCGGTGCCGGTAACATGGGCTCAGCCATGATGCAGGGAATCCTTGCAGCCGGCCTTTGTGAAAAAAGCGAAATGATCGCTTCCTGTCACAGCGATGCAACAAAAGAGCGGGTAGAGAAGCAGCTGGGGATCCGGGTAACACAGGATAACAGGGAAGCTTCCAATGCCCATATCGTTTTTCTGGCAGTCAAGCCTTATCAGCTTTCCGGTGTGGTTTCGGATATCAAAGACAGCCTGCCGGCAGATACCCTTGTGATCTCTGTTGTGGCAGGCAAGACCTTAAAGCAGTTGGCAGAGCTTTTGGGAGAGGATAAGCATATCGTAAGAAGCATGCCCAATACGCCGGCTATGGTGGGACAGGCCATGAGCGCTCTTTGTCCCGGAGATTTGGTGACAGAGGATGAGTGTAAAACAGCAGAGAAGCTTTTTGAGAGCTTTGGTCAGGCCGAGGTGGTGACAGAGGATCTGATGGATGTGGTCACCGGTGTTTCCGGTTCATCCCCTGCCTTTGTCTACATGATCATCGAGGCTATGGCAGATGCTGCTGTTGCCGAGGGTATGCAGCGAGGAGCGGCCTATAAGTTTGCAGCCCAGTCTCTTCTTGGTTCGGCCAAGATGGTCCTTGATACGGGAAAGCATCCGGGAGAACTCAAGGATGCGGTGACTTCCCCTGGGGGGACCACCATTGCAGGTGTAGCAGCCCTTGAGGCAAAGGGGCTTCGTAGTACCATGATCGAGGGTGTCAGGGCCGCTGTACAAAAGTCCAGAGATATGAGCCGGTAGTTTTTTTTAGGGAGCGTGGAGAGGATCCATGCTCTCTTTTCGTTTGCGAAAAATACCTGCATAGTGTAAAGTACTGTGGAGTATAAATGATAAACGGTTGGAGGAGAAGACCAATGAATAAGAAGCGTAGTGTAAGACAGTTTTTGTGGGGATTTGTACCGGCACTGGCGGTGATCGCCCTGCAGGAGGGGATCTCTGTATTTGGAGTGGAGATTCAGTTTCTTCGTGCCATCATACACTGTAAAGCAGACAATATGAATCAGTTTCTGGATGATTTCCGGGAGATGGTTTC
Source organism: uncultured Lachnospiraceae bacterium (assembly GCA_902803645.1). Taxonomy (GTDB): domain Bacteria; phylum Bacillota; class Clostridia; order Lachnospirales; family Lachnospiraceae; genus Weimeria. The sequence goes on along the minus strand of CADCQT010000200.1, from coordinate 16,636 downwards.
AAATGCCACCTTCAATGTAACCATCCTCCTTGTCTACTCCATTGCCGGAGTGATCCTCTTTGGCTGGTGGTTTCGCAGTAAGCGCAGGGGCCTGTCCTGGAGAAGCATGAGTCTTAAGGGATTTAAGAGAGAGACCTTAATCCCCGGGATTCTTTTGTTTACCATCGGAAGCCAGCTGGTATGTACCTTTGTTACGGATGCCTTAAGCGTCCTCTATCCGGAGTGGCTGGCGGTCTATGAAAGCATGATGAAGTCCTCCGGATTTGGAACAGATTCCGTAAACCCCTGGGTGGTGGTGGCCACCATTTTATACGGATGCATCATCGGACCTGTGACAGAGGAACTTGTTTTTCGTGGGCTGACCCTTGGATACATGAAGAAGAGTAGTAAATTTTTTACAGCCAATGTGCTGCAGGCTTTATTGTTTGCAGGTTTTCATATGAATATGCTGCAAGCCAGCTATGCCTTTTTGCTAGGGCTTATGTTAGGCTATATCGCCTACAGGACCGGAAGTGTTATGGTGACCATTCTTTTACATATCGGCTTTAATGCATCCTCCTTTGTGCTGGGAGGTGTGTTTGAGGCGGCCACAAGGCAGGGAGCTCTGCTGTCTGCTGTGATCCTGGTGGGAGCTATGATGCTGGTATACTTTAGTGTTCCGCTGCTTGTGGCATCAAAGCCCATTGCAAAAGAGAAATAAGTAAGGAGAATTCAAATGGCTTTTGTACACCTTCATACTCATACCCAATACAGTATTTTGGACAGCTCCAACAAGATCGATGCCTATATTGACCGTGTGAAGGAACTGGGAATGAATGCTGCGGCGATCACAGATCACGGTAATATGTATGGTGTGATCGAATTCTATCAGAAGGCCAAGAAAGCCGGGATCCGTCCTATTATCGGTTGTGAGGTCTATGTTGCTCCGGGGTCCCGTTTTGAAAAGAGCAGTGTCCGGGGAGAGAGTAAGTATTATCATCTGGTGCTTTTATGTAAGGACCTTGTGGGTTACCGGAACCTGATGAAGCTTGTGTCCATCGGAAATATGGAAGGATTCTACTCCAAGCCACGTGTGGACAGGGAGTGCCTGGAAAAGTATCATGAGGGGCTGATCGCCCTTTCTGCCTGTCTGGCAGGAGAACTGTCAAGAGCAGCCAACGAGTCCTACGATAAGGCCAAACAGGTGGCCTTAGAGCATCTTGCCATCTTCGGTGAAGGGAATTACTTTCTTGAGATGCAGGATCATATGGACGGAAGCCCTCTTCAGCAGAAGACCAACCAGACGGTGCTTCGGCTCTCTCAGGAGACCGGAATCCCGGCGGTGGTGACCAATGACTGTCATTATACCAGGCCGGAGGATGCGGCGGCTCATGATGTCCTCCTTTGTATGCAGGATAACAAGACGGTGGATGATGTGGACCGGATCCGCTATGAGGGTGGCCAGTACTACGTGAAGAGCGAAGAGGAGATGCGCTCTCTTTTTCCCTACGCTCCCCAGGCCATTGAGAATACCCAGAAGATCGCAGACCGCTGTGAAGTTGAGTTTACATTTAATGAATATAAAAAGCCCCAGTACAGCCTGCCTCCGGGACATGAGAATCAAAGCCCCAAGGAGTTTCTGACAGAGCTTATTGAGGAGGGATTCCAGCGCCGGTACGCAGAGAATGATCGTTATACGAAGGAGCAGAAGGATGTGATCTGGCAGGAGGCTATGGATGAGCTTCGTATCATTGATGAGAAGGGGTTCGTGGAGTACATCCTTATTGTTTGGGATTACATTAACTGGGCCAACACCCATAACTGCAAGACAGGACCGGGAAGAGGTTCCGCGGCAGGAAGCCGTGTCTGCTACTGCATCGGTATAACGGATGTGGATCCGGTACGCTATAATTTGCTCTTTGAGCGTTTTTTGAATCCGGAGCGAGTATCCATGCCGGATATCGACGTGGATTTCGAGGATTCCCAGAGACTTCGGGTTATCAACGATTATATTTTTGACAAATACGGAAGGGACTGTGTCTCACAGATCACCACCTTTCAGAATATGAAGGCCAAGGCAGTCCTTAAGGATGTGGGGCGGGCCCTTGGGCTTCCCTTTAACGAGACCAACCGGGTCAGCAAGATGATCCCCAATGAGCTGAATATCACCCTGGCGGATGCGCTGAAAAAGAATCCGGAGCTTAAGGCCTATGCCCAGGAGAGCCAGGAGCATAAGCAGTGGTTTACCTATGCCATGGAGCTTGAGGGCATCCCCAAGGCTACCGGTGTCCATGCCGCAGGTGTGGTAATCTACCCCGGCCGGGCGGATGAGTGTATGCCACAGGGCCGGGCAAAGGACGGAACCCCGGCTTGCGAATATAATATGATCCAGTTGGAGCAGCTGGGGTATCTGAAGATGGATTTCCTGGGACTTCGTACCCTGACGGTGGTCAAGGATGCGGTGGCCAATGTCAAAAAGACAAGGGGAATCGATCTGGATATGGATCATATGGACTATGATGATCCAAAGACCCTGGAATTTATCGGAAGTGGTAAGACCAGCGGTGTGTTCCAGCTGGAGTCTGCCGGTATGCAGTCCTTCATGAAGGAACTTCGGCCTTCCGGATTCGAGGATATCATAGCGGGTATCTCCCTTTATCGACCGGGTCCCATGGAGTTTATTCCTTCCTATATCAAGGGTAAGGATGATCCGGAGCATGTGGTCTACAAATGTAGAGCCCTAGAACCGATCTTAAAGGATACCTATGGCTGTATCGTCTACCAGGAGCAGGTAATGCAGATCGTGCAGCAGCTGGCAGGATACTCCTTGGGACAGGCGGATATTATGCGACGGGCCATGAGTAAAAAGCATCAGGACGAGATCGATGCCGGCCGTCATACCTTTGTCTACGGTAACGGAGATGAGGTGGGCGAAGGGGAGAAGGGGTATGTTCCCGGATGCATACGAAACGGGATCTGTGATACACCCCAAGAGTCGGAGCGGGTGGCAAATGAGATCTATGATTCCATGCTGGATTTTGCTAAATATGCATTTAATAAATCGCATGCAGCCAGCTATGCCGTCCTTTCCATGCAGACCGCCTATCTAAAACTGTACTATCCCCAGGAGTTTTTTGCAGCGCTTTTAACTTCTGTAATTGACTCTTCCGGCAAGCTTTCCGAGTACCTGGGAGTATGCCGTGGTATGGGAATCGAGGTACTGCCTCCGGATGTCAGCGCCGGTACCGGTGAATTCTCCGTCCATGAGGGGCGGATCAAATACGGCATGTATGCGGTGAAGGGAGTAGGACCTGTACTCATCGATGGACTGGTTCGGGAGAGAGAATTAAATGGAGATTATACATCTTTCCAGAACTTCCTGGAACGAACGATGCCTCTTGGGGTCAATAAAAGAGCCGTGGAGAATCTCATCAAGGCAGGGGCTCTGGACTGTTTCGGAGCAAACCGCCGGCAGATGGTATATGGCTATCCGGGGATCATGGATGATATTGCGGCGGATCAGAAGAATTCTCTTTCCGGTCAGATGAGCCTTTTTGACCTGGTGGATGAAGAGGAGCGAAAGCAATATGAGGCAAAGCTTCCTGAGGTGGAGGAATTCCCTCGGGATGTACTGCTGTCCTTTGAGAAGGAGGTCCTTGGTATCTATGTCAGTGGCCATCCTCTGGAGGATGATCTGTCCCTTCTTAAGAAGAATGTGACCTTAAAGACCACGGAGTTTCTCTGGGAGGAAGATAAGCAGAGGACCGGAGTTAGCGAGAATCAGCGGGGGGTCATGGGTGGTATTTTGCTGGATAAGACCATCAAATTCACAAAGTCCGGAGCTCCTATGGCATTCCTTACCATTGAAGATCTCTATGGAACGGTGGAGGTGATCCTCTTCCCTAAGATCTTTGAACGCTACCGGGATATTTTAAACGAAGATACCAAGCTTCTTATCGCCGGTCATGCATCCGTGGAGGAAGATAAGGATGCCAAGCTGATTGCAGATGACCTGATCTGCTTTTCGGAGGTTTCAAAAGAGGTGTGGCTTCGTTTTCCGAATCTGGCAGCCTACGAGCAAAAACGGGAACAGATCGAAGGGCTTATCCGGGAAAGTGACGGCTGCGATACCATGACCATCTATTTAGAGGATCGCAGGGCCATCCGGAAGATGGGCCATAGGTTTTCCTTCCGGGCGGATCCTGCCATGCTGAAAGGAATTGCGGAATTAGTTGGGGAGGAAAACCTGTCTGTGGTGTCCGGTACATGGAAGTAAGAAAAAAGGATTGAATAATCCGGTCAAAAGTATTAAAATGTCTTGGATTGAGAGTTAATTACAAACGGAGGAATTTATAATATGGCTAAGGAAGTTAACACAATTGGTGTCCTGACCAGTGGTGGTGATGCGCCGGGAATGAACGCAGCCGTACGTGCCGTTGTTCGTCAGGCAATTGCCAGAGGCAAGAAGGTAAAGGGAATTAAGCGTGGATACGCTGGTCTTCTGAACGAAGAGATCTTTGATATGGATACACACTCTGTATCTGATATCATCTCCCGTGGTGGTACTATTTTACAGACAGCTCGTTGCCTTGAGTTCAAGGAGCTTGAGTATCAGCAGAAGGGTGCTGAGATCTGTAAGAAGCACGGTATCGACGGTCTCGTAGTTATCGGTGGAGACGGATCCTTCCAGGGTGCTCAGAAGCTGGCTGCATTAGGAATCAATACCATCGGACTTCCTGGTACCATCGATCTTGATATTGCATGTACTGAGTACACCATCGGTTTTGATACAGCTGTTAACACAGCTATGGAGGCCATCGACAAGGTTCGTGATACATCCACATCCCATGAGCGTTGTTCCATCATCGAGGTAATGGGACGTGGCGCTGGTTATATCGCACTCTGGTGTGGTATCGCCAACGGTGCTGAGGATGTTCTTCTTCCTGAGCTTTATGACTATGATGAGCAGACTCTTGTGAGCCATATCATCGAAGGCCGTAAGCGTGGTAAGCAGCATCATATCATCATCAACGCTGAGGGAATCGGTCATTCCGCTTCCATGGCCAAGAGAATCGAGGCTGCAACAGGTATCGAGACCCGTGCAACCATCTTAGGTCACATGCAGCGTGGTGGTAACCCGACAGCGAAGGATCGTGTCTATGCTTCTACCATGGGTTGCCTTGCGGTAGATCTTCTTTGCAAGGGTGCAAGCAACCGTGTTGTAGGTTACAGACATGGTGATTTCGTTGACTTCGATATTGATGAGGCACTTGCAATGCAGAAGGGTCTTGACGATTATCAGGTTGAGATCTGCCAGGCTCTTGGTAATGCAGATTACAAGCTGCCACCGCTGGCATAAGCAAGACTTAAAGTGCTGTTTTAACAAATGATTGGGAAGCCGTTTTCTGCAGGGGAAGCGGCTTTCTTTGTGCCCGTTGGCAGGAGATAGTATGATTACCAGCAGTGATAATCCCCGTATGAAGCATATTAAGAAATTAAATAAAAAAGCAAGGACCCGCCGTCAGGAAGGTCTGTTTGTGGCAGAGGGGGAGCGGATCCTGTCGGAAACTCCCCGGGAGCTTTTGCGGGAGCTTTACATATCCGAATCCTACGAAAAGAGTGCTGCTGTAAACCGTGCTCATGCCCGGATGCAGGAGAAGCTGGATGAGCTTTTCTCCTGGGCAGAAGAGAGGGAGATTCTTCAGGTGGTGTCAGATCCGGTTTTTGCCGAGATCTCGGATACCGATCATCCCCAGGGGGTACTGGGGGTCATTGGGCAGCCCTCCTATGAGCTGCCGGATCTTCTGGGGCATGAGCCTCTTATTATGGTATTGGAGGATTTGCAGGATCCGGGGAACCTTGGAACCGTTTTTCGAACGGCAGAGGGAGCCGGTGTCAGTGGTGTGATCATGAGCAAGGGAACGGTGGACCTTTTTTCTCCGAAGGTGGTCCGTTCCACCATGGGAAGCATCTATCGCATGCCCTTTGTGGTTTCAGAGGATCTGAAGAGCACACTTGAGAGAATCAAAGCAGAAGGGGTCAAGCTCTATGCTGCCCATCTGGAGGGGAAGAGATATCATGACGGCTACAATTACAGTGGCCCCTGCGGTTTCATGATCGGTAATGAGGGAAACGGACTAAGCAGCGAGATAACTGCTATGGCGGATGAGCTCCTTCGGATCCCCATGGGCGGTGAACTGGAGTCATTGAATGCGGCTATGGCAGCGGGGATCCTGATGTACGAGGCCAATCGTCAGAGGCGGAAGGGATAAGGTTATGCGGATCTGGTTTAAGGAAATGAAGGGTGGTCACATCCTTTCGGAGGTGATCTTTGAAGATTACGGGCAGGATACAAGGACCCATAAGGTGTTTGACGGATTGGAGTATGCTTGCCACAGACTGGATCTGCCGGTCCCGATCTGGCTGGAGGCCACGGTGAAGGAGTTTAAGCGGCACAGTAAGGCACGTTTTACGGGAGATTGTTTTATCGAAGAGATCCCCTTTGACTACCTCGAGATCGAGGTCTTGGAAGAGGATTGGTAATTGTGAAAAAATCATGAAATCTTATGGTGGACAGAGTGTTTTTTGTCTAAATGTGCTAATATGATAGTACACGAAGTGATTCAAATAAATGAGAAAGTAACAGGTATTAGGTATGGATCAGGTCGAGTATATTCGTCAGATGTATGGAAGAGAAGTGGATGCCTGGAATTCAGCGATGCTTCTCTATAATTCAGCAATCAAGGAGATCTCCACGAAGATCGAGATCTTAAATGATGAGTTTCAGCATACCCATCAGTATAATCCAATTGAATATGTTAAGACACGAGTTAAGAAACCGGAAAGCATTATTAAGAAGCTTCGTCGCTATGGTTATTCCGATAACATTGAGAACATGGTGACCTACTGTAATGATATTGCGGGGCTTCGAATTGTATGCTCTTTTACCAATGATATCTATCGGATGGCGGATATGATCGGTCAGCAGTCGGATATTACGGTTATCTCCATTAAGGATTACATTAAGAATCCGAAGGAGAGTGGCTATAAAAGTTATCATATGCTTGTGACCATCCCCATCTTCCTGTCAGACAAGGTGGTGGATACCAAGGTGGAGATCCAGATACGTACCATCGCCATGGACTTCTGGGCCAGCCTGGAGCATAAGATCTACTATAAGTTCGAGGGGAATGCCCCGGAGTATATCAGTAGGGATCTTCGGGAATGTTCCGGTATCGTATCCATGCTGGATGCGAAGATGCTCTCTTTGAATGAGGCCATTATGGAGACCAAGAAGGAACAGGTATTGGAAGAGGCTCAGAGACGGGTAGAAGAGGGTGCTCATGGCAGACTTCAGGAACTGCTGGAGCAGGCCGGAGATCATGAATAACGAAATGATAGTAAAACGCCCCGCCCAAGTCTAATGGGCTCGGGATTAAAACACATCGCAGGAAATTTGCGGTGTGTTTTTTGCGTTGGCATGTTATGATAAGAGCATAAGAAGACGATATATACCTTGGATAGGTATGTATCAGGACAGGGAAGTCAGAAATTACGGATACAGGGAGGTGTAAGGATGGATACGAGTATGATCACCAACACAAGCTCTACCTACAGTGTCACAGGTACTTCGGCACCGGCGAAGTCTGAGAAGACAGAGAAGGTAGACAGTAAGGCACAGGCCGAGAGTAAGTCCACCGGTTTTTCCGAGACAGCAGCTGTTTATGAGAAGAGTACGAAGGCTGAGGATTCCGTCACCAGGACTTCAGATAAGAGTACAGACCGCAGCGCTCTTATTGCTCAGATGAAGAGCGATCTGGAGGCACAGCAGCTTCGGCTCTTTGACATCGTTAAGAAGACGATCTCCGGACAGGGTAAGACCCTTGCTTCTGCAGATGATATGTGGGCGATTCTTGCCAGCGGGGATTTCACCGTTGATGCTGCGACCAAGGAGCAGGCACAGAAGGATATTGCAGAGGATGGTTACTGGGGCGTGAATCAGACCTCAGACCGTATTGTAGATTTTGCCAAGGCTCTGGCAGGGGATGATCCCGCTAAGGCGGATAAGATGATCGAGGCGTTCCAGAAGGGCTATAAGGAGGCCACCAAGACCTGGGGCAAGACCCTTCCGGACATTTCTTCCAGGACCTATGATGCAGTCATGGAGAAGATGAACAAGTGGAAGAATGGTGAGGAGGCTGCTACTACAGAGGAGTAGGCGGATTGTTAGCGTTTGTTTCTTCTCGAAGGAAATGAGCAGGGTATACACCTGTCCGGTTGAATCTCAGCCGGATGGGTGTTTTTTTGTCTTCATCGCAGTGGACTTAGACATGTCTACTTGCAAAAAATCCCCAATTATGTTACTATGCACTTTGTATACAGTACTTATTTTAATACATTGCGTAAAATCAATGGAGTAATAGGAAATGGAACAGGTGAAAGAAAAGGCATACGCCAAGGTGAATCTTGGACTGGATGTTACCGGTAGAAGAGAAGACGGCTACCATCTGGTGTCCATGGTGATGCAGACCATCGGAATCTGTGATGATGTTGCAATCTATAAGACAAAGGATCCGAATATATCCCTGGATATCGATTATGGCGGAGTGCATCTGGCAACCCCTCTGTCGGCAGGAGACGATAATCTCTGTGCGAAGGCAGCGCGGGTAATCAGTGAGAGACTGAGGATTCGCCATGGGTATTTTATTCATTTGACCAAGAGAATCCCTGTGGCGGCCGGTATGGCAGGGGGCAGCAGCGATGCCGCAGCTGTTCTTCGTGGAATCAATCGGCTGGAAGAGGCAGGACTATCCACAGAGGAACTGCAGGAGCTGGCCCTGGAGATTGGAGCAGACGTTCCCTACTGCATCCAGGGAGGAACCATGTTGGCGGAGGGAATCGGAGAGATCCTGACAGCTATGGGGGCATTTGATGATGTTCCCATTCTGGTGGCTAAGCCACCGGAGGGGGTATCCACAGCAGAAGTTTATCATGCCCTGGATGCTTTGGAGGAGATCCATCATCCGGATATGAAGGCTGTTCGGACAGCGGTAGAGACAAAGGATCTTAAGGGGCTGGCAGATACCATGGGAAATGTTCTTATGGATGTAACGTTGCCACGGCATCCTGTTGTGGGGCAGATCCGTGATATGATGCTGGAGCAGGGGGCTGTAGGCTCCATGATGACAGGAAGCGGCCCTACCGTTTTTGGAATCTATAAGACATGGGAAGAATGCAAGAGCGCAGCAGAATATATCCGCGGCAGCGGGATCTGCGAAACGGTTATGGCAACGAAGACCATAGGTGATATTACTAAGTAAGGGAGGAATCACATGGAAGAGTTAAAGCTGGATATGGATTCATATCTTCCTCTTCGGGATGTTGTGTTTCATACACTGCGAGATGCAATTTTAAAGGGAGATCTGGCGCCGGGAGAGAGACTGATGGAGATCCATCTGGCCAATAAGCTGGGAGTATCCCGTACTCCTATTCGAGAGGCGATCCGTATGCTGGAGAAGGAAGGCCTTGCGGTCACCATTCCCAGAAAGGGTGCCCAGGTGGCCCGTATGACGGAAAAGGATCTGGAGGATGTGCTTGAAATCCGGGACGCTTTGGATGAGCTTGCCGTTTCAGATGCCTGCAACCGTATGACAGAGGAGAATTATGCAGATCTGAAGCGGGCTATGGAGACCTTTAGCGAGGCTGCCAAGACCAAGGATGTTCGTGCGATTGTGGAGGCGGATGAGGAATTCCACAATGTGATTTACCGGGCCGCCAATAATCCGAAGCTTGAGAATATTATCCGTAATCTGAAGGAACAGATGTATCGTTATCGTTACGAGTATGTCAAGGGAGACGCTGATTTCCTGCAGCTTGTTAATGAACATGAGCAGATTGTGGAAGGCCTTCGGGAGAAGGACAGCGTTGGTGTCAAGGCCATTATGCATACCCACCTTCGGAATCAGGTGGAATCTGTTCGAGGGGTTATCCGCAGACAGAATCGGGAGGAGGCGTGAGCTTAGGTGTTCCCTGCCAGGTGCAGGTGACCTCCCGCCAGCAGCTTGATGGTGAGGAGTCAAAGACAAAGCAGAGCCTACCGGGGCAGTTTTACATCAAGGGAGCAGATCTCTACCTTTTGTACGAGGAGGAAGAGGAGACTGGGGTCAGAATCAAGAACCGGCTTACCATCAAGGGCGGAAGTCTGACGGTGACCCGTGGAGGAGCTGTTACCTCCAGAATGGAGTTTGCCCCCGGAGGGTCCTATGATTTTCAGTATCATACACCCTATGGAATCTTTGATTTTCGGGCAGAGACGAAATGTCTTGCGATCTCAAGAGAGGGGAATGCGTTAGAAGTGGATCTGAGCTACGATTTGTTCTCGGGGGATCAGCTGGTCAGTCACAATGAAATTCACTGGAAGAGTCTTCCGTTATAAGTCCGTAAGTCATAAGCAGTAATCTAAAACGGGGCGATCCCATTGGGATCGCCCCGTTTTTGGGGTAGGACAGACTTGAACTTAGTGGTTGCATCTTCTGTCTCTATAACACCATATTTACTTGATACCGCGATCAGCTCTCTGCTGCTCCATCTTACGGGAAAGCCAGCCCTTGATGCCCTTCTTTTTAACAGGCACTTCAAGCTTGCCGCGCATGCCGCGAACGGAACTGATGTAAAGACCGGAAACCATTGCCTTGACCTCTTTGCGGACAGGGATGGTATCGAAGATGGTACCGTCACAGATGAAGGACATGACCTTAGGTCCCACCTTAGCCTTGACGATTGGGATCTTGGATGCCTTGGCATACCAGGGGGTCTGGCTGATGACACTGTCCGGAAGACCGGAATCCTTCATTTTCATAAGCTTCTTATCAATGATAAGCATTGTAACCTGCTGAGCGGAAGCCTTGATCTGTTCGTCCTGCTCGGCCTGACGCTTCTGAGCCTTCTTGCCGATGATGCCTAAAATGATGGTGGCAACGAGCATGATGGCCGCGATTACAAGAAGGACGATGGTAAGTGTTGGAATTTGTGCTAAATACATTTGTGATTCCCTCCATTATATTTCCCCCGGTCAATGCCGGGCACGAGGAAAATTTTAGCATAGGAGGAAGGTAAAAAGCAAGTTGCAAAAGCGTTTCCAAGGGGGATGGTTTGCAGAAAATGCGGGGGTGTGCTATGATCGAAAAGTCTATTCGGCAAGAAGGACAGAAAGGATGAACACATGAAAAAGAGAGCAGTAGCGCTTCTTCTTGCGACGGCAATGGTCATGTCGGTGCCGGGCTGCGGGAAAAAGGCAGAAAGTAACAAGACAGTAAGCACAGAGAATGCAGCTGCAATTTCATATCATGCAGCGGATTATGTGACCCTTGGAGAATATAAGAATCTCTCCATTAAGCTGGATAATACGTATTCAGCCGATGATAAGGCTGTAAAGGAATATATGCAGACACTGATCGATCAGGCCGGAGATGGCACCTTTGCCAAGGATGAGAGCCAGAAGACCGTGAAGAAGGATTCCATTGTTAATGTTGACTATAAGGGAATTAAGGACGGTAAGGCCTTTGAGGGCGGCACAGCAACGAACCAGAACATTGATGTTGCCGGTAATAAGGAGGCTTCCGGAAGTACAGGCTATATTGACGGATTTACTGATGGACTGGTGGGAGCCAAGGTAGGACAGACCGTAAGCTCTGAGGTGACCTTCCCGAAGGATTATTCCTCTGCAGAGCTGGCAGGACAGCGTGTCACCTTCGAATTTAAGGTCAATTACATCTGTAAGAAGATCACCATCGATAATGTGGATAAAGACTTTCTGAAGGAGAACTTTAACGTAGGTTCAAAGGATGAGTTTAAGACTTACGCCAAGAAGAAGCTGGAGGAAAAGAACCAGTCTACCAAGGAGACAGAGATTCGCAGTAAGGTGATCACGACGGTAACAGAGAAAAATAAGGTAAAGTCCTTCCCTAAGGGTCTTGTGGACGAGCGGATGGCGGATTACCAGACCCAGTTTGAAGCAAGAAATCTGGCAAAGGGACAGACATTAGAGGCATATCTTAAGAGCACCTACAATGTGACCTTAGATCAGTTCCGCAAGGAGATCAAAAAGCAGGTGGAGGATAATCTGAAGACAGAGATGATCCTTTCCGCTATTGCAGATAAGGAAGGCATCAAGGTGGATAAGGAGGGCTTCGATAAGTATCAGGATAGCCTTATGAAGCAGAATTCCCTTAAGACAAGGGCAGACCTCTACAAGATGTACGGTTCCAGCAAGGCCAGGGGCAAGGCTTATATCCGTATTATTTATATCTGCAACAAGGCGGTAGACCTTTGTGTAGACAGTGCCAAGGTATCTGCAAAGTAAAAAGAACTTTTTATTTAATGAAAAGTGTGCTATAATTTTACAGCAATTGTGAAAATAAGCCACAAGAAGGCAAGCATATAAGAAAGGAGTACGAAAATGAAACACGTACAGACATTAAACGAGAAGAGACTTCAGAACACAGTTAAGCAGGGCGGCTGCGGTGAGTGCCAGACATCTTGCCAGTCTGCATGCAAGACAAGCTGCACAGTAGGTAACCAGACCTGCGAGCACGCAAAGTAATTTGACTTTAGGATTGCACAACAGGGGCCGAACGCTTCTTAGCGTTCGGTCATTTGTGCGTTATACAGAGTCTTAATTTTATTAGTAAGAGGTTATTAGTTTGATTCATCAGTATAAAAACAACGGTTATAACATTGTTTTAGACGTTAATTCCGGAGCGATCCATGTGGTAGATGATGTTACCTATGATATGATCGCAGAGTATGAAAACACACCGAAGGAGCAGGTGATCGAAAATGCAGCGGCGAAGTACCCTTCCATCCCAAGGGATGAGATCGGGGAGGCCTATGATGAGATCACAACCCTTAAGGAGGAGAAGGCTTTATTTACTCCGGATGAGTATGAGGGACGGGTGATCGATTATACAAAGCGCCCCACCGTGGTTAAGGCTATGTGTCTGAATGTGGCCCATGCATGTAATCTTTCCTGCAAGTACTGTTTTGCAGATGAGGGACTTTACTTCGGTAAGAAGGCAGAGCTTATGAGCTTTGAGGTGGGGAAGCAGGCACTGGATTTCCTTATCGCATCCTCCGGTAACCGTGTGAACCTTGAGGTGGATTTCTTCGGTGGAGAGCCTACCCTTAACTTTGATGTGGTGAAGCAGCTGGTTGCCTATGGTCGTTCCAGAGAAGCGGAGTCCGGTAAGAAGTTCCGCTTTACTTTTACCACCAACGGTGTTCTTCTGGATGATGATATTATGGAGTTTGCCAACAGGGAGATGGACAATGTGGTCCTTTCTATCGACGGCCGTAAAGAGATCCATGATATGATGCGTCCCCGTCATGACGGTGGCCCCACTTATGACACCATCGTTCCTAAGTACCAGAAGTTTGCTGCTATGCGGGAAGAGGCAGGCAAGCAGTACTATGTGCGCGGAACCTATACCCGTAACAATCTGGACTTTGCCAAGGACATTCTTCATATGGCAGATCTTGGATTCCATGAGATCTCCATCGAGCCGGTGGTGGCTCCGCCGGAAGAGGACTATGCTCTTAAGACAGAGGATATTCCGGTATTGGAAGAACAGTACGATATCCTGGCTAAGGAAATGGTGGCGCGTTACAAGACCGATAAGGAATTTACCTTCTTCCACTTTATGATCGATTTAGAGGGCGGCCCCTGTGTCTACAAGCGTCTGTCCGGCTGTGGATCAGGAACCGAGTACGTATCGGTGATTCCAAACGGTGATATCTTCCCTTGTCATCAGTTTGTGGGTAAGCCTGATTTTAAGATTGGTAATGTTTTTACCGGAATCGACAGACAGGACATTGTGACAGAGTTTAAGGGATGCAATGTCTATACCCGTGAGAAGTGCAGAAGTTGTTTTGCTAAGTTCTACTGTAGCGGTGGCTGTTCTGCAAATGCTTATAACTTCACAGGAAATGTTCGCGGAGTTTATGATGTTGGCTGTGCATTAGAGAAAAAGCGGGTAGAGTGTGCTATTATGATCAAGGCTGCCCAGGCGGCAAAGGATGCACAGGAAGCATAAGATATAAGAATAATCTCCTGGCAAGGGCCCGGGGTTATAAATATATAAAAAAACGAAACGGAGTGTAAACCAAATGAAAAGTAAGAACAAAGGAAAGTCAATTGCAGTTCTTGCAATCTTCCTGGTGATCGTCGTTCTTCTTGGCTATTTTGCTAGCCTCGTTGTTCGCGATACATTAAAGGATGGCAAGAACGGACTGAAGCTTGGTCTTGATCTGGCCGGTGGTGCTTCCATCGTATATCAGATTGAGGGCGACGCCACAAAGGAGCAGATCCAGGATACCATCATGAAGCTGCAGAAGCGAATTGAGAATGATCTTGGCAATGAGTCCAATACCACAGAGGCAAGTGTGTACCAGATGGGAGATGACCGTATTGCAGTGGAAATCCCGGGGGTCAAGGATGCCAATGCCATCCTTGAGGAGCTGGGTACACCGGGTGATCTGTACTTCATCAAGCATTATGCTTCTGATGGTAAGACAGAGAACTACTCCTTTGACCAGACTAAGGGCAATTATGCTCTGGCAAAGGGTGTGACCATTGAATCTCTGAAGAAGGACGGTTCCATTGTCCTTGACGGTTCTCAGGTAAAGAGTGCAGAGGCAGGTTACCAGGAGGATGAGGCAACCAGGCAGAAGGAGCCTGTGGTTAATATCTCTCTGGATGCGAAGGGAACCAAGGCTTTTGCCGAGGCTACAAAGGAAGCCTATGAGAAGAACAATGATTCGATTGGTATCTACTATGATGGAAGATTCGTATCTGTTCCTTCTGTACGGAACCAGATTTCAGACGGATCGGCTGTGATCGACGGACATAAGGATATTGAGGAGGCCAAGGATCTGGCATCCTATATCCGTATCGGTGGACTTGATCTCAAGCTGAAGGAGATCCGCTCTCAGGTCGTAGGAGCTACCCTTGGTGCCAATGCACTGGCTACATCCCTTAAGGCTGCTGCCATCGGTATTGCACTTGTTATGCTCTTTATGGTGATCGCATATCTCTTCCCGGGCTGCATGGCTGCTCTTGCTCTTGTTTTCTACACAGAGCTTATGCTTGCTATACTGCAGATATTTGGCATTACCCTGACACTTCCCGGTATTGCCGGTATCATCTTAAGTATCGGAATGGCTGTTGATGCCAATGTTATTATTTTCTCCCGTATCAAGGAGGAGATCGCAGCAGGCAAGACCACAAGAGCTGCGATTGATAACGGTTTCCATAAGGCTTTATCCGCTATCATCGACGGTAATATCACGACCCTGATTGTTGCTGTTGTACTTGGTGCTATCGGTACAGGAACCGTTAAGGGATTTGCCATTACACTTGGACTTGGTACCTGCCTGTCCATGTTTACAGCACTCTTTGTTACAAGAGTATTATTGAATGCCTTCTACAACTTAGGCTGTCAGGATGCAAAGATCTACGGCCATATGTGGAAGCTTAATACCATTAACTTTATCCAGAAGAAGACAGTATTTTTTGTAATCTCTCTTGCAGTAATCGCTGCAGGAATCTGTGGAATGGTGGCAGGTGCTTCTAAGAGCGGCAAGGCATTGAACTATGACCTTGAGTTCTCCGGTGGTACATCTACAACGGTTAACTTCAAGGAAGATTATTCCATGAAGGATCTGGATACCAAGGTGGTTCCTGTTGTTGCCAAGATCACAGGAGATAACAATATTCAGAACCAGAAGGTGACAGGTTCCAATTCTGTTATCATCAAGACCCGCGTCCTGGATCTTTCCGAGCGTGAGGCTTTAAATACAGCATTAGAGGATAAGTTCGGTGTGAAGGAGAAGGATATTACCTCTGAGAATATCAGCTCCACCATCTCCGGTGAGATGCGTCGTTCCTCTGCTATTGCAGTCGTTGTGGCAGTATGCTTCATTCTGCTGTACATCTGGGTACGTTTCCGGGATTTCCGATTCGGAACAAGTGCAGTTCTTGCTCTGATCCATGATGTGCTGGTTACCTTAGCTGTTTATGCTGTATTCCGTGTTTCTGTGGGATCTGCATTCGTGGCTTGTATCCTTACCATCATCGGATACTCCATCAACGATACCATCGTTGTATTCGACCGTATCCGTGAGAACCTGCATAACCTTGCCAAGGTAGATAAGGATACCCTCGCAGAGCTGGCAAACCGTTCTGTTACACAGACCATTACCCGTTCTGTAAGTACTTCTTTCACAACAGCACTTACTGTCCTGATGCTTTTGATCCTGGGTGTATCCTCTATCCGTGAGTTTGCATTCCCGCTTCTCATCGGAGTGGTCTGCGGTACCTATTCTTCTATTTTCATCGCGACTCCACTCTGGTGGATCGCTCGTGTTTACCTGAAGTCCAAGAAGGTAATTGACGAGAAGAAGCAGGGTCCTAAGTCTGCAAAGAAGAAGGCAAGAGCTGCCAGAGCAACAAAAGAAAATCAGGGTATTGTAGTTTAATCTCTTACCCATAGGAGAGACCGGCTAGTCCGGTCTCTTTTTTAACTCAGTCGGGGTACAAGCTCCGACTGAGTTAAACGCTCCGCGAGGATGCGCACGGATTCGGACAGGAATTTGTCTGCTG
>CADCQT010000199.1 GCA_902803645.1 uncultured Lachnospiraceae bacterium | reverse complement strand
GAAAAAGCCAAGCTCACTTGCGGGACAGTATAAGCTGGTGGCAGTTGCCTGCTCTACAGGAGGGCCACAGGCACTTCATACCATGATCCCTAAACTCCCGTCCCATCTGGGAGTTCCGGTGGTGGTGGTGCAGCATATGCCAAAGGGCTTTACCGCTTCCCTTGCAGAACGGATCAACAGTGATTCTAAGGTTCGAGTCAAGGAAGCGGAGGATGGAGAAATACTGAAACCGGACTGGATCTATATTGCTCCCGGCGGTCGTCACTTCGTTGTGGAAGAGAAGAGCAGAGGTGTTCTGAAGTCTCATGTCTATGACGGACCACCAGTGAACAATTTAAGACCGTGTGCAGATGTAATGTATGATTCCCTTCGTGATATTATGCAGGAGAACATTCTCTGTGTTGTAATGACGGGGATGGGAGCAGACGGATCCAAAGGCATCGCCGGACTTAGACAGGCAAAGAGAGTCTATACCATTACCCAGGATGAGGCCTCTTGTGTTGTTTATGGTATGCCAAAGTCAGTTGCTCAGATGGGGCTTTCTGATGAGGTGGTTCCGCTTACCGAAATCGCAAATTCTATCACTAAAGAATTGGGGGTATAGGAAATGGATGTAAGTCAGTATCTTGATATTTTCATTGATGAATCGAATGAGCACATTCAGGCACTTTCCGATAATATTATGATTCTCGAGAAAGAGCCTGAGAACAAAGACACGATCAATGAAATCTTTCGTGCAGCACACTCTCTGAAGGGAATGGCTGGTACCATGGGCTTTAAGAAGATGCAGCATCTGACCCATGACATGGAGAACGTGTTCTCTGAGGTACGCAATGATACCGTTAAGGTTAATTCTTCCCTTATTGATATTTTGTTTGACTGTCTTGATGCCATTGAAGCATACGTGGATACCGTTAAACAGACATCAAATGAAGGCGAAGAGGACAATGCCGCTCTGATCCAAAGATTAAATGATTTCCTTGAGGGCGGTGGACAGCCGGCTCCAGCTGCAGCTTCTGATGGCGATGCCACCCAGAGCTCTCCTGCAGAGGCAGCAGCACCTGCACAGGAGGAATCTTCTGAGATATATAAGAATCTTAAACTTGAAGAGGAAGATCTCGCAAAGTTGACACATGCCGCAGAAGGTGGTTCCATCCTTTACGGGTTCACGGCGCATATCAATAAGGACTGCCTACTTAAGGCAGCAAGAGCATTCCTTGTATTCAAGGCCGTTGAGGACTTTGGTGAAATCTTATTCTATTCTCCAAGTGCTCAGGATGTGGAAGATGAGAAGTTTGAATTTGATTTTTCATTCATTGTAAGCACCACAAGCGAATTAGAGCCAATCCAGCAGGCTGTGGTAGCTGTTTCTGAAATTGAGACAGTTGAATGCGGTAAGGTGACACCGGAGATGTACCAGCATAAGGCACCGGAACCTACACCGGCGCCAGAGGCAGCAGCACCAGAGGCGGCTCCTGCACCAGAGGCAGCAGCACCTGCACCTGCTCCGGTTGCAAAGTCTGCTCCAAAGGCAGAAAAGCCTGCAGCAGCAAATAACAACAAAAAGAATGCTAATAAGCCGGTTACCGCACGTACCGTTCGTGTTGATATCGAAAAGCTGGACGCTTTGATGAATCAGGTCTCCGAGCTTATCATTGCCAAGAACTCTCTTGTGTCCATCAGTTCTTCTGATGGAGGAAGCGGCGACTACGACCGTCAGTCCTTCCAGGAACAAATCGAGTATCTTGAGCGTATTACCACCACGCTTCATGAATCTGTCATGAAGGTTCGAATGGTTCCTATCGAGAATACGGTTAACAAATTCCCTCGAATGATTCGAGATCTGTCACGTAAGCTCAAAAAGCCTATGGAACTTGTTATGACCGGTGAGGAGACAGAACTTGATCGTACCGTAGTTGATCAGATCGGTGATCCTCTGCAGCATTTGCTTCGTAACTCAGCTGACCACGGAATTGAGGATCCGGAGAAGCGTGCGAAATCCGGTAAGCCTGAAAACGGAACGATTTTCCTTAATGCGTTCCAGGAGGGCAATAACGTTATTATCCAGGTAGGAGATGACGGTGGCGGAATTGATACCGAAAGAGTAAAGGCAAAAGCAGTTGAGCGTGGCCTTGTATCAGAAGAAGATGCTGAGAATCTGACGCAGAAGGAAATTATCGACTTCCTCTTCATGCCAAGTTTCTCCATGGCTAAGAAGGTAACCGATATTTCCGGACGAGGCGTTGGTCTGGATGTTGTTAAATCCAATATTGAGGCTCTTGGTGGAGATGTTGAAGTTAAGTCAACACTTGGTCAGGGTTCAACCTTTACCATCCGTCTTCCGCTTACTCTTGCCATTATTCAGGCACTTATGGTTGAAGTTCGGGATGAAAAGTACGCAATTGCTCTTGCATCCATTATGAACATTGAGAATATTCCTGTTAGTGATATCAAGTATGTGCAGGCGAAGGAGGTTATCTACTTAAGAGGCCTTGTTATTCCTCTGATCCATCTGGATGATGTCCTTGACTGTGAACCGATGGAAGAGAAACCGGAGTATTTGACTGTGGTTATCGTTAAGAAGGGCGATAATTATGCAGGACTTGTGGTTGATAATCTCATTGGTCAGCAGGAGATCGTTATCAAGTCTCTTGGCAAGGTGATCGATAACAATAAGATGATCAGCGGTGCAACCATCCTTGGAGATGGTGAAGTTGCATTGATCCTTGATGCAAACGCAATGTTTTAAGGGGGTTTATCATGGCTGAAGAAAAGAAAGAGCTTGAGAAAAAGGACGTAAAGCGCAGAGATCTTGAACCGGTGGATGAAGAGAAGAAGCAGTATATTGTCGTTAAGATCGGCGATGAGCAGTATGGTCTTGATATCTCTTATGTAGACAATATCGGTAGAATGCAAAAGATTACAAGAGTACCGAAGGTTCAGTATCATTATATCGGTATCATCAACCTTCGTGGTGAGGTTGTACCTGTTATGTCCATCCGAAGAAAAATGGGACTTGGAGATGATGTGATCACCAATAAGTCTAGGATTATTATCCTAAAGATGGAAGAGCAGGGACTGGTTGGTGTATTGGTAGACGAGGTTCGGGAAGTCATTGATCTTGGAGAGTCTGAAATTGACCGTAATGTCAAGGCTTCCAGAAAAAGTGACGCATTATTTATTAACGGTATCGGAAAGAATGGTAATGACCTTGTATCCATTTTTGAGGTTACAGCTATTCTTGATGACGTTAGCGCATCCTAGGGATAAGGTGTAACAGATTATGAGTAAAATGTCATTAGATGAAATTAATCAG
>CADCQT010000198.1 GCA_902803645.1 uncultured Lachnospiraceae bacterium | reverse complement strand
GGACTTGAACCCACACGACATCGCTGCCACAAGATCCTTAGTCTTGCTCGTCTGCCAGTTCCGACACTTCCGCAACTTATACTGTCGCCGGCACTCTCTCGCGCCGACCTCTGTATATTATCAAAAGTACAGCACGTTGTCAAATCTTTTTTTCAAATTTTATCAATTTCTTTCGCCTTCTTTCGCCCCCGGGCAAAAGCAACACCCCGGTGATGCCTGCATGGCATCGCCGGGGTGTTACCACCAAAGATATTCTCTTCAAAGATATTTCCGCTCAAAATCCTCCATACAAAGAGGCCTGTCATACAGATATCCTTGGATCATATCGATCTTCATATGGTCAAGAGCCTTCTCCTGTCTCGGCTCTTCCACACCTTCCACCACTACATTCACATCAATGGTGCCGGCAAGATCTGAAACCGTCTTGATGAAGGCATCCGAAAACTGATCCCGGCCAACATCATTCACAAAACATTTGTCGATCTTGATCACATCAAGAGGCAGTTCCTTCAGATGATTCAGTGAAGAGTATCCTGTACCAAAATCATCAAGAGCGATCCGACAGCCCAGACTGCGGATCTCCTCTAAGGTTCCGCAGACTCTTGCAAGATCATGGATTGCAAGGCCTTCGGTGATCTCAAGAGTCAGATTCTCCGGAGTAATCCCCGTCAGATCCATTGCATTCTCGATCACCTGGACAATGTTGTTTTGCATCAACTGAACAATGGACAGATTCACATTCACCTTGTATTCCGGGTGACCGTAGTCATTCCAGTACCTGCATCTTCTGCAGGCTTCGATAAGCACATGTTCTCCGATGGGCACAATAAGCCCCAGGTATTCAGCCAGCGGAATGAACTTGTCCGGCATCATAAAGCCAAACTTGGAAGAATTCCAGCGGACCAAGGCCTCAGCACCACAGCAGGGGCGACCGGGCTTTGAAACATCCACCACCGGCTGGTAATAGATTTCAAACTCATTGCAGTCCTCTGCCACAGCCTCTCGCATGGCCTTTTCAATATCCAAACGGGCCACAGGGACATTGGTCTGAACGCTGGAATAACATTCCACCTCATTTTTACCCTTTTTCTTTGCTGCATGAAGGGCATAGTCCGCCCTTTGGGTAAGAACATCCACCTGATCCCCATCCGTAGGAAACTGTACCACACCGATTCCCACGGTACAGTAGTAATCATTCTCCTCAAGGGTCCAGGGCTTTGCAAAACGACTCAGGATCGTATCCACGATCCCCTTTGCCTTAGCCTTCCCCGAGAACGGAATCAGGATCGCAAACTGATCCCCACCGATCCGATAACACTGGGCATCTCTGTCCGCAATACGCAGGAGAGCCTCAGCCGCCATCGCCAGGAAACGGTCAGCCAGAATATGACCAAGGCCGTCATTTAAGGCATTAAAGTCATCCAAATCCAGGAACAGAAGGGTACCGTCCCCATCTCCCCGGATCGCATCCCGGATGTATTTCTCGAAATCGGAATGGAACCGGTGACGATTGTAAAGTCCGGTAAGATCATCGAGATCTGCCTGCTCCTGTATCTTCTTCTGATACTTCTTAAGCTGGGTAATATCATAAAGGGTGAACATCTTAACACTTCGGCCATCCACCCAGTTGATCCTGCAAGAAGAACAGGAAAACCACTTTCCGGCACCATCCGCATAGAATTCCCTGGATCTGTTATCATGACCATCCTCCGGCGCACTCCCCGGATGGGTCACAAACTGTCTCTGGAAGATCTCCCGATCCATCACATCCGTAAGCTGCTCCCGGAAGGTCACATTGCGATACAAAGGTTCCTGGTTGTCATCTGCATATACAGCGATACCACAGCCTGTATTCTCCAGGATCTCATCAATGGCCGCATAGGAAGAAGCCAAAGAGTTCTTCGTGATACGCTTTGAGAGAATGGTCTGAATGATCCTTCTGACATCGTTAAGGAAGTGGATCTCCTCCACCGACCACTTACGGGGAGTATTCCGCTGGGTAAGGCACAGATACATCCCCAGTTCATCCCGGATATACAGGGGTAGAAAGACCCCGGCTGTAATATCATAGGAAAGAAAAAAAGATTGAAAATCCTCCGGCATAATGGAATCTGACGCAATGGTATAACTCTTTCCTGTAAAAAAAGGAACAGAGGACCGGGGAAGATCTGCCATCCGTGGTGCAAGGGTGGGAAGATCCTCCCCATGAAATTCACAGATCATATCCACCAGAGGCTCTCCCTTTTCCGAAGTATTAGCAGACAGCCGAAGAATGAAGCCATCACTTAAGGAAAGATAGTCCGCCGTCTCCTTTAGGATATCCTCAGCCACCTTCCGAAAATCGTACTCAGACTCAAGCATTTTCAGAAGGCCCGTCATTACATCACTTCTCTTAAGGCTTTGCTCCAAAGACTTCTGGGCAGCATTCTTCTCTGCTAAATCACTTTCCAACAGATCAAAGCGAACCTTCTGCCGGAAGTATCCCCGGCCGAACTGCTCCAGAAAGGCACATCCCTCATCAAAAGAAACAGAACTCGTCCGCAGCAGCTCCTCAGGGATCAGCTCCAGTCCCTCCTCGGCACTTTTATCGATTCCATAAAGGATCATAACATTCCGAAGTTCCCCGTTATCTCCCCGAAGGGCAACAGCTCGAAGCATCAAAGAGGGCGAATCCGTCCTTGCACTCATCACATTTTCCGCATCATAATCCCGAAAAGAAGACAACAGCAGCATCACCTGCTCCTGCGGGATCCTCTTTGTAAAAAATTCCTTTGCAACCGGATCTGTAAAGAAATCCTGTTGCATCTGCCCCCGGCGATCATACACCCGGCCATAAACATGATTCATGCGGCAAAAGGATTCCAAAATGTTATATAACATGCGATCCTGCCCCGCAGTCTGTGCTTTTGATGTACTGATGTCACTCATGTTGCTCAAACGGTCCTTGTCTACTTCTTATGAAGGATAAATATACTTCTTGTTTTATCAAAGGGTATCTCACGGTCAAAGGTAAGACCGGCGCAGCGCCGTACCATGGATTTCATTGCATTCCCTTCGGATGTAAGGTAAAAAGCCACGCCCCCGCTTTCCAAAAGGCGCTCTGTGATCTTCCCAAGTTCCTCAAAGAAGCGGCCCTTTTCCTCCGCCTCCTTATGGAAGAGATCCGGCAGTTCCGAAAGAATCTCTGTAAAAGGCTTGTCATCCGTAAAAGATGCTGCATCCCGGTGCACATATAAAATCCGAACACCAGCTGCCCAGGCTGCCTCTCTACCTATCGTAACCGCCTCCCCATAGGTATCCAGGGCATACATCTCCTCTGTAGCCTTCGCCTTCTCGCGTTCGATCAGAAGGGTACCTGTCCCCGCAAAGGGATCGATCACTCTGGCATCTGCTGCAAGCTCAGAAGCCAAAAGGGTCACCATCTTGACTGCCTTACGGGGAGCCATAGAGGTATCAAGCTCAGCCCTACGATAGGAAAACCGGTTATCGACCTGAGCTAAGGGGCGAACAAAAAGCCCCATATTACCGCTCTTTTGCAGGAAGAAATGAAGATGCAGATCCGCCTCCGATTTATCGGCCTTTAAGCGACCGGATCCGTAGAACTCCAGCTCCCCTTCTAACTTTTTGATAACAGCAGCTCTCTTCTTATCTTCGTATGGAGCATGGAGAAAAACGCGGAAAAGAAGATGCGCCGATTCGCCATAGCAGCCATCGAGAAATCTTCCAAAATCCGAATATAAAAGAGCTTCCCTTAACCGGTCACTGCGGAAAGGAACCGCCTTATCCGGCAGAATACGGTACATCATATGTTCGTACAGACCAATGCTTTGAACACGATCTCTTGCCTTACCGGATACCAAAATTCCAAAGGGAAGGATCTTTGCCGCTTCTGTCTCTCTTTTCACCTGGGAAAATAAAAGCTCCCGATCCGAAGGATCTGTTGTAAGCAGAATGTCAAACCTGTCATCCGGCATACGATACAATACCTTCTCATCCTCATCCCCAAGGTGCAACAGGCCAAAAAGCGCCTTCCTCTCCGAGATGATATGCTTTCTCTCCTGAACCGGAATCTCTCCCATGGAATCAATTGCCGCCAACCGGTCCCCCAGTAATAACCGCATATCATCCGGAAGCTCCACGCGACGGGTCAGATTCTCAAGTCCCGTAAGATAGGAAGCAAGCACAAACCGGGTCAATTCCGAACCATAGCTGTCATACAGCCGGCGAATGCAAAGTACAACATCCTCTTCCCGCATCACTTCCCATAGCTCTCCCACTAAAAGGGCGGCATTCTTCCTGGTCTTAGGATCCTCATCCGATAAGACCGTAAGGAGGCATTCGATTCCGCCATCCTCTTCAAGCATTCCATATAAAAGGCCTGCTGCATTTTCTTCCCTTGAAGCTCCCGTTTCTTCAAGCTCTTTAGACTCCCGCAGGACCTGACGAAGACCTGAAATACTGTGGCGAAGATCTTCCTTATTTATTAAGTTCCTATATAAATTTTCTAATGTAGACATATACTCACATTCTAACCTATTTCCCCTTCAAAAAGTACCATCTCCCCACTCTTTGCTACTCTTTTGTGCATATTGCACAATTTTCACCATCATACTTTGTATATCCTGTCGGTTTGTATATTGCAGAAAGGGGGATCTGGAAGTATACTAATACATGTCTTAAGGAATTAACCCCCTTTCAAAGTTCCTTAAGTCATTTCCCCTTTTATATTTTTATAACCCCCCTTTTTGAAAAACACCCGGTCGC
>CADCQT010000197.1 GCA_902803645.1 uncultured Lachnospiraceae bacterium | reverse complement strand
TTACCAAAGACCATCAGGTCCGGCATTTTAAGGAGCAGCTCTTTACCGGTTATGACATTACGGAATTTGAAGAGTTGTTTGAAAGCAAATCTGTAACGCATATTACGACGGCAGGCATGGACGGTCTGATTGAGCCGATCGAGCACAGACTGGATTTTGCAGTCTCTGAGGATGACTTTAGGAAGCTGTCCGACTGGTATTTATCCCACGCAGAAAAAAGAGAACTGCTGGGAAGTGCGAACCATCTTTTGTATTTGTGTAAAAAGCAGCCAATCGATTGAAATGCATGGTTTCTGATGGAACGCCCCTAATAACCCATAAGATTTTTTTCAAGTCTCGCTCGCGAGACTTGGCGCGAGATTTGCGTCAGCGTAGCTGACGCAAATCTCTGCGCATCCTCGCGGAGCGTTTATCTCAGTCGGAGATTGTAACCCCGACTGAGATAAAGATAGTGCAAATGCACAACTTTATTGGTATGATTATATTGCAAACGCAAACTTAGTTTTGCGAAAAATAGTGCAAATGCATCGATTGGAGGGTCGTATGAGAAAGTGGTTATGTGGATTACTGGCGGTAGTCATGGGGGTAAGTATGGCAGGCTGCGGGACAGTAACCAAAGGGGAAACAGAACAGGAAGCACAGGAGGCATACTTGGGAGAGAAGATGGACAATCACGATTTATTCCCTTTATCCGTGGAAGGATATGTAGGGGACACCATGCCGTTCTACGAGGATGGAACCTATCATATTTTTTATCTGGCAGATCAGAGAAGCGGAAAACAGGGTTACCATCCCTGGGCACTGATGGATACAAGTGATTATTGCACCTATGATGACAAAGGCGTGGTCATCAACTTTGGAGACAGTGGAGAAGACCAGGATATTGCCCTTGGTACCGGAAGCGTAGTTCGCGATGCAAAGGGTGTGTACCATGCTTTTTATACCGGGCATAATGATGTCTTTGAGCCGAAGGAAGCTGTGATGCATGCTACCAGTACGGATTTGAAAAAGTGGACAAAGATTCCGGAAGATACTTTTACCGCGGACAAGCATTACTCCAAGAATGATTTTCGCGATCCCTATGTCCGTTATATGGAAGAGGAAAAGTGCTACTGGATGCTGGTAACCACCCGTTATGAAGACAACGGCGTCATTGTAAAATATACCTCAAAGGATTTGACCCACTGGAAGGATGGCGGTGTCTTTTTTGAAAATGATATGGGAACGGATTCCAATATGGAATGTCCGACCCTGCTTCCATATCAGGGCAAGTGGTATCTGTCTTTCTCCGACCAGTGGCCGAATCGCCAGGTTCACTATCGCGTAGCCGACGCGCCGACACAAAAATTTGTAAAGCCGGAGCGGGATACCTTTGATTGCAACGGTTTCTATGCAGGGCGACTGGAGACGGATGGAGAGGAGCTCTACGTGGTGGGCTGGAACGGAACCAAGAGGAACCATGACGACAGCGAAGAATATGACTGGGGCGGTAATCTGGTGGCCCATCTGCTGAAGAAGCAGGAGGATGGAAGTCTTTCGCCGGTGATGAATCCGAAGGTGAAGGAGCTGTTATCCGGGGAAATTGCCTTATCTCCGCTGAAGATGACGGATCATGTAAGCCAAAAGAAGGACAGCTATGCCTTTTCGGGGGATGCCTATGAGGCTGTGGGTTTTCCTCGTCTGATGGGAAGTTACCGTTTGGAGACAACCATCCGGGATTACGATGACAAGGGAATGTTCGGATTTGCCTTCCATACCAACGATGACAACGTGGGTAATATGAATATCGCCTTGAATCCGGCAGCCAATCGAATCGAGTTTTACAATACCGGCAACATAAGGGATTCGGTAGCGCAGTCCACTTTGGATTATGATTTTTCCAATAAAGAGGAGCTGCATATTTCTCTTGTGATTTCCGGTGGTGTGGTTGTGATGTATGTAAATGATGAAGTGGCATTTACAACACGAATGTATTTATCCCAGGGAATGCCATGGGGGATGTTTGGTATGAATTCCAGGGTGACCTTTGACAAAGTGAAATTATATAAATAGAGACAGTTAAAGCGGCTCTCCGGCCATCAGCCGGGAGCCGCTTCTTAAACGTTATCATCGTTGAGATTAACGGAAAAATGCCATCTCGTGATTCAGCTGATCGGAAATTTCCTTTAATGCGTCAGCTGACTCTGCAAGGGTGGTAGCCGTTGCAAAAAGCTCCTCAACCGATGCTCCGGTATTCTCGGCGGAACCGGCATTCTCCTGACTGACAGAAGACAGAGAGGACATGGCATTGGATACGACACCATTGGCATTGATACAGCCGTCGACTTCTGTCTCGATGCTTCTGGCACTTGCTGCGGTGGAGGAAATATCATCAATCATATCCTTAACACTTTGAACAGTGGAGGAGATAATGTCCTGCTGGCGTTCGTTCTCTTTCCGAACCGCATCGGACATCTCAACCGCTGAGCTGGATTTGGACAGAAGAATATCCATCTCGGAACGGATGACACTTGCAAGGTTCTTGGAGTTATCGGCAAGGGTGCTGATTTCCTCGGCAACAACGGCAAAGCCCCGTCCGGCTTCACCGGCTCTTGCAGCCTCAATGGAGGCATTCAGAGACAGAAGGTTGGTCTGATTGGCAATGGAGGCAATCTCTTCGACCTTGGAGTTGATGTTTTCAACCGCAACACTGGTGGCTCCGACTTTTTCAGCAATCTGAAGAATGCTTTCACTCATCTTTTCACTGCTATGCTGAAGAGAGGTAAGGTTCTCGGAGGAAACCGAGCTTTCCTTTTGCATATCGGAAGCGAGGGAAGTCAGGGTCTGGGTATTGGACTGTACCTTCTGGTTGGCTTCGCTGATCCGATTTACGTTCTCGGTCACTTCATCAATTTCACTCGCCTGCTGTGCAGCACCGGAAGAAATATCCTGAACTGCGGTTGCAACACTTTCAGAGGCTTGGGAAATCTGGTTGTCGGTTTCGGCAACGTCCTCGGAAGAATTGTTGACTGCAGCCGTGGAATTCTTGATGTTTTGGATAATGCCTCTCAACTTGTCAATGACGGAATTGGTATTTCGAATAATTTCACCAAATTCGTCCTTACGCCCGGTATACTGCTCGATCTGACGGAAGGAGCCGACAGCCAGAAGGCTCATGCAAGCATTGAGCAGATGGAGCGGTTTGGTGAAGGAATTCGCCATGGTCAGAGAGATACCGATTGCAATGATCAGCATAATGATACCGATGACAACGGTCAGGTTGGCACTTCGCTTGGCAGAGGCGATGGTCTTGTTGTAATCAACGGCGGATACAACGATCCAACCGGTCTGTTCCTCTTTTTGAAAGCCCATCAGAGACTTTTTGCCTTCAAATTGTGTGATATAGTTTCCTTCGGTCTTCTGATCCGAGAAGAACGGAAGATTGCTGTAGTTTGGAGCTTCGTCCTCCGGCTTGAGCTCGTATCCGGAGTGGGCGATCAGATTGCCTTCCCGGTCTAAAATAAAGGATTCCTCCTTGGCGGCTTCATCCACGGTTCCGGCAAGGAATTCGTGAAGGAAGGAGAGGTCATAGGATTTTTGTACAACACCGATGACCTTGTTATTTTCCTGGTCCTTGATTGGAATTGCCAAAATAACCACTTTAAGACCGGTGGATTTTGAAATCAGGACATCGGAAATAACCTCTTTGCCGGTGAGGGCTTCCTGGAAAAATTCGCGGTCCGCCACATTGACAAGAGTACCGGAGGTTCGAACAAGCTGCTGACCGGAAGCTTCTTCCACGATGATATCGTTTCCGTCTCCGAGGTGTTCATTCAAGGTGATCAGATACTGCTGTATCCGGTCCAGATCTTTGTGGTCAGAGTCCAGGATAAAATCTTTGATCTCCCGGCTGTGGGAGATGGCTTCCATTACTCGTACATTCTGGAGGAAAATCGTCTGGAATTCGTTCTCAACGATTTGAGCACGTTGCAGACCCTTTTCCTGTGCATCCTTGACTGCCTGCGCGACAGAATTTTCAGTGCTTATGGTCAGAGAAATGGCCATTGGTACAATACAGATGATCATCATGACAGCGATCAGTTTCGTTTTGACACTGTTCCAAAACGAGACCGTTGTGTTTTTCGTATTCTTCGTTTTAGCCATAGATACCTCCTCATTTGTCTTTGGCGTGCTTCTAACGTTATTTGGTCTCATTATCTCGTAAAAGACAGTAGGATAAAACGGACAGATGTAACAAAAAAAGAGACCTCGAATCGTGGTTTTCAACAAAATCAATGTTTT
>CADCQT010000196.1 GCA_902803645.1 uncultured Lachnospiraceae bacterium | reverse complement strand
TTTCTTCATGGAAAGATCAGGACAAAGAACCGGAAAGATTAGGACAAAGCTCTGGAAAAATACGGCAAAGAACCGGAAAAATCAGGGCAGAGGGTATGGAAAGATTAGGACAAAACTCTGGAAAAATGCGGTAAACTCCCGGAAAGATCAGGACAATACAGGGAAAGTATGGAAAAAATAGGACAACAGCAGGGGAATACGGTCCTATTTTTTCCAGAAGTTAAAGCAAAAGACATTGCTATTGTCCTAAAAATTCCATAAGTTGAGAAATAACCTCCATCAATATCCTAATTTTTCCGGAAGTAGAGAGGAAAACAGAGGATATGATAGGGAACTTCTGGAAAAATTAGGACAGAATCAAGGGGCGATATCCTATTTTTTCCAGAAGTAAAGGAAAAACCCCACCATATTGTCCTAAAAATTCCATAAGTAGCGTTGAGCTGGAGGAATTGTCCTTTTTTTTCCGGAGAAAACAGGAGAGGAACCGATTTTTTCCATAAGTTTTTGGGAGGTACATCCCTGAAAAAAGCCGATTTCTTCCATAAGTGGCACAAAAAAGATATCATGGAAAAAATCGGCTAAAATCTACTTGATGTATTGTAAAGACTGGGGTATTATGGTATCCTTGCAACTGTAGGATTGCCCGATTCTTTCCATAAGTTCCGAGAAAAGGGCATTTTATGGAAAAAATCGGCTAAGGATACGAGGTGAGGACTGTGAAGAAAGAACAGGATAAGGTTCTGGTGGTGGCAGAACCCGGTTATGATAAAAACAGAGATCGTAATGGCGACTATCAGAAGTCGAACTTTCTGATCGGTGCCAAATACAAGTCATCTATCCAGGAGAATAAGATCATTGCTATCGCCTTGAGTAAGATCCGTCAGAAGGATTATGAGATCGATCAGGGAAGTATTATCTGCAAGTTTAAGGCCAAGGACCTTAAGATCGCTTTGGGTGCAGAGGATAACCACTCCATTTACAAGAAGCTGGATCGGATTAGTAAGAATCTGACCAACCGTTCTGTGGGCTGGACGGATCCCAAGTCCAATAAGTTTGACTATATCGCAGTTGTAACCCGGGCCTCCTATGAGAACGGAACCTTTAAGATCAAGTTCAACCAGGATCTGCAGGAATATATTGATGGGATCCGGGGGAATTATACCACCCTTTCCCTTGTTACCATGCTCCAGTTTAAGAATGTCTATTCTTTTCGTTTGTATGAGTTGCTGCGTTCCAAAGCCTATTATCGCAAGGGAGAGGAACGGGCGGATGAGTTCTTTGAGATCACCTTCCAGTTGTCGGAGCTTCGTCTGTTAATGGGAATTGTGAATGCGAACCTGGATTCTGTCCGTAATATCCTGTTGGAGAATCCGGATTATCCGGATTATGACAGGGCAGTTGAGGCGTCTCCTGAGAAGATGTACGCCGACTGGGGAGATTTCAAGCGTCACGTGGTGGATGTGGCAGTGAAGGAAATCAATAAGATTACGGATATGGCGGTGGAATATAAGCCCAAGAAGGGCGGTAAGGGCGGCCGTGTCTATGGTCTGATCTTCTACGTCCAGCTCCATAAGGATAAGCATCTGAATGCCGGATTTATCCAGGGAGAACAGACGGAGCTCCCCATTGATGTGGTGGATGCCCAGGTGGTTCCGGCACCCCGTAAGGCAGAGAAGAAGGCAAAGCCCACCGGTAAGATTGAGCTGACCGCGGAGCAGATGAATGTGGTGCTTTCCATTGCCAGGACCCTTCCGGCAGATCTGGATCTGGAAGGTATCAAGGCCATTGCAGAGGCAGGACACTTTGATCCGGATTATATCGCTGAGAAGTATGAGCTTTCCAAGACACAGGATGTGGACAATCTGGTTGCCTGGATGGTGGCAGCGCTGAAGAATGACTATAAGAGTTCCTCCGTTAAAGCGAAAAAGTCTGCCAAGGGAGGCAAGCGTCTGGACTCTGATCTGGAGTATGATATTGATGCCATTGAAGCCCGTATGTTAAAGGGTTAGATAACGCTAAAATAGACTATTGTTTCCATACATGAATTTTGATATACTCTATGCTGAAATTTTCTTCATGTAACCGGAGGAGATGCTTCCGGTATATGAAGGGGGATCTGTAACAGGTCCTGACCATAATATTAGAAATAAGGTATATCAAATGAAAAAAAGAAGCAGTTTTTCGGGCAAATTAGGTTTTGTCCTATCGGCGGCAGGAGCCTCCGTAGGACTGGGTAATATCTGGAGATTTCCATATCTTTTGGCGAAGTATGGTGGAGGAATCTTCCTCCTCATTTATATTCTGTTGGCACTGACCTTTGGGTACACCATGATTATGGCAGAGACTTCCCTTGGACGGATGACCCACAGAAGTCCGGTGGGGGCATTTAAGACGATTGGGAAGCATCCCCTGATTCGGACCGGAGGATGGCTGAACGCCATTATCCCTATTCTGATCGTTCCCTATTATTCCGTCATCGGAGGATGGGTCCTTAAGTACCTGGTGGATTATATCTTCCGGGGGGCAGCTTCTCCGGCAGAGGATGATTATTTTACCACCTTTATTACGGGAATACAGCCGGAGATTTGGTTCGTGGTATTCTGTCTGGCGACTCTGGCCATTATTTTCATGGGAGTCAAGGGTGGAATTGAGCGTGTATCGAAGATCCTGATGCCCATCCTGGTGGTGCTGGCCCTTGTAATCAGTATCTATTCTGCCACCCGCCCGGGGGCTCTTGCGGGAATCCGATATATGTTTGTCCCGGAGCTTAAGAATTTCAGTTGGATGACGGTAGTGGCAGCCATGGGACAGATGTTTTATTCTCTGTCCATTGCCATGGGTATTCTGATCACTTTCGGAAGCTACATGAAGAAGGATGTCTCCATCGAAGAGAGTACGGATCAGGTGGAAGTGTTTGATACTGCCATTGCGATCCTTGCAGGCCTTATGATCATTCCTGCTGTTTTTGCTTTTTCCGGTCCGGATGCAGGAGAGAACCTGGGAAAGGGTCCTTCTCTTATGTTTATCACCATGCCGGAGATCTTTCACTCTATGGGATTTGGTCGTGTCATTGGAATCGCCTTTTTTGCCCTGGTTTTATTTGCAGCTTTGACCTCTTCCATTGCACTGACAGAGTCTGCTGTCTCCACCTTCGAGGACGAGCTTCACTGGAGCAGAAGGAAGGGAACGGCACTGATGGCGGTGATCATGATCGCTCTTGGCAGTCTGTCTGCCCTTGGCTATGGAATTTTATCCCATGTCAAGATCATCGGCATGCAGTTTCTGGATTTCTTTGATTTCCTGACGAACTCCGTTATGATGCCACTGGCAGCGGTATCTACCTGTATTCTGATCAACCGTGTCATTGGTCTGGATAAGATCGAAGAGGAGATCACACGGGATGGACATAAGTTCCGAAGAAGACCGATCTTCCGGTTTATGATCCGTTATCTTTGCCCACTGTTCTGTTTGATCATTCTGGTATCTTCTGTCCTGGATGCCTTTGGAATTATTAAGTTATAATGGGACTTATAACGTCTTCCCGAGGGAGTCATATTCCCTTCGGGAAGTTTTTTTATGGGCAAAAACAGTAACCTGCGTTATAATAACTGGTAGTAAGGGAATGATGAAAGAAGTAGCACTTCACGCAGGCTGCCTTCTATCTCGGTGGAGATTGTGATCCTCACAACGCGAGAATTAAAAGGCGGGAAGGAGAAGTACTATGGATGATAAGAAGAGGCGATTTGTGGATCTGCTTTGTCTTGCATTGTTCTCACTGATTTTTATCAATGGATTTGAATCCGGTGGCTATCAGGCCAGTCTTCATACCATCGGTAAGGTCTATGATCTGAGTATTACTTCCATGGGATTGTTTGCAACAGTGGAGCTTTTTTCCACCATGCTGGCTCCCATCCTGTTGGGAAGTTGGGCAGATCATGTTGGTAAGAAAAAGAGTCTGATCCTTATGGTCTATCTCCAGATCCTAAGCTGTGTTCTGATCGGTATGTTCTCCTCCCAGGTCGCGTTTCTCATAGGAATTTTCGTGCTTGGGATTGCCACCAGTACCACCCAGTTTGTGGGAATTGCGGCGGTTGGAGATATCTATAAGGATTCCGGTTTTAAGATCGGTGCCATCACTTCCATGTACGCACTGGGATCAGTCGTTGCCCCTCTGGTGGTGGGAGCCTACCTTAAGGCAGATGTGGACTGGCGGTTTTTATTCTGGATCATTCTTGGAATCTCCATTCTTAGTCTGATTGGTCTTTATGACAGGAAGGCAGACTGGACCATTAAGAAGGAAGTGGTGCATGCTGCAACCCCCAAGGGAGAGCTGGTTTTTCCGGTCATTTTGATGCTTAGTCTTATTATGCTGATCTATGTGGGATTCGAGAACGGTTTTGCTTTTTTTGTAAATAGCTATTTTGTGGATGTTCTGGAATCGGATGCAGGTAAGTTGGCTCTGTCCGTTTACTGGATGATGATGATCCCATCCCGTCTGATTTCCGGAAAGTTTAGCCGGCACGCCATACGGAACCTTTTGGCGGCAACGGTAGCGATTCCTTTTTTGACCATTGCCCTGAACTTTACGGACAATATAACCCTTGCCATCTTAATAGGCGGTGTTTTGGGATTTGCCTGTGGTGCCATCTACCCGAATTGTTTGACCCTCGCCATGAAGTATTCCGGACGGTTTTCTGCAACTGCTGTTGGGGTTATTACTACGGCAACGGGAATCGGAGGTGTGATCGGAACAGGGCTTATGGGTGTGATGGCAGATCACCTGGGTTACCGGACGGCTATGGTCCTTCTGGCGATTCTGTTTATGCTGGATATTCTCATCGCCCTTGGAATGAAACTGTATCTTAGACGTGACCTTTGGGGCGCCCAGTAGTGAAATAGAAGGGGAGAGGCTTTGTTATGACACGAAGAGAACTTGAAATAACGGACCCGGAGGAGATCCGGTATATCCTTGATCATGGCCTTGTGTTGCATCTGGGATTATCGGATGAGAATATGCCTTATGTGATTCCTATGAATTATGGGTATGAATTTAAGGAGACGGGGAAGCTTGTGCTCTATTTGCACAGCAGCCATGTAGGGCATAAGCTGGATGTGATGCGACGCAATCCCATGGCATCCTTTTCCATTGAGTGTGATGTACACCCCTTTGAGGGAAGGGTGGCCTGTCAGTATGGAATGACCTATAAGTCTCTGTTCGGAAGGGGGAGTATTACCTTTCTTACCGATACAGCCCACAAGGAACATGCCATGCAATGCCTGATGAAGGCGCAGACAGGTCGGGGTGATTTTGTTTTTGACGAGAGGATGCTGTCCATTGTTACCATGATGCAGATCGAGGTAGAGGAATATACAGGGAAGTATCGTCCCCTTCCGGAGGGACTGCGAAGAGAGTAAGGATCGTAGGTACTGGTGGTCAGGTTCTGCAATGGGAAAGGAAAGACTATGAAAAGATCCGGATGGCGTAGGTTACTGGCCGGTGTATTGACCGGCTGTATGGTTTTATGTATCAGTCCCCAGATCACGTTTGCGGCCGGGGATACAAAGAGGGTAGAGGCATCCCTTAATGACGGTGTTCCTGTTTGTCATCGTATCGATCTGTCGGATGATTATACCATCACCAAACCGAAGCGAAGAGCAAAAAAGGGATCCGTGGATGTTTTCCCGGAGATCACGGATCTAAGTTACTGGAATGCCTTTTCCTCCCGGTACTATTATCAGGATCTGTCAGCGGATGAGAAGAGCTTCTATAATGATTACTGTGCTTCCCTGAATGAATTTCTCATTACGGATCTGGATGCTTATGAGATCGAAAGTTATAACGAGAATGATCAGCCCGTCACCCTCTATGCCTCCCGTATGGTGGATATTCCGGATTCTGTCAGTGACGACAGGGTGGATGAGATCACGACCATGATCGAGTATGAGAATCCTCAGTATTTTTTCCATTTTTCCTATGCCGGTCATTCCTCTGACGGGAAGCGGATGGACTATGTATATCCGGTCATTATAGAGGAATTTCGTTCCGGTTCTACCCGGGCGGAGGCGGCCTATCAGGTGATGGATGCGGCAGCTGAGTATCTGGATGCTGCAAAAAGCGGGAAGAGTGTACTGGAGAAGGAGACCATCATCCGGGATAAGATGATCGAGGAGCTTCAGTACAAGTATGACGAAAACGGAGATACAGACTGGGGGAATATCTATCAGACCTCGGCCAGTACCTTCCTCTTCGGTAGTACGGTATGTGCCGGATACTCCAAGGCTTTTTCCATGCTGATGAATGCCCTGGATATTCCTACGGTCTGTGTTACCAGTCTCTCCCATGCATGGAATGAGATCCGGATCGACGGGACCTGGTATAATGTGGATGTTACCTGGGATGACAAGGATAAGAACACCGGTCTGGATGCCACCAGTGCAAGCCAGTCTGCCGATCATTATTTTAATATTTCGGATGCCACCATGAGGTCGCAGGATGGATATTCCTATTACATGCACACCCCGGAGCCACTGTATACCATCCGGCCTGCCTGTCCGAAGAATTATACCGTTCCAAAGCCTACGGTCCTTAAACTGAAAAAAGTGGCGGCTGGTCAGATGAAGATAACAGGAAGGACCAATGGCGAGATCAGCGGTTATCAAATCACCTATAAGGTTGGAACGAAAAAAAAGACCCTTACCCTGGCAGGAAAGAGCAGCTTAAGCTATAAAGTCAAATCTCTGTCCAAGGGGAAGAGGGTAAAGGTCAGGGTCAGATGTTATCTGGTCGTCCTGGGGAAGAGAATGTACTCTTCCTGGACAGCCTATAAGAAAGTAAAGGTATAAGATCTTCTAGTAATCCTTGGTGGAATCCCGAAGCACAAGATCGGTCTCCACATACAGGGAGCGATAATCCAGAGACGGGTCCTTGATCCTGGAGAGAAGAAGGGATACCGCAGATACTCCCATACTCTGGCTATGAATATGGATGCTGGATAGTGGAGGTGTTACAATTTTAGCTTCGGAGGAGTCATCGAATCCACAGATCATGACATCCTCCGGAGCTTTTATATTGCAACGTTTCATGGCCTGCATCAAATCAATGGCTATGAAATCATTGGCACAGATAAAGAGCTGGGGCAGGCGGGGAAGTTCCCGAAGCCGCTTCTCCAGATACGTCTGATAACGAAACCCTACATCACCGGTATCGGGGGGAAGGTTCTCACAGATACAAAGAGCATCATCCACGGTCAAACCGGACAGATGCATTCCGTTACGGAAGGCCAGATAGCGTTCGCAGAAGGACTGACAATGTATCATCTCACCTACAAATCCAATTTCTCTGACTCCCCTCTCTGCCATGATGCGAATCAGTTCTAAAATACAGTCTGTATTGTTCATATATAACTTATCTGCCTTCAGGGCAGCCTGTCCCAGCTCCACCGGAGTATCGACAAAGAGAACAGGCAGGCCCAGTTCTGTCAGCATCTTACTATATTCGTAATCAAACACTTCAATACAGATAATTGCTGCACTGTCCTCCACACGAAAAGAGGGAGGAAGTGTCTTAGTCTTTAGATTCTCTTTGGAGACCCGGTAATAATTCAACTGATAATTCAAAACAGAAAGCTCTGTCTCCACCCGGTCCATCATAGTGGATGCAAAGTGGGCATCTCCGATAAAACCGGAGGAAAAAAAGGCGATGGTGGAGGGAGAGGTGGCTTTGTACAGCCGAATCTCCGGATTCATCTCCATATAGCTGAACTGCTTATATCCCATCTGAATAGCCTTCTCTAAGATCTTTTGTCTGGTGGATTCTGCCAGGGAACCCGTATTGTTAATGGCTTTTGAAACGGTATTGCGTGAAATGCCCAGGGCATCTGCAATATCTTGTATGGTTACTCTTTTCGACATGGTCTACCTCCATAATGTACAAAGAAAAGTATAGCATTTGCCATGGTTTTGTGCAAATGAACGCATAGAATTTGGATATAAGTGTGCAAATGCACAATGAAAGGTTGACAAATGTAAAGCATTCTCCTATAATCCGAATTATCAAGAGAAAAGAGAAAGGGGTTATTTTATGAAAGCCGGGAAATTAAGGAGAACAGGAGGAAGGCAAAATGAGAGTTTTCTACAGTATGTGCGAAAGCACTGGCAGCTGTACTTCATTTTTCTTTTACCTGCGCTGGTGCTTACGATCATCTTCAAATATATTCCCATGGGGGGAATACTTATTGCATTCGAAGAGTATTCCCCTTTCCTGGGGATCACAGGAAGTGACTGGATCGGATTGGCAAACTTTACGAGATTTCTGCATTCACCGGATTTTATCCAGTATCTGATGAATACCTTAAAGCTTGCTGTGTACGGACTGCTATGGGGCTTTCCGGTTCCTATTGTTCTGGCGCTGCTGTTAAATCGGATCCAGAGGGAGGGACTTAAGAAAAAGATTCAGTTGGTCCTGTATATGCCAAACTTTGTATCGGTCATCGTTCTCTGTGGTATGGTGCGGATCCTTCTGTCAGTGACAGGCCCGCTGAATGGTCTGTTTGGAACCTCCGTTAACTTTATGACGATTCCCGAGTTCTTCCGTCCTATCTACATCATCAGTGGAATCTGGCAGGGAGCAGGATGGGCTTCTATTATGTATACGGCTTCTTTGGCAAATGCAAGTCAGGAGCTGCGAGAGGCGGCCGTTATCGATGGAGCCAATATATGGCAGCAGATGAAGGCGGTGGACTGGCCGGCCATCCGGGATATGGTGGTGATCCAGTTTATTTTATCCGCCGGTAATATTATGAGCATTGGATTTGAGAAGGCTTACGCTCTTCAGACGGATATGAATATGCAGTCGTCTGAGATTATTGCAACCTATGTATATAAGAAGGGTCTTCTGGATGGAGATTACAGTTTTTCTACAGCAGTGGGACTTTTTAACACCGTGATCAATGTCATTCTACTGGTCCTTGTGAATAAGGTCGTAGCCAGAATGAATGATGGAAAGGGGATTTAACTATGGCAAAGGGAAAGGCAAATGCTGTATCAAAGCATTATAAGTTCAGGAATATGAGTGCCTTCGACAAGGCCTTCACCATTGTGGGGAATGTACTGCTGGCACTGTTTGTTATCGCGATCCTTGTACCTATGATCTATATCGTGGTTGCTTCCTTTATGGATCCGGTGACCTTACAGAATAAGGGACTAAGCTTTCACTTGAAGGACTGGACACTTACTGCCTATGAGCGGGTCATGTCCAATAAAATGATCTGGGTAGGATTCGGAAATGCCATTTTGTATTCCACGGTCTTTACTGTGATCTCGGTTTTTGTGACTTTGCTCTGTGCCTATCCTATGTCCAGAGCAGACTTTCGGGGGCAGAAGTTTTTCAATCTGATCTTTGTTATAACCATGTTCTTTAACGGAGGATTGATCCCCACCTATCTTCTCATCAGTAATATGGGACTGATCGACAGCATGTGGGCGCTGATCCTGCCGGGAGCATTCAGTGTATGGAATATGATCATTGCCAGAACCTATTTTGGCAATCTGCCAAGAGAACTTCGAGAAGCAGCCGAGGTGGATGGAGCAGATGACCTGACCTATTTTTTCAAAGTACTGATTCCTCTTAGTAAGCCACTGATCATGGTATTGGTGCTCTGGGTATTTGTGGGGATGTGGAACAGTTATTTTGATGCAATGATCTATCTGAATTCCGAAGCAAAACAGCCTTTACAGTTGGTTCTTAGAGCCATCCTGATCCAAAGTCAGCCGCAGCCGGGTATGATCTCTGATATGCAGAGTACTGCCGCAAGGGCACAGCTGGCAGAGTTACTGAAGTACGCAACAATTATAATTTCAAGCATTCCTCTTTTTGTTATGTACCCGTTTTTTCAGAAGTACTTCGAGGATGGCATTATGATCGGCTCAGTAAAGGGGTAACACTTGCATGATCTGGTGATCAGGTCATGCAAATTATAAAGATAAGGAAAGGATATGGAAGGGAAATGAAAAGACAAACGGTAAAAAAGGTACTAGCAATGACCATGATCGCTGCTATGACAGCAGGGATAACAGCCTGTGGCAGTTCAGGAGGGGCAAATGGAAGGAAGATGCAGAAGGTGGATAAGTCTACCCTGGCTTTCCCATTAAAGGAGCAGGAGACCATCACCGGAATGACAAGTTTTCCGGCAGGATCCGAGTCGGATCCCAATAAGCGGACAATTTTTATGCGTCTTGAAAAAGAGACCAATGTGCATGTGGATTGGACGGCTGTTCAGGCAGATCAGTGGGGAGACAAGATCGGTCTTACCATGTCAGATCCAAACAAGTTACCGGATTTTATTTTCTCAGCAGGTTTTGATGACAGCAATCTGTTGAAGTATGGAAAGCAGGGAGTGATCCTTCCGGTGGAGGACTATATTGACAACTATATGCCGAATCTGAAGAAGGTATTTGATAAGTATCCGGAGTATCGGGCTATGTGTACCGACGCTGATGGACATATCTGGGCCTTCCCATGGATCGAACAGTTAGGCAGTGGGAAGGAAGCCATTCAGTCTGTGTCGGATATGAGCTTTATCAATAAAAAATGGCTGGACTTCCTGGGACTTAAGGTACCGAAGACAACAGAGGAATTCGAGAAGGTTCTGATGGCTTTCCGTGATAATGCAGGTAAGCTTCAGAAGGAATTTCACATCGACGGAAGTATTATTCCCATGTCCTGCATTGTAAATGACGGTAGCCAGGATCCTTCTATTCTGATCAATGGTTTTGGAGAAGGTTATGGTGATACAGACTGCGGACGTCATATTGCCGTGGATGATAACAATAAGGTGATCTGTTCCGCTACGCAGGAAGGATATAAGAAGGGGCTTACCTGGATGCACAAGCTTTATCAGGAGAACCTGATAGATCCGGAGGCATTTACACAGGATTGGTCCACTTACGTGTCCAAGGGTAAGGCCGGACGTTACGGTGTCTGCTTCTCCTGGGATGTGGCGAATATCGATAACTTAAAGGATTGGGTTCCGCTCCCGGCATTAAAAGCGGATGTGAGAAGTATTACGCCATGTAATTCCTCTTATACCGGAGGATTCGACAGAGGTCGTTGTGTTCTGACAGCAAAAGCGAAGAATCCGGCTCTTGTATGTGCCTGGATCGATCAGATGTATGATCCTTTCCAGTCTCCGCAGAACAACTGGGGAACCTATGGAGAGAAGGATGATTTTGATATCTTTGAGCTTGGAAAGAATGCCGATGGTGAGAAGATGTTAAAGCATACAGACTTAAAAGACGCATCACCGGTGGAAGTTCGTGAGGCGGAGTGTGTTGGCGGTCCTCTTGCAGTACTGGATGAGTACTATGGCAAGTATGTAACCTGTCCGGATGACGCGAAGTATCGTATGGATTGGATCAAGGATATTTATGTTCCGGATATGATACATGATAATATGTATCCGAACGTATTCATGACAGTGGATGATACGAAGAAGATTTCTGATCTGACAGCGGATATAAGCAAGACCATTAATGCAAAAAAGTCGGATTGGATTATGAACGGTTTCTCTGATGAGGACTGGAATAAGTATGTCAAGAAACTGGATTCTTATGGGATGAAAGAGTATCTTGGTATTTTCCAGAAATATCTGGAGGCGTATAATAAAGCCAAGTAGTTATTTTTAGAAATATAAGAGGATGAAAATGAGCAAACTTCTGGATAAAGCAAGAAAATACGAGAAGGAACAGGTGGAGAAAATTCCGGAAGAGTTAAGACCGGCTTTCCATCTGACTCCCTGGGTGGGATGGATGAATGACCCTAATGGTTTTTCCTATCATGATGGGTATTATCATATGTTCTATCAGTATCATCCCTTCGATGTGAGATGGAATACCATGCACTGGGGACATGCGGTAAGCAGGGATCTGTTGCACTGGGAATACCGGCCTGTGGCACTGGCTGCAGATGAGACTTACGATGAGCATGGTTGCTTTTCCGGAAGTGCTGTTACATTAGACGACGGTAGACAGCTTCTGATGTATACCGGTGTTCATCCAAGTGCGGAAGATCCCAAAAGGGATGCTCAGCACCAGTGTGTTGCCATCGGAGATGGGGTGGATTATGAGAAGATTCCACAGAATCCGGTGATTCGGGCAGAGGATATTCCGGAGGGGGATGACAGGATCGACTTCCGGGATCCTAAGATCCTTCGGTTTTCGGACGGAACCTATGTGGTATTGACGGTGAATCTGTCAAAGGACGGTTCCGGTCAGGTTCTGATGTATCGAAGCAAAGACTGCATCAACTGGGAGTACTGGAAGGTCCTTGCCAGCAACCATAACCG
Organism: uncultured Lachnospiraceae bacterium; assembly: GCA_902803645.1. Classification (GTDB taxonomy): domain Bacteria; phylum Bacillota; class Clostridia; order Lachnospirales; family Lachnospiraceae; genus Weimeria. The sequence continues at coordinate 6,619 of CADCQT010000196.1, read as the reverse complement.
TTATGGCAAGATGTGGGAATGCCCGGATTTCTTTGAGATCGACGGTATGTGGTATCTTATTACAAGCCCCCAGTTTATGCTGGCTGAGGGATATGAGTTCATCAGTGGTAACGGAACTTTGTGGCTGGATGGCACCTTTGATGAGGAAAGCGGAGAATTTACAGAGGCAGGACGTCACAGATCCATTGACTACGGTATTGATTTCTATGCGCCTCAGACGGTTTTGACAGAGGACGGCCGTCGAATTATGATCGGCTGGATGCAAAACTGGGATTCTACCGAAGTGCGTGGAGAGGAAGATCTTCCCTGGTTTGGTCAGATGACGATTCCAAGAGAGCTTTTTGTAAGGGATGGCATCCTTTGCCAGAAGCCGACCAGAGAACTGGATGCCCTCCGTCATGATCCGGTTATCTACGAGAAAGAGGCCTTCTCCGGTTCTAGGGAGTTTGACGGAATTGAGGGACAGATCCTGGATCTGACGGTGGAATTGTCTGCTACGGATCCACAGCAGGTATTTGAGAAGTTCTCTTTGCATTTTGCAGAAAAGGACGGACAGTATACGGCCCTTGATTTCTGTCCGAAGGATGAACTTCTCACCATTGACCGCCGGTTCAGTGATGTGCGCCATGCGGGAATTCATCAGAGAACCGCCCTGGTATCGGGATCTAAGACAGGGAATCTGAAGCTTCGACTGATCCTGGATCGCCGTAGTGTAGAGGTCTTCATCAATGACGGAGAGAAGGTTATGTCTGCCATGATATTTGCCCATCCACAGGCAAAGGGAATCTCCTTCCACGTGGAGGGTGAGGCAAAGGTAAATATTACCGGATATCAGCTGGTATAGGTAAGGGATTTTCAATAACCGGCGGCCACAGACTTCCAGATTTGTGCAAAAATACGGATGATTCATATGTGTTTATATGTTATACTATCCCTATAAGTGTGCGCATTTTTCTTTTACAAGGAGGACCAACATGAAATTTGCAAATCCACCGAAGAAGATCATGGAAGTATCCGATATTGTATGCGTTTTGAAGAATTCGATGACAACATGGAGCATTGATACGTATAATGATATTTCCCGTAATATAGAATCCCAGGCAGGGATCGAGGAATACCAGGTTGAGCGCTTTGCTCTGATTCGTATGGCCATTGTTATTACACGTATGGAGACCGGTAGAGCAGAGCCCCAGGCGATCTATCAGTGCCTGATCCAGCCTCGTAAGGAGATCGTTACCGAGTCCAAGCTTATTACCGCATTCTCGGAGAGAGAGGCCTGCCGGACAGCATTGAACATGTTGCCAACCGAGGAGGTATATACCAGGGTTGCCGCATCTGCACGAATGTGTATGGAGGGAATCGTAGAATACGATTATAATCATCAGATTTAATAAATTGGTTATATCAAAAGGAGGTTCGCCTTATCGAACCTCCTTTTTTTTTACACAAAATATTTTACGCTATCTGAGGGGGCGTTATTATGTCGAGAGGAGCAAATCAGAAGTTTAAGTTTACATACCTGATGCGTGTTATGTTGGAAAAGACAGATGATGAGCATGCACTGACGATGCATCAGATTATGAGTGAGTTGGAAAAGTATGATGTCACGGCGGAGCGTAAGAGCATATATGCAGATTTTGCAGATATGACAGAGAAGTTTGGAATCGAGATCATCAAAGAGCAGATCGGGCGGGAGACATATTATCATGTGGGGAGCCGGGAGTTTGAATTAGCAGAAGTGAAGCTTCTTGTGGATGCCATCCAGTCTTCCAAGTTTATTACGCAGACGAAGTCAAGAGAATTGATTTCCAAGATAAAAGGGCTCGTCAGTGAACATCAGGGCAGGATGCTTCAGCGTCAGGTCTTCATGGATGATCGGGTGAAGACCATGAATGAGAGTGTCTTCTACAACGTAGATGAAGTCTATACCGCGATCAACGAAAATAAAAAGATACGATTCAAATACTACAAGTGGGACATTAATAAGAGGCTCGTAGCCCGTCGCGGTGGGGAATGGTTCGTTCTTAGTCCCTGGGGACTTACCTGGATGGATGAGAATTATTATATGATCGCCTATGATGAATGGGATGGCAAGGTGAAGAGCTATCGTGTCGATAAGATGATGAAAATCTCCATCACAGATGAGAAGAGAGTTGGGCAGGATGAATTCAAGGGATATGATATGGCGAACATTTCCAAAGCAACCTTTGGTATGTATGGAGGTCCGAAGAAACTGGTTAAGATCCAATTTGAGAATAGTATGTGTGGCGTTTTTCTGGATCGTTTTGGAAAAGATATTTCCTTCCATCCGGTGGACGAAAATCACAGCGAATTCTACGTGGATGTAAATGTCAGCCAGCATTTTTTCGGATGGCTATTTGGTCTTGGCCCCAAGGTGAAGCTTGCCGGACCGGAGGAAGTGGTGGAAGATTTACGGGCATACCTGGCAGAATACAGGAAGAGCATGGAATAGAGGCAATATGCTATTTACGAAAAAAGACGAAAAAAGAGAGCAAGGATTCAAATTATGAGCAGGCAGTGGCAATCTATAATTCGAACAAGGAATTCCTTATGCATCATCTGGGGCGGAGCTTTGTCGGACGGAAGCTTGTGAGAGCGGAAATTTCACTGGGAATGAGGAAAAGAGGCGGTTTACGGTGAAAAAATCATCAGAGGATAGAGGAGAGGAAGCCAAGAATTTGGGGATTGTTACGAGTTGTCTTTGAAGCCGTTAATTCCAGCTTTAGAAAGGTCACAAAGAAGGGATCATTCCCTAGTGAAGATGCTGTAATGAAAGCACTTTACCTTCGGATTACAGAGCTTTATAAGAAGTGGCATGGCCGTCCGATCTCTAACTGGGCAATGGTCCGGAATCAGCTTTCCATTGATGATAAAATGCAGGCTCGTATGATGAAATATGAGGAATATTAGGATTATTAGCAATGCTATTAAACCATTATGTTTGACGCGTATGGCCTGATACTTCGTATTCCGATCCTGATGATTGAAGGTAGTCGGAATTTTTGGGATTACTAAAAAATGGAGACCAGTAATGGCCTCCATAAAAATTTATAATTTACTTACACACTTTGCTTGACAATCCCTCTTTTCGGCATCCATCTTATATATTTTTTCTCTATATATTTCTTCGTATACTTCGGAATATTCATATTCTCCATAACCATAATATTCATAACCAGACTGAGCACTGATTGTAAGATCATCAATAGTAAGTATTTTTAATTTCTCTAAAGAATAATTATGTTCGTTATAAGGAGTTAATGCATTAGAAAAAATCTTCATTAGGCCAGTGTTATCGCCTTTATCAAAGCTTGATTTGCTTGCTTCGAGCATTTTTTTATGAGTAGCACATGATAAATCAAAATCATAACCACAATTCAAACAAACTAATCTTGCAAATTCACGTTGAGAACGGCCATTACCTTCTCTGAATGGGTGAAGTGCATTTAAATCACCATAATTATTGGCAAAGACACGAACATAATCATCAAAATTATTCTTAGCAGCATAACAATCGGAATAATATTTGTTAAATACAGAATTTGCATAGTCATTTATACAAGCGACTGTACAGAATAAATTACCTTTTCCAATTTCTACCGTACGCTCTTTTCCAGCCCAATCATAAAGATCTTGAAAAATATATTTATGAATAGCTTTTAAATGTTTAAAATCAAAGTCTCCCTTTATTGGTCTTCTTTGTAATTCTTTGAGGCGAATCGAAGTTAATTCCATTTCTGCTTCAAATAGTGCATTTTTATCTTTAATATTCAGCCTGTTAATAAGTACATCTGAATTAGGATAGCAATAATTAAGGTCTGGCATATTTTCTTATTACCTCTTGACGTAATTCTTCGGAAGTTTTTTCTCCTTTTGAAACCTTAACCAATTCATTGATAAAATCACGGCTTAAATACATGTTTTCAATAGCCATAGTTGCAATAACATTTTTTATTTCACGGTTCTCTTTTGTATTTTCCAGTACCATTATAACCTCTCTTTATATAAAATTGATTACAATTCTGATAATTCCATACACCAGTCCTAAGATCCTTTTATGGATTCAACGATTGTATATGAATCAATATGTTGTTTGATATCATCTTGGTTTGTGCGCACATCCTGCAATCGAGAATTAATGCATTATAAGCAGCTTCATCTATGATATTTTAATTTTCGTGCAGAAAATCAATGCGCACAGCCTTTTCTAATAATTGATTAACGTAAACAGGACATTCGCGATAGTTGGGATTATCGGTTTTAGTTTCCCATTTTTTTATTGTGGGTAGGGGAATATTGTAAAATTTACCAAAATCAGACTGCGAAAGTCCTGTTAATTTTCTGATTTCTTTGACTGTCATTGCCATAAAAATTTCTCCAAAAGTCACCGTCAGACTATTTTATAAATATTATAGCACCCAATGGGTACTGCGTCAATTATACTGCATTAGACGTCTGAGGAACTTGATGTTTCCAACTTTTAAGTCGCTAAATTCTCTCTAATATAGAAGCAACGGAATTGCTTTGGACCTTGTTGTCTGGAAATAACATATAGAAGGAGATACGACATGAAGCAGGAACAGATGAAAGAGGTAATGCAGTAGCTGATGCCCTACCTCGATAATGCTCAACTGATACAGTTGAAACAGGTGATGAAGCAAACGCTTTTTTTCTATGAAGTGACCGGTGCGGAGGTTAAGCTGAAGGAGAACGATAGAAATGACCATATAGCAATGTTAATAGAGTGATAACTGTGAGACTTGGCGATGATTGATATGCTGGCATTAACGGATCGATACGACCTTTCAGTATGCTATGGTCAAACAAAGCACGGCCATCGGAAAAGCCCTCCGGTGCACTTGTTATGACAAAAAGATTAGTGGATCAGTAATCGATGCATAAGGCATTAAGGCTGGTTTACAGAAGAGAAGATCTATTACTCAAAAAAGAGTGATGGATCTTTTTTTGTGCGTTGACTATTTCTTCAAGGGCCTATGTATAGAGTGTAAATGCAATAAATCAAAAATAGTATAGGGTTTGATCCCGAAGGAGGAAACTATGAAAGAACAGAAAAACACCAGACCTTTAAACGTTATCGAAAAAGCTATGAAAGAGTTGTGCGAGGCACAAAGCGAGAGGGGGGTATTTGCTCTAAGCACGGAGGAGATGAAATCCCTTCCGGAGAACTGGGAGGATACGGATGTAAGGACAAAACTGTTTGAAAGTGACTGTTTCTATATCGTTCGTCGTGGAGAGGAGATTTTTTTGTCACTGACGATAGGTGGAGCTGTGTTGGCATCGCATCACCCGCGGATCGCCGGAGAAATGGAAGAAAAGAGTGAAACCGAAAAGCAGGCAAAAGGATTTCGTTGTCGTGAGGAAGCGGTCGATTATGTCGAAGGAATCGTGGCAGTAGCGAACATCAAAGAGGAGTTTAAATGTGTTGCATATGAAGATGGCCTTCCCGGTATATACATTGATAAGGAGACAAGCGCCTTGTTTTTAGAAGAAGAGGCAAAGTCTATGACACCGGAAGAAATCGATAAGAAATTAAAAAACTGCATTGATATATCGGAGGTTGTATCGGGGGAGGATGCATTGATCTTTGAAGCGTATATTCAGCTTCTTGACTTGGTGTTAAAAGACGAAAAGCTTGCAGAAAAGCTAAGATATGAGGAAGAGACAGAAGAAGAGCTGTTACAGGAGGATTTGCAGTTGACACCAAAAGAGATCAAGGAATTCCTGGACCGGCATGTGTACCGGCAGGATACGGCAAAAATCGCAGCAGCAACCATGCTATACTGCCACACAAAAGGAATGCGTCGTACCGGCTTGTTTATAGGACCAAGTGGATGCGGCAAAACGGAAATTTTTCGTACGCTTAAAAAGTTATATCCGTTTATCTATATCTATGATGCGAGCAGTATCACAAATGACGGATGGTCCGGTGGTAAGAAAACATATTCTGTTTTTCAGGAGATGCTGGCAAGCGGAATGACAAAGGAAGAGATTGAACATAGTGTGATTGTTTTTGACGAGTTTGATAAGTTATGTGTTCCTAAAATCAGCAAAGGTGGAGAAAATGTAGCAGCCTCTGTACAGGGAGAATTTTTATCCATGATCGAGGGAAGCAATGTCTCCTTCAAAGGTCTGGCACCCGATGTGATCAATACCGAAAACATCACATTTGTATTCCTTGGTGCCTTTGAAGATCTGTATAAAGAGAGAGAACACAAGCGAACACAAAATGCTATCAGATTTGCCACAGCAAAAGAAGAGGGTGAGGTGGACGGAAAGTTGTTTACGGCAGAAGACTTGATCCGTTTTGGAATCCGCACAGAAATCATGGGACGAATCGGCAAGATCGTTCAGCTAAACAATCTTGAGGAAGAAGACTTTTATAATATTTTAAAAGATGATAATATCTCACCGGTAAAGAAACTCATGAAAAATATTTCATCCTCCGTTGTGTTTTCAGATGAGCATTTGAGAGAGATTGCGAAGGCAGCGGCGAAGACAGGGCTTGGGGTCAGATACCTGAAGACGCAGATTGAAAATGAATTTGATGCGTATATTTTCGAAAATGGCTTATAAGATC
>CADCQT010000195.1 GCA_902803645.1 uncultured Lachnospiraceae bacterium | reverse complement strand
GTATTAATGTATCGCAACTGGTAAAGAAAAATGTCCGATCGATTTTTCCTTTCAACATGCTGAGACCGCCGCCTGTGCCCAACGGCTTTTCTTCGTCATACCAGGTGATATCATAATGCCTGTCGTTATCGGCAAAATATGCCTTCATCAAATCACGTTTATAATTTACGATAATATGAAAATCCTTACAGCTATACGACTGGTACTCCTTCATGATAAGCTCAATGATTGGTAACTCGCCTACCGGAATCAATGGTTTTGGGAGTACCCTAGTGAACGGATCAAGTCTTGTTCCTTTACCACCAGCATTTATAACGACAGGAATATTAAGAGGATTTCTTATCTTTTGATTTTGTCTTCCATCCTCACCAGTATAGAAATCAATAATAATTCCCTCATCGTTCACTACCGGAATCACGATGTAGTTTTTCTTGTGGTATAGCTGTCTGGCCTCGCCAATATCATTAGCAATACGAGGATTCTTATTTGCAGCATCTAATGCAGATCCTGACATTTTCCCACCTGCAAGAAGATAACGTCTAACGTCTCCATCAGTTATGCAGGCAACAAGTTTTCCTGCATCATCCACTAAGAAGAGAATACCAAAAGTATTCTTATCAATCTGTTGCATAGCTTCAGAAACTGTAAGGCTATCTTTTGCAATAAATGTTTTAATCTCATTCATTGGCTAGTTCCTCTAACAATGTCTTAATCTTATCCGAAACATACCTAATCTCATCTTCTGTAATCTGTGTGCTAGACGGAATATTTAGAATACGTTCTGCATAGTAAGGTGCTTTCTCAAGTTTATATGTTCCTTCACCTTCATAAGGCTTCTGCTCGTTAATCAGCCCCCATATTGCACGAGTCTGAATCTTATCCTTTTCTAATATTGTGATAATTTCACGCATTGAGGCCTTGATGTGGTCTCGATCGATTTCGATGCTATAGAACCACTTATTGGAGTCTGTTCCATCACGGAAAGGCATAAGTTTGCCGTATTTGAACCCATCAAATGCGGATTTATATAGCTCATAATTCCGTTGTTTCCGCTTAATGAACTCTGGCAGTTCCTCCATCTGAGCCACACCAAGTGCCGCCTGGAGATTAGTCATACGATAGTTGTAGCCAATCTCATCATGTATATAATAGTGAGGATCAGTTTTAGCTTGCGTAGAGAGGAATCTAATATGATCCACGGTTGCAGACTCTCGTGCCGTTACTGCTCCACCACCGCCAGTTGTGATTATCTTATTGCCATTAAAGCTATAGCAGCCATAGTCACCAATGGTTCCAGCATATTTATCCTTATACTTGCCTTCGTTATACTTAGTCCCAAGAGCCTCAGTCGCATCCTCGATAACCTTAATGTTATATTTTTCCGCTGTGTTCATGATAGATTCCATATCTGCCATGTTACCGAAAACATGAACAACCACAAGAGCCTTTACAGACGCTCCTTTGTATTTAAGAACTTCTCCATCCCACTCGCACTCTTCTTCACAGAAAGAACGGAGCTTGATCGGATCCAAGCAAAAGCTGTCATCGCAATCGATAAACACTGGTGTGGCAAACCGATACTTCACTGGGTTAACTGCTGCAATGAAGGTAAGCGGAGGAACAAGTACCACATCTCCAGACTTGACACCGGCATCAACCATCGAAAGATGAAGAGCCGAAGTTCCACTCTGGCATACCGCAACATTATCAACTTTCAAAAACGATGCTAAATCTTTCTCCATTCTTGAAACATAACCACCTACCGTGGATACAAAAGTTGAAGCAATCGCATCTACAACATATTTTTCTTCATTCCCCTCAAAATTGGGGATTGAAAGCGGAATAAACTTGTCCATCTCGTCTACCTTCTTTTCCTGCCTATCGGCATATTTACATCTTGCTATCTAGTGATTTTCCTGTTTCTATATGTTCAAAGTTCGGGAGGTACTCCTTCATGATCGAAACCACTTCTTCCTTTGTGGTCGACTCCTTATTGAATGTAGCGTTAAGCTTAATGAAAAGCTTCTCTACTCTGCTCTTATCCGGAATCGTTTTTCCTGTAATCACACCCAAAGAGG
>CADCQT010000194.1 GCA_902803645.1 uncultured Lachnospiraceae bacterium | reverse complement strand
TCTAAAAAAATAAAACGCTACATTGCAATTGTGTCATTGATATTATCTTTTCATTAGATGTGGTTCGCCACTTCAAAGGCATCCCAGATACCGTACATAATGTTGGATACCTGTCTTGCATCACCCAGCAAGTAAACTTCCTGGAGTTCATTCTGATACTTCTGATACAGGGTATTCTCGCTTGCATAGCCGACACAGAGAACGACGCTGTCTGCCGCAAGCTCTCTTGTCTCTTCTCCTACGCTTGCCTTAAGAACCCCATCCTTGTACTTCGTTACTCTTGCACCAGTGCAGACATCGATGCCATTGAAGGGGATCAACTTCTCAAGCATTTCCTTATTGGCAGAGCACAGAGGTCCGTTCACTGCCATCAGCTTATCCAAAGCCTCAACGATGGTGACCTTCTTACCCTTCTGGGCAAGATCAAGGGCCAACTCACAGCCTACCAGCCCGCCGCCTACAACGGCAACCTGATCTCCGGCTTCCTTTTCGCCTAAAAGTACCTGCTCTGCAGAGTAAACCTTCTCATCATCTCCAAGAGAGAACATCTTCGGTCTGGATCCTGTAGCGAAAATAACAGCATCATAAGCCGGGTCAAGGATTTCCTTCTCCTCTGCTCTTGTGTTCAGATGTACCTCAACGCCCAGGCGCTCCATCTCATCCTCATACCACTTGGCAAGGGCAATATCATCCTCCTTGAAGGCAGGCGCACCGCCTGGAATCAGATTACCTCCAAGTCTTGCTGCCGCCTCGAAGAGAACAGGCTCATGTCCTCTCTCTGCAAGAACACGGGCTGCCTCACAACCGGCTACACCGCCACCGATGACAAGGACCTTCTTTTTCTTTGTGATAGGGTTATAGGCGTTCAGTCTCTCCTTACCGGCCTGTGGGTTAACCGCACAGTTGATAAGAGAATAGGTCTGGATACGTCCCATGCAACCTTCCTGACAGCTGATACATGGACGGATCTGGGATGTAGCACCGGTACGGATCTTATTGACAATATCCGGATCCGCCAGCGTCGGACGACCAAGAGAAATCATATCACAAATGTGGTTGGAAAGACACTCGGTTGCTGTATCCGGGTTATCCACACGTCCTGCCATAATAACCGGAATATTTACATGTTCCTTTGTAATACGGGCAAACTCCTTATATGGAGCCTTTTCCATATACATTGGCGGGTGGTTCCACCACCAGGCATCGTAGGTTCCTGCGTCTACATCCAGGGCATCATAACCGAACTTCTCCAGGAGCTTAGCTGCCTCGATACCCTCTTCGATGTCACGGCCCTTCTCTTCAAATTCCTCTCCCGGAAGCGCACCTTCACGGAAGTCCTTGATCATACTCTTAAGAGAAAAACGCATAGCAACCGGGAAATCCCATCCACAGGTCTTAGCGATCTCTTCACGGATCTCCTTGGCAAAACGAAGTCTGTTCTCTAAGGATCCGCCGTACTCATCATTTCTCTGGTTAAAGAAAGAAATGGCAAACTGATCAATAAGATAACCCTCATGAACCGCATGGATCTCCACACCGTCAAATCCGGCGCGCTTTGCATTATAAGCACCCTTACCAAAGCTTTCCACGATACCGTGAATCTCTTCTACGGTAAGTGGACGGCAGGTCTTATCCAGCCATCTGTGTGGTACTGCAGATGCGGATACCGGAGGAAATTCTCCCAGGTTGGTAGGTATGGTAACTCTTCCGAAACCACCGCTCATCTGAAGGAAGATCTTGGATCCGTATGCATGTACACGCTCTGTCATCTCACGGCTTGTTCTTACGAACTGAACCGGGTTATAGGTAGAGTTTGGCGTATTCGGGAAGGACGGCTTCTCAACCTCGGTGTCTGAGAATGTAACACCGGTAATAATAAGACCGATACCACCCTTTGCACGTCTGGTATAGTAATCAATACCTCTGTCGTTCCAGCCGCCTTCACAGTCTCCAAGACCAAGGGGTCCCATTGGAGCCATGGCATAGCGGTTTTTGATCTCCAGCTTACCGATCTTGATCGGCTCAAAAAGCTTTGGATACTTCATGAAAAAACCTCCTGTACAATACATATTTTATGCACATCGTTAAATGTTTGTCATACTAAGGCTATTGTAGTTTTTTTCCTTCCCCACTTCCATCAACGAAACGTTGCGCCCTGTCAACATTTTATTTATCCTATTAAAAAGAATTCATTGTATGCCACATCATGAAATGTTACAATTTACAGATTGAAATGATAAAAGAGGTTAAAAATAATGAAGACATCCCATAAACCAACGAATCTGTCGCCAATGGATCTGGACACACAGGCCCTTGTCCGCAGATCGACCTTTCTTGAGAGACTGATCTCCCGTTATAAGCTGGTCACCATCCTGGCGGCAAGTTTTGCCCTTGTGATCCTGACAGGCTCTATCCTGCTGACCCTTCCTTTTTCCAATCAGGAAGGAGGCATTTCTTATCTTAACCATCTGTTCGTTGCAACCAGCGCAGTCTGCGTCACCGGACTGTCCCCTGTTACCGTGGCCGAACAATATACTCTTTTCGGCAAATGCGTCATGATCCTTCTGATGCAGATCGGAGGCCTCGGGCTTATGACCTTTGTGGCTTTGGTCATTAACTTCGGTAAAAACCGGGCAAGCTTCAGTGAGCTGCGGGCCTTTGCAGATGCCACAGGTAAAGCCGGGTATTACGATGTCTCCGGCTATATTCATCGCATCATCAAATATACGGTTTTCTTTGAGTTCCTGGGATTTGCCCTTCTTACTATCCGTTTTGTAAAGGATTTTGGAACGGCCGAGGGACTTTTTAATGCCCTTTTTATTGCAGTTGCAGCCTTTACCAACGCAGGATTTGACTGCTTCGCCAGTGATTCCCTGGGACGCTATGCCACAGACCCTCTTGTTTCCCTGACGGTCATGGCTCTTATCATCATCGGCGGACTTGGTTTTATTGTCTGGATCGAGATCCGGCATCACCTGCAGGATATGAAGGAACGGCATCTTCCCCTTCACGCCTTTTTTTCCTCCTTTTCCTCCCATACCAAGACCGTGGTCTTTGTCACCCTGGTTTTGATCCTTTCCGGTACTCTTATCATTATGACAACAGAGTTTACCAATCCGGATACCCTCGGCAACTATAACCTTGGGGAGAAATTTCTAATCTCCGCTTTTTCATCGGTAACCCTTCGAACAGCGGGATTTTCCACCATTTCCATTGTGGCTTGCCGAAGGATCACATTACTTATTATGTGCCTTTACATGCTGATCGGCGGATCCCCGGGAAGTACTGCCGGCGGTATCAAAACCACCACGGTGGCCATTATCCTGGTGATGCTGCGAAGCTTTATGAAGGAGGAACTGGACAACTGCAATCTGTTCCACCGACGGATCCGCAGGCGGTTCTTTATCAATGCGGAACTGGTGCTGACCTCCTATCTGTTTTTCCTGATGATAGGGATCATCGCATTAGTCTCCACCCAGACTTCCATCCCCACCCTGCATCTGATCTACGAGGCGGTATCCGCCATTGCAACGGTGGGACTGACAGCTGATACCACAGCTTCCCTGTCTGCTGTGGGCAAGATCATCATCATAGCCTTAATGTTCATCGGCCGTGTCGGCCCCATCGCTATGATCGAAATCTTCCAGCGGAATTTGCATAAGCCGCCCCACAACCATGTCCAGTATCCATCTGCCAATATTATGATTGGATAAAAATCTTAGAGAATACTTACGAGGAGAATGAATATGAGTGATCGTAAAAGTTTTACCGTTATCGGTTTAGGAATTTTCGGAAGTGCTGTTGCCAAGACTCTTGCCAGAGCCGGCATGGATGTCATCGCCATTGACCGCAGCATGCCTGCCGTTGAGAATATTGCAGACACCATCGACAATGCCGTTCGGGCCAACGCCACCGATATCGAACAGCTAAAGGAAGCCGGGGTTCCCAGCACCGATGTAGCTGTTCTGGCTATGGGTAGCCACCTGGAGGACAGTATCGTCACCATCCTGAATCTGAAGGAACTGGGTATAAAAGAGATCATTGTCAAAGCCAACAACAACAATTACAAATATGTTTTTGAAAAGATCGGCGCCACCAGAGTGATCCAGCCGGAAAAGGAAATGGGCATCAAGTCCGGCCTGATGATCATGTCTCCCAACATCCGGGATCTCATCCAGTTAGATGACCGTTACGCCATTGTAGAAATTGCCACCCCCTCTCTCTGGCAGAACCATTCTCTGGAAGAGCTTCGTCTGAGAGCAAAGTACGGCATCAATGTCATCGGTCTTCGGGAAAATGAACATAGCAACCTGAACATGATGATCGATGCTTCCGAACCGCTGTCTCCCGGCACCATCCTGGTTATGATCGTTGAGCGTAAGAAGTTTGATAAACTAAAGCTGGAATAATGGGGATCCAAAACCCTAACGTTTCCAAAACAGACAAAAGCCCTGTGGCGTACCACAGGGCAGTAAAACATGCTATCACATCATACTCTTATTCTCCGAATCCAAGATCTTCCATGCAATAATCCGGTGCATAGAGCATAAGGGTCATACTCATGGTGGAATACCAGAGATCCAAGGTCGAATTAGCCAGATCACAGATCTCCTGATCCGATTCTTCTGTCAGGATACCTGTTTTTGACAAAACATCCCACTCCATCTTATTGTCCTCACTACTTATGGACGACGGTCTTGCAAGCATATTTAATGCCAGGGTATCTCCATCGATTTCCTCATCATCATCAAAAAAGGTAAGTTTGAAGCCAAGATTTGAGTCATTGTCAGATACCGGGAGACGACAAAGGAGAACGGACAAACCAATGTCAGAGGATGCATAAGCCGCATACGTCAAAGTAAACTCCAGAATGTCTTCCCTTTGATTATAAGCAATGGATGTGTTCAAATAAGTGTCAGAGTCTTGCTTTTCATAAGTGATCTCTCTATTCCCGTCCTCGTTATAATCTCCGTTTTGCAAAATATACCTGGCCAGACCACGCCGGCTCTGCTGCGGCGTCAGTATATCTCCAGAAACATCTTTCCCGGTCTTCGCAGTAACAGTGACATGACATTTTAAACTTTTGCCGGATACCCTTGCCGTAATAACAGCCGATCCTTTCGCTTTTGCAGTAACAACGCCCTTGCTGCTGACTGTTGCAACAGAAGACTTCGAACTGGACCACCTTACTTTTTTCCCTGTTCCGGATACATGTAACGGGAGGGTCTGACCGGTTGTGAGACTGGCCTTTTGCCTGTTCAACCGAATGTGTGATGCAGCCAAGGTCGTTACGGGTGCACCTGACAGCAACATCACCATTACAAGAACCATACTGATCAATCTTCCCAGCTTTTTCATTTTCATTCCCTCGCTTTCTGCGGTGTACTCTTCCTCTTTACTCCTTTTACATGGTAGCACCGCAGGCAACAAAAAAT
>CADCQT010000193.1 GCA_902803645.1 uncultured Lachnospiraceae bacterium | reverse complement strand
TAAGCCTCAGGCTTCAGATTCGCCGCCGTCAGGACATGCTCCTTGTCGGACTTACTGGTCAAAAACATAACCGGAATATCCTTGGTGGACTCCTCGGACCGGATCATCTTAAGAAGCTGAGGGCCGTCAACGATGGGCATCTCATAATCCAACAGAATCAGATCCACAGAATTCTTGGCCAGGAAGGTAATAACGTTCATAGCGGAGTTGACCACATAGACACGGTAATATTCCATCAACCAGCCCTTGATGGCACGAAGCATCACAGGATCATCGTCGACTACGAGAATTTTCTTCTTGACGCCGCTGCCATCCTTCTTATTATCTGCCGCCCATAACACATCCACCATCTCCCGGACATTCACCGGGCGAAGGAAATCACCACTGATCTGCTCCTGGGGGATGACCTTATAGACACTGTCGATCCCATCCTGATCACCCACGATATAGATGGAAAAATCTCTGCCGTCATTTAAGATAACATCCCGAAGATATTCGAGAAGATCCACATTAGCAAGACCATCCACATAGTAAAGAACTGTGGTGGGAACATCCGGTCCTAACATCGTCACAGCCTTACGGGTAGCCTCACAGGAAACTACACGAAACTGCTGCTCAAGCTCGTTCTTCATAGCAAGAACCATGAAACTCTTAGGATCACCGATTAGTAAAATCTGATTTTTGCTTCTCATATATTATCCCTCTATAAAAATTATAGAACACCAACCTCATTTCGAATTGTAACAAGCAGTACTGCTAAGTATATCACAATTTATCTGAAAGGCAAGCACAATCGAATCACACATCCAGCATCTGAATGGCGTGATCCAAAAGCTCTGCCAGCCGGTCATGATCGAAGGCCGACTCTGCTTTGCAGATGTCCTTCCAGATGGGGGCAAACTCCGTCGGCATGGAGAAGGACTTCATGGTCTCCACAATGGAATCCGCACCGTCGTAATCAAAGGCATCGTTGAAGCGCTCGATCATCTTAAGGGCATCAAGCAACTGCTCCTCGGAGATCACAGGCAGATCCTTCTCTTCCTCGGCAGCGGCAAAGGGAGCAAGAAGCTTCACATAGCGCCGGTAATGCTCCAGAAGTTCAGGGGTCTTATCGTCGATGAAATCACCATCCCCGGCATCCCCTCTCTCCTCGAGAATCTTCGCCTCCTCCGAAAGCTCCTGTGCCCCGATGAGGCGGGCGGAACTCTTGAGGGCATGAACAAGGATCGTATAATTATTGTAATCTTTTTCATGCCAAAAGTCTTCTATCTTCTGGGAATTCTCAGGAATAGCCTCGGCAAAATCCCGGAAGGTGGAGATCAGCGTATCCGGATCGTCCGCATACTGACGGGCAAGCTCATAATTGATGCCATCGATATCCGGAAGGGACTTCCATCGTCTGGAATCTTCACGCTCCTCACCGGTCTGGGTGGACTCCTCGATCAGCTCCTCCGGCAGATAGTGGAGTATCATCTGCTCCAGCTTATCCGGGTCAATGGGCTTACTTAAGTAGTTGTTAAAACCTTCGGCAAAGTACATGTCCCTGGCACCGGAAACTGCATTGGCCGTGAGAGCCACCACGGGCTGGCGGCGACTGAGGTTTGCTTCTTCCAGCTTCATCATGGCATGTAAGGTCTCCACACCATCCATCTCCGGCATGCGATGATCCAAAAAGATCAGATCGTAGCGGGTCTTTTTCACCAGCTCAATGGCCTTAAAACCACTGTCCGCTGTATCGATCTGAATCTGTGTCTTCTTAAGAAGGTTCACAAAGACCTTCAGATTCATGGGGACATCATCCACCACCAGGACACGGGCAGAGGGAGCAATAAACTGCTGGTGGTAGTCCTCCTTTTGGCGGGACTTCTCATAGGATCTGGCATAGTCCCCGATGGGCTCCCAGTCCACCACCTTCTGCACCAGATCAAAGGCAAAGGTGGAACCCTCTCCGTAGACGCTTTCCACATTCAACTGCGAACCCATAAGGAACAGAAGGCTCTGAACAATGGTCATGCCAAGGCCGGTGCCCTCGATGTCCCGGTTCTTCTTCTCTTCAATACGCTCAAAGGGCTTGAAGAGCTTATCCATATCCTCCTTGCGGATGCCGGCACCGGTATCGGTGACGGAGACCGACAGGACGATGTTGCGCTTGTCCTTAAGCTTTCTGTGGCGGAAAACCATGGAGATACTGCCCTTGCTGGTATACTTTACCGCATTGGTCAGGATGTTGGTGACGCACTGGCGGATCCGCACCTCATCACCGTAGAGCATAAGAGGAATCTCCGGATCCACGTCCACCTTCAGCTCAAGGCCCTTGGCTCTGGCACGGCCTGCGGTCATATTCACAAGGTCGTTAACCAAAGAAGCAAGGTCGTATTCCACCGGAAGGATCTCCAGCTTACCGGATTCGATCTTGGAGGAATCGAGAAGACCGTTGATCAGGGATAAAAGGATCTTACCGGAATCCTGAATATCCAGAGCATACTGGGTGGTAAAACTCTCCTTCGTCTCCCGAAGAATCATCTCATCCATACCAAGGATGGCATTGATGGGGGTACGGATCTCATGGGAAACATTGGAGAGAAATTCCGTCTTGGCACGGCTGGCTTTTCTGGCCGTCTCCAGCTCCACCTGTAGCTTCTGGTCATTCTGGATCTGCTCGATGTAGACCGTCAGTTGCCTAGCCATATCCACCACCGTGGCATACAAGGATCCCAGCTCATCCTCCGAGAGCAGATAAGGATCCGGTTCATTCTGCATCATCTCCACATAATCCTTGCGGTCCACATCCGTGGTCTTTGCAAACCCGGCCAAAAGATTGGTCAGGGAATAGACGGGCTGGATAAAGATCCGCTTCATGAGATAGTCCACAAGACTCATAAGGGGAACCACAACACTGGCCATCATAAGCATCAGCTTGATGATAAAGGATAGACCCGTATCCTTGATGGAGAAGGCTTCTCCCTGAATCATCATACCAAGACCGCTGCTGTCCTGCTGCTGGGCGAAGCGACTCCAGCTGGTATCCGGCTCCTCACCGGACCCCTTCTGCCGGAAAAGCTCATCCGGCAGAATCTGTTCTGTAATGGAAAAATGATCCGTCACCGCATTGGTATAAAGGCCAATACCAAGCAGAATAACAATCAGCACAACCGAGAGGATGGAAAGGGCATTTAAAATACCAAACTTCTGGCCAAGACCCTTCCGGAAGATCTTACAATTCTGCAGACTCTGCTCATATTCTTTTGTGTAGTAATAACCGTTATAGCTGAGCATCTTCAGCTTATAACCGGCATGACGGAAAAAAAATGCCGGAAAAAGAACTCCGATCAGAGACTGGGGAAGGGCATAAATCCACAGATTCCATACCATCTGGGGCGTAAGCCCCTGGATCCCGTTGGGGGAACCAAGGCCTACCAGAAGGAACCAGCCGTTTCCCATAAGAAAAGAGGAAATAAGGATCGCCGCCAGAATGCCGGCTCTCCTGTTGTAGTAACGCTTTTTCACAAAACGATACCCCATAATTCCTGCCAGAAAATAGATAAAGGTCACATAGCCGAAGGCAAAATCATGCATAACAGCATAGGCAAAGATCACAAGGGCATAGAGCATGACCGGCAGATATCCGACGAAGCTGCCAAGCAAAAGCGCCGGCAGCTGGGAAAAGGTCACATAACCATTTCCAATATGCAGTAGCAGACCCCCGTTATGACGAATATCCCACACAGTGATAAGCGCAGCGCTCAGCAGAGTCACCAGCATAATGGAGTAGTACATTCTCTTTTGTGAAGACGTTAAATTACGAATATATGTTGCTTCCATCGGCGTCATCCTTTACGAATCAGTTCCGTCACACACTCCACACCGTCTGTGAACGGGAACATATCCACAGGACGAATCGCAGCAACGCGATATAACTTTGTGAGTGTCTTCAAATCTCTGGCTAACGTTTCCGGGTTACAAGATACATATACAATACGTTTGGGTTTAAAGTCCAAAAGGGATTTCAAAAACTTAGGGGTGCTACCGGCACGGGGAGGATCCATCATCACCACACTCTCCTTCGGCGCCTTACCTTCCCGAAGAAGAGCCTCTAGATAGTCTCCTGCATCTCCCTGGAAAAACCGGGCATTCTCCACACCATTGTCCTTTGCATTCTTAATGGCGTCAAAAACCGCATCCCGGTTTAATTCCACACCGATCACATTCCTGGCCTGATCCGATGCACAAAGCCCGATGGTACCGGTGCCGCAGTAGGCATCAATCAGGGTCTCCTTACCTGTTAGTTTAGCAGCATCTATAGCATATTGGTAGAGCTTTTTCATCTGAAGGGGATTCACCTGGTAAAAAGCGGAAGGTGAGATCCGGAAGGTCCTGCCAAGGACCTTATCTCTTAAAAAGCCCGGCCCATACAGGATCTCATTGCGCTCTCCAAGGACCATGCTGTCGGTTCGCTGGTTGATGTTTAGAACAATGGTAGAAATCTCCGGATGAAGCCTACGGATCTCGGACACCAGACGCTTTTTCGCAGGAAAAACCGGAGATGCGGATACCAGAACCAGCATATACTCTCCGGTGGCATAACCCTTTCGCACCAGGATATGACGCATAAGTCCGCTTCCCGTATCCTCATCATAGGAACGGATCTTAAGGGAAGGCATCAGCGCCACCACATCCCGGATGATCTTCTGGGACCCCTTCTCTTCGATAAGGCACTGATCAACGGGCACCACCCGATGGGTCTTTTCCTGATAATTGCCGCAGACCGTCTTATGAAGCTTACGGTCAAAGGCGATCACGGAAGACACCTTATGCCGATAATAATAGGGATAGTTCATACCCAGGATGGGATGAACCTTCCCATAGGAGCCCAACAGCTTCCTGCAATAGGCGGTCTTTTGAACCAGTGTCTTCTGATAATCTTCTTCTATATGGTTGCAGCCCCCGCATTTCTTATGGTGGGGACAATGTAACTTCTCACTCAATTATATTTCCTCCGGCATTTGCCAATGATCTGCCGCATCTTCATATTCCGATGCCTTCTGGCGATAAAGATCGCTCATCTCTCCTGCACTCTGCTCCGATAACTGCCCATAGGTGCGGGCAAGTCCCCGAAGAGACAAATCCCCACTGCTGTGAATATCCAGCCGGGGGGACTGGCCAAGGGCACTTTCGTACCAGTAGGCGCTCTCTGTAAAACGACCTGCTCCGTAGAGATATTCTCCCATCTCATAGCAGATCTCACTGGAGGGTTCCCCCGGTAAGAGCCTGGCGGTATAGGTCAAAAATCCTGCCAGATCTCCCGCCAGCCTGGCCTGTCTTGCCAGCAGGGTATACATATCCAAAAACAGGTCATCACTTACACTCTCCTCCGCCAGGATCCTGGTAATGATCCTGCTGCCCCGGGATAGCTGCTCCAGATTCCCGCTGCGATACAGCTCCCGCAGGTACATGCCGTAGAGCTGATGGGAGAGCCGGCCCTGCTTCTCATAGGCTTTTTCAAAAACAAGAAAATCCCGGTCCACATGAAGCTTCTGGGGCAAATGGGTCACGGTAATATCCGAATCAAAGACCAAAGGCTCTGTGCGGATCCTCTCATGGATGGGATCGATCCAGGTAAAACTTCGCACCCTTTTAAAAAGCTTGGGACGGTATTCGCTTACGGTATTGAGCACACTGGAAAGCCTTGGCTCATAGTAGTGCATCTGCACCACTTCCACCTCCGGCATCAAAACAGACTTCAGCTGCAACAGGGCATCATGGTCCTTTTTCTCCAGATACTCATCTGCATCTGCGGTGTAGATATAATCCTTGGTACAAAGAGAAAAAGCATAGTTTCTTGCCGCAGCGAAATCATCCACCCAGTCAAAATGATGGATATGCTCCTCATCCGTATACTTCCTGGCGATCTTAAGGGTATCGTCGGTGGAACCGGTATCCACAATCACCACCTCATCCATAAGATCCGCAAGGGAAGAAAGACAGCGGTCTAAAACCGCCGCCTCATTTTTCACAATCATACACAGGGAGAATGTCATCCTACCTTCTCCTCCTTCTATCAGATCAGTACCAGTAGCAGGATCACAAGAAGTCCCAGGAGGATCCGATACCAGCCAAAGATCTTGAAATCATGCTTTTTGATGTAACTCATTAGAAAATTAATAATAAACAAAGAGACAAAAAATGCCACCAGACATCCCACCAGAAGGATGGCCCACTCCAGTCCTCCCATGGACATTCCCTTCAGGATGTACTTGGCCGCCTTCAAAAGGGAAGCTCCAAACATCACGGGAACCGCAAGGAAGAAGGTAAACTCCGCTGCCACTTCACGGGAGACCCCCAGGAGCAAGGCACCGATGATGGTCGCTCCAGAACGGCTGGTTCCCGGGAAGATCGCTGCAATGGTCTGGGCCACACCGATCAAAAGCACGACAGAATAGGACATCTGTGATATGCTGTGGATCTTCGGGGCTCTTCTGCCGGTGGTAGACTCAATGATAATAAAAATCACACCCACAATAATAAGGGCCAGCGCCACAGGGATGGGATGGTAAAAAAGCCGGTCAATCAAATCATCAAAGACGATTCCCACAATGGCCGCCGGAATACATGCCACGATGATCTTACACCACATATCAAGCGCCCCGTCCTTCAGGACGATCTTCTCTTCAATGGCCATCTTCCCCTTGACCTTCACGTTCTTGATCCGCCAGGGCCAAAGCTTATCCCAGAAGATCACCACCACAGCCAGGATAGCTCCCAGCTGAATCACCACCTCAAACATCTTCCAGAAATCCTCTGAGGTCTTCGCAAAGGAGACCCAGTTCTCCACCAGGATCATATGACCTGTACTGGATACAGGCAACCACTCTGTAATACCTTCTACCAGACCAAACAGAATGGCCTTTATAATTTCTATAATCATTCTTACCTCTCTTTATGTCAGTCAAACTAGTTCTTTCTCTTGCGCCGGATGGCCTTCTCTGTCTCCTGGGCCCTCTTAAGGTCAATGCCGTTGGCCTTATAATACTCTGCCAGGGCCTTCTTCCTACGAAGGATCAAAAGCACAAGGATAAAAATAATTGTTGCCAGAGCAACAGATGGAATGGCAATGGTCACCGCCAGCTTCTGCCGGGAAATGGTGCCCTGATCTGCAATGGTATCCGTCTTCTCTACCGTAGCTACCTTGGCATCCTCTCCAAACGTCTTGGAATCCCCGGCACTTTGCTCTGCCTTTGCCTTCCGGCTCTCCTGCTTTTGCTCTTCTGTGGCCTGTCCCCAGTAAGCGCTGTCCAGCATAGCCGTAAAGCTTCCGGTTCCCGGTATGGAAACTGCCAGCTTCAGGTCATCTCCCTTCGGCACCTTACCATCAAATTCCATGGACAGACGATACACAGAGGAAACCCGCCGGATGAGAGACTTTAATTTCGCATCTGCACTCTCCGCTGTAAAGGGATAGAGCTCTCCGCCGGAGATCCGAAGGAACTTACCGAACTTCTCGGAAAGAGCCTTATTTTTCCCTATTCCCATTCCATATACGGCGATACCGCTCTGCACCAATATCTCTTCCAGCTCCTCCTGGCTCATGCCCGCATCCGTATCATCGATTCCATCGGATACCACCACTGCTACCCGGCGCTTATTGGAGACCTTCTGGGATACCTTCACCAGCTTATCCATGGCAGAATAAAACTTGGTGGTCTGATCCGTAGCTCGAAGAGCTTTGACCTTCTTCATGGTATCCTCCACCGGAGCCGATCCATCGGAGATCACAGTTACCTTATCTCCGAAGGTGATCACCGCCAGCTGATCCTGGCTTCTCATATCCTCAGCCACCTGTTCAATGGCATTCTTGGCACCCTCCAGATCCTCCTGGGGAATGGAGGCTGACACATCCAGCAAAAAAGCATAGAAGATTCCCTGCTTTGTCTTCTTCTGCTGCTGGCAGGATAGGACCTTAAGCTCCTGTCCTGCCAGCTTCGCCTGAACCTGCTCTGGCCGGACTCTGGAGAGATCCTTCCCTTCACTGTACACATAGGCATTCACCAGAGGAACATCCACCTGGACCTGCTCTACCTTAAGCTTACCCTTTGTCCTGATCTTCTGCTTCGCCTCTGCTGTTATATCAGAGCCTGCCGATAGCAGCAACACTGCTGCTGTCATCACAGCCAGCAGCCTGACACAAATGTTTTTCATTCTTTTTCCTCCCAGACCCATAGATCCCGGACCGTCTGCCCGCTTTTCCTGTATAAGAAAAACTGACACCCCTGTCCTGTTACATTAGTATAACATACAAAAGTGTCAGTTTAATCATTAACCTAAATCAAACATTCCTGTTTTCTGAATCACCAGTGTCTTAGGCTCGCCCACCTGGTCGTTGGACTCCTGTTCTCCGTAATGGGTAACAGGTAGGATCACAAGCTTGGCAGAATCCTTCTGTTTTACCTTCACCGCTACTTCCACCGGAAGGTTGATGTAATAGATCTTGCCGCTCTTTAACTTGCTTACCACCTTATCATCCTTGGCCTGGTAGATGGTCACATCCTCAATGGTGTTCTCAGAGGCATAGGTATCATCATAGAAGTTTACCGTGATCCGACGGCTGGATACCAGGTTGTCATCCTCCACCTTGAAGTAAATCCGATTGGAGAGCAGATCACTTTCCTCATCCACATTCTCACCACTCTCCTTCTGATCTGTCAGCAGGTAGTAAGACGAAATCTCTGAATCATCCTTATCGGAGGATACGAAGCTGGCCTCGGGCTTTTTAATGGTATCACGTCTTGCCGCCACCATAGTGTTGACAAACAGCTTAGCCTCATCCAGTGTTACATCACTGCTATGACCGGCACCGGTATAGGTGATGTTATTGGCACTGTAGATATAGTACTCATTCACTCCATCACGATCCTGGAACCCTTTACCGCTTAAGGTATACCAGACTACGATATTATCGGAATTCATATTCAGCTGATAATACTGTCCATGGGTGGTGGATACCCCCAAGGTCTTGCTCTCATTCAGATCAAAGGGATAACTTGTGATCTGACCTGAGTTCACCTGCTGAACGGAATTCGTTCTAACCAGACCGGAACCTTTATCTTTGAATCGGTTTAACAGACTGTTGGTAAAGCCCTGGGTCTGATGGATGGTCTCCTTCGTTATGGTCTTAGAACTGCTGATGGGCTTATAGGCAATGGAGTAGTTCTCACTTTCCAGCGCACTGATCTGCTCCCCGGAAAGAGATGCCGATTCCCCCGTCAGTTCTGCCAGAAAACCACTGGTAATGTTCTTTCCATTCCGATCCTTAAATCCCCAGTTCTTCGTTCCACCAAACTGGTACTTTTTCGCTCCAATCGGATAGGTATTGGTATCGGAAATACCGTACTGATCCAGATAACTTCTGCAACGCAGAATGGAATTAAAGTTCAGAGCATCGAAAACTCCCGTGCTATTATAGTACTTCTTCAGGTTATCCGCATTCATATTCACATGAGAGGACAGGTCATGGCTGAAAAGCACCGACTTACCCTGATCTGCAAAGTCCTCAATGGCATAACAGGTCTTTCGGTCTAAGGTACGATACATATCGTTAAAACCTAGAATCAGCATATCAAAGTGATCAAAATAATCCGAAATAACAGATCCAGACTCTTGTGCAGCCAGATCCTTAGCTTTTATTGTAATGATCGTAAGATCATAAACATCGGTCACTGCCGGATCCTTCAGACATCTTCCATAATTTCCCGTTCCATTTTCCTGCATACTTTCCAGGTTATACCCCTTCTGATCATCCGCATTGATCTGTAGGATATTCAGCTTAATCTTCTTCAAGGGCTTGATATAGGAAATACCATAGGATGAAATATGGATGCTGTGATTATTATTCTGGGAGATCACCAGCTTCCAGGGTACACAACCCGGATGGGAGGCAGCATCAATGTTTTCGGAGAAGCTCACCTCCGGAGCACTTTCTGCAGAGAGGCCTCCTCTTAATTCCTCTACCTCTTCGTCACCGGACTGCACCTCCTCATCTGCCGAGAAGATACCGTCACCGTTATTATCTGTATAAAGTTTGGCCGAATAGGTAGTATTCGCCGGATCCGGATCCGTAGGATTGATGATCTTAAAGGTAAAGCGAAGCTTACCGATCTCCTGGGTTCCGTCTGCCGTTACATTAATGGCATTATGATCCCCGGCTGTCTGGGAATATTCCATAGGCTTACCATCCTCAGCGTACTGCAGGGTCGGATGGGAGAGGTTCACATAAGCGGAAAGCTTACCGGCATCCACCTTTCCCTCAACCATGACATTATCCCGACCGGTCATGGAGGTCATAACCGAATACAGTCTCGAAGCCTGATCCACCGTGGCCTTATTTACCGCAAGACCCTCGCTGGCCTGCGCCCTCACCTTGCTGTTTTTCTTTCCTCCTTCTGTCCAGAAACCACTATTATCCATGTTGTAGTGAACAATGTATTCGTTGGAATACTTCGTGTAATACCGGTCATCATAAACGCACTGGATCACATCTCCGTCATTCCAGTCGAGAGCAGCTGTTCTGTTACCGTCGACTCTTTTCGACTCATCCTTGGTGTTAAACCAGTAGATTTGTGCACGATTCGAATTAAAACCGGGAACCCAGATCTCCGACTTGTTCCAGGTCATCTCCACCTGCTCATTCCAATATGACCAATAATTAGTAGGCTTGTAATACTGGGCTGATCCTGTACCACGACCTTCCAGATAGGCAAATGGATATACATTCAATCGAATCCTGTCACTTCTGGGAGCCTGGTCTGTATCAAAGGTGAAGGTCTGGCCATTCACCGCAACAGAGGTGATCCTACATTGCAGAATCGTCCCATTATGGAAATCTCCCTTCTGCACGGAGAATGAAGGTCCTGTTGCCCCCGGTACCACTGAATCGTTACGGTACCACTGGTAACTGTAGGAAATATTATCCCCCTCCTTTAAGGGAGTCACCGTCACCTTGGCACTATTACCATAATCCTGTAAGGCCAGACTTGGCTGATCCTTAAATCCCACTTCAATTTCCTGTTCAGGATAAGACTTCTCATCTGCCAGATTCTTGGAATAGATCACCGGAAGTCCGACAGCGGCAAAACCTGAAATCTCATCCGCCTTCTTCTGGGTCAGATCATTGCCGCTGTAACGGTAGACCTGATCGTAGGCCTTTTGATCGTCATAGTCCTCATCCAGAAGGCCTGACGTGGAATAAAGTCCCTGATTCCAGCTGTTTGGGACCTTCACCGTATCCCCAATATTGTAGTAGATCAGGCCTCTCATCCCCGTATCCTGATACTCATTCGTTTTTTGTTTATTGCCGCCACCGATATAGATCAGATCATAGTCCTCGGTCACATCCTGGGTCAGACCGATCAAGGAGGCCGTAGAAACTGTGGTAATGGTGATCTTATCCGCTGTATAGACATTGGAGAACCACTGCTTTAAAAGTCGATCCCTAATGGTTCCACTGGCCTGACTGTCCTGTGTGATCTCAGAAGAAATGGTATGATTGGATACATTTCCTCTCGGATCTGCCGGAGGCTCAATATCTAAGATTCGAATCCTCTCCTTCTTACCCCTGCTTCGCTGGTTACGGAAGTTGATCACATACCGCATGGCAGTTGCCATATTGATATCATCATCCAAAAGATCCGTGGTATTCTCATCTGTTCTCTGGCGTAGGATGTTCTCATGGTTGATCTCATCATAGACATCGTAGAACCCGCTGTCATTCTCCCTATACTGGCTCTCGTCGAAGTTTGTGGTAAGGTTTGGGGTTATAATGGTCTTTCTGTCATTGTCCGCTCTTACCAGATAGATGCCGCCGTAGATCCTACCGTTGGTATCACCATCCTTAACGGTGTTTGGATGCCCGGTTCCTCCCGTAAGAGGATCGTTAAAGCAGCCGGCAGCCTCCTCCCGGGCCACCACAGCACCCTTATTACCAAGGTACTTCTTTAGGGCCTGTTTCAGGCTCTTCTTATCGTAGGTATTATAATTGGCAGAGTTGTTATAGTTTCCTGTGAATACATCGATTCCGTTACTTACCACGATCAGATCATAACCATCAATATCCTGGGTCTGTCCCCGGTCAGGGTCCATATTTTTATCGACCTTATCCGGTGTCAGAGAATCCACAGAGATCTTCTTGGCCAGGGCAGCCAGTTCCTCTTCACTGCTCTCCCTGTAATCCAATACATGGCGCAAAAACCAGTTGTTGTTCTTATAACCACCCCGGTATCGCACATGGTCGTAGCTGACAAGATAGGTTCCGTTCTCATTGACAGCGATATTCTCCAGGTCAAAGCTTCCCTTTCCGGGGCCCACGTACTGCAGGTCCCTGGTCTGAAGATCAAAATAACCGATCTGTCCGTCCTTTGCCGGTTTAAAGGGACCGTCCAGACGGATCCTTGCGGCGTAATATTCTCCGGACACCAGCTCATCATAGTTAAGGGAAATATCCTTGCCCATGGCAGGCAGGGAGTTAAAACCGCTCAAAACCCGGAACTTACAGCCCACCTGGTAATAGTTATGAGCCGTGGCATCATAGTCAAACCGCCATGCCGGCTCCTTATCCTCCGGATTCAGGGAATAGATCAGTTTCCTGCCGATGGCGGAATAATAAGAGGCCGGAACCACCAGCTTCCCGTCATCTCCCACCTCAAGCTCCTTGGAAAAGACAGGATCCTCATAGAAGATATACTGCTCCTTTGCAGAATCAAAATCCTCCTTTAGATCCTTGATATCGCTTACCTGCCGGAGAGGATAATCTGCATCGATGTTCTGAACATAATGGCCCTCAGTGGAGACCACATAGGCATCTTTGGAAGCGTCGTAGGCTCCTCCCTCTTTTTCTTTGATCTGGCCGTTGACCCGGGTCGTCTCTACCCGCTCGTCACCCTTATCATCGGTAAAATACAGATCCTTTGCTCCCTCCGGGGCCTGCTCCCAGGGGTAATACTCTTTGTAATAAG
>CADCQT010000192.1 GCA_902803645.1 uncultured Lachnospiraceae bacterium | reverse complement strand
TTTGATGGGATACGTCCGCGCAGAGAAAAAACTGCAAAGCTAAATCCATGAATCAAGAGATAAATGTATCTCGACGTATGTGCCGTGGATACTTCCATACGTTCCAGAAAGAATCCTATAAGAACGGTTGAAAATAAGCGTGTGAAAATGAACACTGTCGTTTATGGTTTAAGAAATGTCATAGATGAAGAGGACATAGATACGGAAGGTCTGCTGACGAAGTATTTCTATGATTTTTTGAACAGATAGAAGATAGTGGAAAATAGTGGAGGAGATAATGTAAAATAGTGAAAAAATAGTGTAATTTTAATGAAAAAATTGGTGCTCTCGTGATATAATATATGTGTCAGGAGGGCGCTTTTTATGATTAAAGCTACTTTGTCAAACGAGATATTAAAGTATATTACGGAGATTGATAAAAATAGGTATAAGGTTTCAGAGGTTTCGCTGCCTGTTGCTGTAGCAAGTAAGTTACGGAAAAATTCAAAAAAGAAAAGCTCCTATGCATCTACAAAAATTGAGGGGAATCCTTTATCAGAGAAGCAGGTGGATGAGGTTATAGATAGTGACGAGCGAAAGCATTATCTTAAACCGGAGCAGGAGGTTCGCAATTATTTTCTGGCATTGAATTATCTGGAAGAGAAGGCAGCTAAAAAGGAGCAGTTTTCCCAAAAACTGATATTGGATGTACAGAAGTATGTTGAAAAGGGAGCATCAAAAGAAAAGATAGGACTTCGAGGACCAATGCCGCCTGGAGTATTATTTGCTGTATATGATTCTCAAACAGGAAATCCGGATTACATTCCGCCGGAATATATTGATATACCGGATTTGTTGGATGAATTGGTAGAATATGTAAATACAACAGATGATCATCCGCTCATCGTTGCAGCAGTGGTTCATTATCAGCTGGTAACTATTCATCCGTTTGAAGATGGAAATGGGAGAACAGCAAGATTGCTTTCGGGATATATTTTAGATATCAACGGATATGGGTTTAATGGCATTGGCTCATTAGAAGAGTATTTCGCATATGATATTGATGAATACTATGAATCCATTCAGATGGGGCTTCCTGCACTGTATTATTCAGGGCGTGATAATCCCCCTCACCCAGAGATTTGGATCAATTATTTTCTTCGTATGGTTCTGCTGTATTCAAATAAGGTTTGTGAATTATCAGAGAGTTCAAATGGCGAGGAGTTGGAAGGAAGCCTTTCGTATCTAAAAGGTAAAGAGAAAGAATTGCTCTTACTTCTCATGAAGAACTACAAAAGAGAGTTCACGCCTATCGAAGTCAGCAAAGAGCTTAAGGTTACAAATAAGACTGTAATCAATCGACTTGCAACACTTGTAAAAAATGGATTTGTTGTTCCGTACATGGTTAAGGAGCGTATACGATCCTATGAGCTTTCCAACTTTACAAAGCAGAATGAAAAGGAGATAAAAAAGCTTTTGAAGTGAGGCAGGAGCCTGATAGAAATAGTATAAAAATCACCTAATGCTTTTTGGTGTGGCGGGGAATATAAAGCGTAGGAGAGATATGGTATAATGGCGGAGCGCAGGAATTTGTATAGGAAATTTAGAAAAAGGAACCACAACGAAGGTTGTGAGGGGGATACATGTGGTATGTAATACAGACCCGAACGGGTCAGGAGCAAGAGGTGTGCGCCTGGATCAATACGCATGTGGATAAGAACAGCTACAAGCGCTGCTTCGTGCCACTGTTTGAGGATGTGTGGCGCAGGGAAGGCATAGGACATATCAGCGTCAAGACGATGTTTCCGGGGTATGTGTTCCTGGAGACAGACACCCCCTCCCAGGTCTATCTGGAACTTAAGAGGTTGCCGAAGATGTCTTCGGTACTCTACATAGAAGAGGGGGAGGAGAAGGCATTCGCATCGCTATATCCGGAGGAGGAGCAGTTCTTCGATTCCATCCTCTCGGATGGAATGCTCCGTGTGAGCTACTTGGAGCTTAACCATAGTCGCAAGATCGTCCGGGTCATCGGTCCCCTGGCGCAGTATCGGGACCAGATCGTTCGAATGGATATCCCCCACAGGCGTGCCATCGTGGAGCTGCCGATGCTTGGGGAGATCCGCCGAGTAAAGTTTTGTCTGTGGATGGACAAGGATCCGAAGATCGACTGGATCGAGCAGGCGAAGCAGGAGCAGAAAACGAAAGACCATTCCGACCAGTCCGGGCAGGAGACGGCCAACACTTGGGACTGGAAGGCCTGGCAGAAGATCAACGCCGCCCGCAAGGACAAGGTGGAGGAAGCGGAACTGTATGGCTACCAGGTGGGAGATTATGTCATCAACACCACAGGAATCTACGGTGACATTCCGCTGGAAGTGGTGAAGATCAACCCGGGGAAACGTACCGTCACGGTTTCCATGCTGTTATTTGGTAATACAACAAACGTGGAGATGGGGATGGACTGCGTGGTTCGAAGGGATGCCCATAATTGATGCGATTGTTTGTGTTTTACGATATAGAGTGGTAGACTAGAATAGTTGTATTTTAGCCTGATGATTGGTCAGGTAAAGATAGGAAGGGAACACATACTGAGTTGTATACGCAGCCGGTACCGTGACACCGGACACATGGTTTTGCCGCTGGGGCTTTGCGCCGCAGTGATGGCGAAGCCATGGCTTTTTTCATGATCGGTGATAAGGTGCTATTAGAGGGGACTGTGTGAAAAACTATCAGCAAACGATAGAATTCAGGAATTAGAGGAGCGATATTACAGTGTACGACTTTTTAAAAGATCCTAGATTTAAAGATATAGAACCATTTGAATCCAAAATATGGTTATCAAGCCCTACCATGCATGGAAACGAGCAGAAGTGGGTAGATGAAGCGATTCGGACGAACTGGGTAAGTACGGTAGGGGCAAATATAAATGAGGTGGAGAAGCAGATTGCAGATTATCTGAACATCCCTTATGCCGTAGGTCTCAGCTCCGGAACAGCAGCATTACACCTTGCAATTCGCCTTGCCGGGGAACGTCTCTATGGAGCGGCTAAGGTTGGCCATGGTGTGTTGGAAGGAAGAAAAGTATTCTGTTCTGATATGACCTTTGACGCTACCGTAAATCCTGTGGCATATGAGGGTGGAGAGGCCGTTTTTATCGACACTGAGACAGACACATGGAATATGGATCCTAAGGCGTTGGAGAAAGCTTTCGAAATTTATCCGGAAGTACGTCTTATTGTTGTTGCGCACCTCTATGGAACCCCGGGGAAGATCGATGAAATAAGAAGAATTGCAGATGAACATGGTGCGCTCATTGTGGAAGATGCAGCGGAAAGTCTGGGGGCTACCTATCATGGCGTTCAGACGGGCATGTTTGGCGATTATAGTATCATCAGTTTTAATGGTAATAAGATCATTACCGGAAGTTCAGGTGGTATGTTGCTGACTAAGAGTAAAGTGGACGCTGATAAGGTTAGAAAATGGTCTACCCAGAGCCGCGAGGATGCTCCCTGGTATCAGCATGAGGAGCTGGGCTATAATTATCGAATGAGTAATATCATTGCCGGTGTTGTGAGAGGACAAATTCCATACCTTGAGGATCACATTGCGCAAAAGCGGGCTATATATGAGAGATATAAAGAGGGACTTAAGGATTTGCCGGTTCGGATGAATCCAATTGATTTTGAGAACAGCGAACCTAACTATTGGCTGAGTTGCTTATTGATAGATGAGGATCACATGTCTCCATTTGTTCGTGGTGAAAAAGATCAGCTGTGGACAAGTGAGAAAGGGAAGAGCAGCCCGGGAGAGATTCTTGCAGCGATTGCTGCATTTCATGCGGAGGGGCGTCCAATCTGGAAGCCGATGCATATGCAGCCGATTTATCGAATAAATCCGTTTATCACGAGGTCCGGATCCGGTCGAGGTATTAGCAACGCATACATAAGTGGACAGAGCGCGGTAGACAACGGAGCTGATATCTTCCGACGCGGACTGTGTTTGCCGAGTGATAATAAGATGAGCGCGGAACAGCAGGATAGGATTATTGAGATTATTCATAGGTGTTTTGAATGAAACAAACAAAGCATAAACCATATGGACCATATGAGAAATACATAAAGCGTCTACAGGATTTCCTGTGTGCGCTACTTGCTACTGTAGTTTTATCTCCTGTTCTTCTCATCACAGCTATCTTAGTTCGTGTGAAGCTTGGTTCTCCTGTGCTGTTTACTCAAGACAGGCCAGGAAAGGATGGTAAGATATTTAAGCTTTATAAATTCCGAACCATGCTCCCGCCGAAGGATGGTGTGATTGATCCGAGCCAAGATGCACAGCGTTTGACACCATTCGGCAAGAAGCTGAGATCCACATCTCTCGATGAGCTTCCGGAGCTCTTTAATATGTTGAAGGGTGATATGAGCGTAGTTGGTCCGCGACCGTTGTTAGTACAGTATCTTGATCGGTATAACGAG
>CADCQT010000191.1 GCA_902803645.1 uncultured Lachnospiraceae bacterium | reverse complement strand
TTGCCGGAATGTCTGACGGATACTGCACCACAAAGTTTAAGGAGTATTTTGTGCCCCAGGCCTGGGAGGTAGATGGATTCTGATGAGGTATTCACAGGAAGTGATCGATTCCGTCCGCGCTGCCAATGACATCGTGGACGTGATCTCACAATATGTAAAACTTGAAAAAAAGGGGTCGGACTATTTTGGCCTGTGCCCCTTTCATAGTGAAAAGACCGGATCCTTTTCTGTTTCCAGGAAGAAGCAGATGTATTACTGCTTCGGTTGTCACCGGGGAGGCAATGTATTCAAGTTCATTATGGATCATGAACATATGGAGTTTGTGGAGGCGGTTCAGCTTCTGGCTAAGCGAAGTGGAATTGCCCTTCCCCAGGTTGAGATGACCAGAGAGCAGCGAGAGAAGGAATCTCTTAAGAACCAGTTGATGGAGATCAACAAGGAGGCGGCCACCTACTATTACAGGTTGCTGCATTCTGACAGAGGAAAGCATGCCCTTGACTATTTTGAGGGCCGGGCCTTATCCAAGGAGACCATGCAAAGGTTCGGGCTGGGGTATTCGGATCAATACAGTAATGATCTCTACCAGTTCCTTCGGAAAAAGGGATATACCGATGAGGTGCTTAAGCAATCCGGTCTTGTGACCATTGATGAGGTAAAGGGCGGCCATGACAAGTTCTGGAACCGGGCCATGTTCCCCATTATGGATCAGTACTCCAAGGTGGTTGCCTTTGGAGGCAGGGTTTTGGGAGAGGGAGAGCCCAAGTACTTAAATTCTCCGGAGACCCCGGTCTTCCATAAGAGCAGGACCCTCTATGGACTGCATCTGGCCAGGCGCAGCCGCCGGGATGGTATGATCCTTTGTGAGGGGTATATGGATGTGATCGCCCTGCATCAGGCGGGATTCGATCATGCGGTGGCATCCCTTGGAACGGCGCTGACACCGGGGCATGCAGGGATCATCGCCCGTTTTACCAAGAAGGTCTACCTGTCCTATGACAGCGATAAGGCGGGAGTCAATGCAGCTCTTAGAGCCATTCCCATCCTGCGTAGTGCAGGGCTTACCCCTCTGGTGGTTCATATGGATCCCTACAAGGATCCGGATGAGTTCATCAAGGCTCTTGGAACGGCAGAATATGAAAAGCGACTGGAGGAGGCGGAGAACTTCTTCTTTTTCCAGGCACATCAGCTGGAGAAGAATTACGATCTGAAGGATCCGGCGGCCAAGACAGCTTTTCAGCAGGAACTGGCAGGGATGCTCATGGGATTTTCCGATGAAATGGAACGGAACAATTATGCGGATGCCATTTGCAGGATGTTCCATATTCCAGTGGATACCATGAAGCGGTATATCATATCCCTGGCCCAGCAGAACACCGGCCTTACCTCCCGGCGCCCGATCCAGGAGGAGGAAGGGCCGCGCCGACAGAAAAGGGACAGCGGGATGGAGAAGAGCCAGATGCTGCTCTTGTCCTGGTTGGTGGATCGTCCGGATCTGTTTCCCAGGATCAGGGAGCTGGTAGGGCCGGAGGATTTTGACGAGGGCCTGCTACAGGATGTGGCAAAGATGCTCTATCAGCAGATGGAGGATGCGGGAGTTTTTAATCCTGCAGCCATTGCAGACCGCTTTGAAGACAGTGAGGATCAGGAGCGGGTGACCCATATTTTCTATGAGGATGTGAGGGTACTGCATGAGACGCCGGAGGCAGAAAAGAACAGGGCCCTGGTGGAGACCCTTACAAAGGTGGTCCAGAATGGATACGATAAAAGGCGTTCTGCCATGGAAGAGACGGATCCGTCTCTTATAACCCTGGTGATTGAAGAACGTGCTCAGATAGATAAGATCAAAAAAATGAAGATCATAAATGCATAAGAAGGAGAGGACAATGGCAGAGAAGAAGACAACTGCGAAGAAAACAAAAGAAGTTTCCAATGCAGAGCAGGGGGCAATGATCACCAAGAAGCTCAATGAACTGGTGGAACTTGCTAAGAAAAAGAGAAATGTTCTTGAGTACAAGGAGATCAGTGATGCATTTAAGGAGTTGAACTTAAATGTCAAGCAGCTGGAAATGATCCTTGACTACCTTGAGAATAAGAACATCGATGTACTTCGGGTGGATGTGGATGATTCCGTAGAGGATAATGATGATGATTTTGTACCATCCGAAGAGGATGAGGTGGATGTAGAGAATATTGATCTTTCCGTTCCGGATGGAATTTCCATTGAGGATCCGGTCCGTATGTATCTGAAGGAGATCGGTAAGGTTCCTCTTCTTACAGCAGATGAGGAGATCAAGCTGGCAAAGCGCATGGAAGAGGGAGATCAGGAGGCAAAAAAGAAGCTGGCAGAGGCCAACCTTCGACTGGTGGTATCTATTGCAAAGCGCTATGTAGGAAGAGGAATGCTCTTCCTTGATCTGATTCAGGAAGGTAACCTGGGACTGATCAAAGCGGTAGAGAAGTTCGATTACAGCAAGGGATACAAGTTCTCCACCTACGCAACCTGGTGGATCCGTCAGGCCATTACCCGTGCCATCGCCGATCAGGCCAGAACCATCCGTATTCCGGTACATATGGTTGAGACCATCAACAAGCTCATCCGTGTCTCCCGTCAGTTACTCCAGGAGTTAGGCCGTGAACCGACCCCGGAGGAGATTGCAGAGGAGATGGATATGCCGGTAGAAAGAGTTCGTGAGATCCTTAAGATCTCCCAGGAGCCGGTATCCTTAGAGACACCCATCGGTGAGGAGGAGGATTCCCATCTTGGAGATTTCATTCAGGATGATAATGTTCCGGTTCCGGCAGATGCAGCCACCTTCACACTTCTGAAGGAGCAGCTTTCTGAGGTACTCTCCACTCTTACCGAGCGTGAGCAGAAGGTTTTGATCCTTCGCTTTGGATTAGAGGACGGCAGAGGTCGTACCCTTGAGGAAGTGGGTAAGGAGTTTAATGTTACCCGTGAGCGTATCCGTCAGATCGAGGCCAAGGCTCTTCGCAAGCTCCGTCATCCC
>CADCQT010000190.1 GCA_902803645.1 uncultured Lachnospiraceae bacterium | reverse complement strand
ACAATAAAAATATGATGGATTCTTTCCAGCCTAAAGACTTACTCCTCCACGATCAGTTCCTCCACCACGACCTTCTCCTGTCCTTCAATATGGAAGGAAGAGAGCACCGGATGCCCGGCATTCTGCAGGGACAGGATCAGATAGCTGGCCTCTTCATCATAGGCCAGTTTCTTATCCTCCTGAGAGGGCCTGGCAGGGGAGGCCGGATGGGAATGCCAGTTGCCTAAGGGGATCAGCCCCCTTGATCTCATATCTTTAATGGCAGCCAACTGTTCCCTTGGATCAATGGTAAAATGCTGGCTGCTGTGATCTGTATTCTCTAACAGATACACCTGTTCGATATGCTTAACGGGATGAATTCCTGTTCCATCCTGATCATAGGCCTCTGCCTCCTCACGGGAAAAGCCTGCGATGAGACCGCAGGCTTCTTCCGGGTAGTTTTTCCTGGCATGTTCATAGATCTTCTGATAATCCTCTTCACGGATCCTGATAATATAGGACATACACCTACCTCCCCTTACTTATAATCATCACTGGTTATGCCATTACACTCTGCCTGTTCGTAGTCGATAAGCTCGGTAATGGTCGGCTCCTCTCCACAGACTGCGCAGTGGACATCCCTTGGCAGCTTCACCCTGCGGAATTCGTTGGTAAGGCCATCATAGGTCAAAAGTGTACCCGTCAGCAGTTCCCCTGCCCCGGTAAGATACTTGATTGCCTCCATAGCCTGCAGACAGCCGATAATTCCCGCCATGGCACCGATGACCCCAGCCTGCTTACAGGTAGGAACCGCATCCTTTGGTGGGGGATTCTTAAATACACAGCGATAGCATGGGACTCCCTCCTCCGGCACATAGGTCATAAGCTGTCCTCCGAAACGAAGAATCCCTGCATGGCAAAAGGGCTTTTTCGCCATAACACAGGCATCGTTGATCAGAAACTTTGCCGGGAAGTTATCCGTTCCGTCCAGGATAAAATCATAATCCTTGATAATATCCATAATATTGTCAGATGCAATAAAGTCATGGTAAGTGGTGACCTTAACATCCGGGTTGATGGCCTCCATGGTCTCCCTGGCAGATTCCACCTTGGGTTTATCAAGATCTGCTGTGGTATGGATCACCTGCCTTTGAAGATTACTTAGATCCACCACATCCGCATCCGCAATGCCGATATGCCCCACTCCTGCCGCCGCAAGATAAAGGGCTGCCGGTGAACCAAGTCCCCCGGCGCCGATGATCAGGACAGAGCCCTCCAGAAGCTTCTTTTGACCCTTGACCCCAATCTCATTAAGAATAATATGTCTGGAGTAGCGCTCCAGCTGTTCATTTGTAAAAGCCATTCTACTGTCCTCCCCCCATGAAATACAGGAATTCTACCACATCCCCATCCTGCAGGGCTCTACTCTCAAAGGTCTCTCTCTCTGCAAAATCGTCATTCACGGTCACTGTTACATACAAAGGATTGTCCACCTTCTCCACCTCGATGAGCTGTTCAATGGTGATACCCTCTGCATATTCCTTCTTATTACCGGCTACTGTCAATGTCATAATTTTCTCCTTTTCCTCTTCTATTATAAATTCTTCAGCTTCTCAATTGCTACTCTGATCTCTTCTTCTTTTACAATGCCGCGAAATCTAGCTGCCTCTTTTCCCTGGTGAAAAAAAATCAGGGTGGGTGCTGCCATTACCTCGTATTTTTCTGCAAGGGAAGGCTCCGCATCGATATTGGCCTTACCAAAGCCGATGCGCTCTTTCTCCTCCTCTTCTATACGAAAGAGAATAGGAGCCATTCTCTTACAGGGAACACAGCCATCCCGGTAGAAGTCAATCGCTGTAAGGTCCTTCTCCTGTAAAAAGGAATCCAGGATCTTTTCGGTTATTTTCTCTGCCATTACTCTCCCACCTTTCGAACGATCAGGTCATAGGTTCCATCGGAATTGTCCAGAAGCTTCAGGATCTGATGTCCCTCCTCCTTAATGGAACGGGGCACATTCTGAACCGGCTCCCCATCTGCCATATGGATGGAAAGGATCTCTCCCTCCTCCAGCTCCTCTAATGCCACCTTGGCCTTCACAAAGGTCACCGGGCAAACAACATCCGTAATATCCACTGTGTCTTTGATCTGAAAATCTGCCATTGTTACTCCTCTCCCTTGTACGCTTTTTCTACCACTACCTTGAAGGTATCGATTCCTACCCTCTCCAATGTCTTAAAGAACCGCTCGCTTGGAAGTCCGTTCTCTGCAAAAAAATCAATGGTTGCATCTGCCACCCGAAGGAGGGTCTCTTCATCCCGGATAAAGGGAAGAAGGCCTTCTCCAAACTTTA
The DNA here is from genome assembly GCA_902803645.1 of uncultured Lachnospiraceae bacterium. Taxonomy (GTDB): domain Bacteria; phylum Bacillota; class Clostridia; order Lachnospirales; family Lachnospiraceae; genus Weimeria. The sequence continues at coordinate 4,766 of CADCQT010000190.1, read as the reverse complement.
AATTATTACCGAAGGTTCCTCCAAAGGAAACCATATAACCGCTGGTAACATCCCAGGCATCCGTTGGACAGCTTCTGTTGCAGCGACCGCAGTTATTGCATTTTTCCTCATCTACTGTGATCTTGCCCTCTTCCAGGGTAATCGCTCCCCGGCGGCAGGCCTTGACACAGACACCACAGCCGATACAGGCATCTTCCTTCCAGGCTACCTGAACACCACCCTTTACGCCAAAGTCGTTCTCCTCCGCCTTCAGACAGTTGTTCTGACATCCGGTGACACCGAACTTGAACTTATGGTTAAGCTCCCGGCCAAAATAGCGGGCATCCAGCTTCTCTGCCAGATCCAGCGCATCGATACAGCCGGAGGGACAACACCGGCCTCCCTGACAGGCTGTTACCGTACGAACACGAGGTCCGCAGACACCGGTCTCCACACCCCCCTCTGCCAGCCTTCTCTTAACTTCCTCAATATCTGCAAGCTTAATAAAAGGGATCTCGATTCCCTGACGGGAGGTCAGATGAATGTAGCCCTCCCCAAACTCATCGGCCACTGCCTGCACTGTACGAAGCTGCTCTGCCGTTACGGTTCCACCCACAGTACGAAGACGAAGGGAGAAATTGTCTTTTTGCTTCTGCCTCATAAAACCGCCTGCTTTTAATGCTGAATAATCCACTGCCATGTTACTTCCTCCTGTTTTCCTTCTGATACACTCTTATACTTTTTATACTTTTTCAAGCCTGCCCCAACTAGGCTAAGCGCTCCATTATCGATCCGATCGCCTGGGTAAAATCTGCAATCAGATCTCCTTCATCCTCTATTCCCACGCTGATGCGGATGGTATCCTCATATACACCTGCCTTCTCCCTTGCCTCTCTTGTATTCTTTGCAAAAATCGTAGAAGCCGGGTGAATCACAAGGGTACGGATATCGCCGATGTTGCTGGCTATGGTTGCCAGACGAAGGCTGTTGATCACCTCAAAAGCCTTCTCCTTCGAACCAACCCGCAGGGTTATAATGCCGCCCCCCTGACCCTGTAACTCTTCTTTTACCAGATTTGCATCCTCATGCTCCAAAAGAGAGGGGTGACGGACACTGACTCCCGGTATCTTTGAAAGTGCTGCTGCAAGAGCTGTTGCATTGTGGTTGATCCGCTCCATTCGAAGTCCTAAAGTCTCAAGGCCTAAAATATTAAGATATGCATTCATAGGAGCAAGGCAGCCTCCGAAATTCTCCCAGAGATCACTGCGAAGCCGGGCGGAATAACACATCCTTCCGTATTTTTTAAATTCACAAAGGGCCGGATAACGATCCGTATCCCAGGGAAATCGTCCTCCGTCAATGATAATGCCGCTGATGGAATTTCCGCTGCCATTCACATATTTTGATGTGGAATGGATCACAATATCCGCTCCAAGCTTCAGAGGATTTGCCACATAAGGGGTGACCGTTGTGGAATCAATGACCAAAGGAACCCCGATCTCATGGGCATATTCTGACAGTTTTGGAAGATCCAGTACCCGAAGCCCCGGATTGCTAATAAATTCACCGTATATCGCCTTAGTATGTGTATTAGTATACTTATTTATCTCTTCTGGTATAAGGTTTTCTACAAATCTTACATGGATTCCCAGTTTCTCAAAATCAGAAAATAAATCAATGGTCCCTCCATAGAGTCCATTTGCTGCTATGATCTCATCTCCCGCCCTAAGAAAATTCAAAAGACCCATGGTTATGGCCGCCATACCGGAGGCACAGGCCGTGGCCGTCGCCCCTCCCTCCAGTTCCGCCATTCGCTGCTCAAAGGCTGCTATCGTAGGATTGCCAATCCTGGTATAGGCAAATCCTCCTGCCTGATGGGCAAAGACCTTCTCCTGAGCCTGGGCACTCTCATAGGAGAAAGCTGTTACCTGGGCAATCTGAGGCAGTATCGCATGATCGGCATATCCACTGACGGTTCTGCCATGTAAAAGCTTCGTGTTAAACTCCATTACCATCTCTCCTGCAAACGTTTTCCTCTTATTCTTGTAATTCCTATCGGTTTACTATGTATTATTTCCAAAAATATATCACTGCAACTTATTAAAGTCAACAGTGATATACATTTTTATCGCAATTTCAGGATATATTCCAATACTCTTCTTGCACAGAGGTTGATCTGTTCCTCAGAAACAGCTCCCTTTTCCAGGGCCTCCTTTACCCGCTCCGGATAACCGCAGCCCATCTTCACATCCGATCCTGCCAGGATCTCCTGATAATGTTCGCTCCGGTTCCACCAGTCAGTGGTAACGATACCCTTAAAATCCCACTCGTCACGCAATACATCGGTCAACAGCTCCCTGTTGGCTGCTGCCGGAACACCGTTTAGAATATTATAGGAACTCATAATAGCCCAGGGATCCGCCTCTTTTACAATGATCTCAAATACCCGAAGGTAGATCTCCCGCAGGGCTCGCTCTGACACTCGAGAATCGCTGTGCTTACGGTTGGTCTCCTTGTTATTGACCGCAAAATGCTTCACCGAACAGGATACCCCGTTACTCTGGATTCCCCGTACCATTCCGGCCGCCATCTTACCCGCCACAAGGGGATCCTCCGAATAATATTCAAAGTTACGTCCACACATGGGATTTCTGTGAATATTCACTGCCGGTGTCAGCCACATAGCCAGGTTATTCTCTAATAACTCCTCTCCCCCGGCCCGTCCCACAGCGTAGGAAAGATCCGTATCAAAGGTAGCTGCTACAAGGGTCGCACAGGGGAAATCCGTGGTATTGATGCCACACTCCGGTGCGATCCTGACCCCTGCCGGTCCGTCAGCTGTCATGGTATTGGGTACCCCATACAAGGGGAGATTGCCAATGCCAAAGGTATTGGCCACCCCGGTATTAGGCTGCCCTCCCAGAAGAGAGATCCGATCCTCTATGGACAGCTGTTCCATAAAAGTCTCTAAAGAGATCTTCCCCTCTGCCACCTCGGAAAAATCATGGATCTTCTCCAGCTCATTATCCCAGAAATGGCGGGATGGCACAGGCTTTACCTGGGGAAGTACCCCCTCTGTCATTCCATCCGGCATAGGCTCTAACACATTCTTCGGCTGCTCCTTTGGCTCTTCACAGGTAAATGGCTCCATCTTGCCATCGCTGTTCATTCTCCGGGTAAGCTTTGAGGGTGCCAGGCGGGACTGCAGTTGTTCCACGATGACGTCCTCTCCCAGTACCAGCAGATCATCCGTCCAGTCGTTGATGGGATTTACATCTCCGATATACATATGGTACTCGCCCTTTTCAAGGACCCAGGCCCCCTTTTGAATCCTTCCCTCGTCATCATAGGATGCCATGGACTTGCGGTTTGGATAGAGGGTCAGGATCTGGCTTTCTCCCGGTTCTAAAAGCCTTGTCTTCTGGAAAGCTACCAGGGTATGGGCAGGCTTATCCAGCTTACCCTTCTTCGGGGGCTCCACTCTGAGCAGCACCAGATCTTTTCCCGGATACTTGCCCGTATTCGCCACCTTGACCTGAACCTCCATATTCTGAAAATCCATGTCATAGGCGATGCCTTCCAGTTGCTGCTCAAAACGGGTATAGGAGAGTCCATAACCGAAGGGATATACGATCCTCTGATCCGCATCCGGTATGGTCTCAAAATATCGATATCCCACATAGATATCATCCGTATACTCTACGTATTCATGATCCTCAAAGAAATTCTCTGTGGATGGATAATCTTCGATGGTCCTTGCAAAGGTATCCGGCAGATGACCGCAGGGTGTAGCCTCTCCGGTAATAAGATCCACCGCTGCAGAACCTCCCTCCATTCCGGGCTGCCACATAAGCAGTGCTGCCTCTATCCTCTCATCGTCCTTTATAAAGCCGGTGGCCATCATCCCTCCCACATTCAGGACAACGATCACATGATCAAAGACTTCCTCTATGGCTAAAAGGGCCTTCTCTTCCTCTTCTGTCAGGTAAAAATCTCCCTTAGGAAATACCCTGGCTGCCTTCGTAGGAAGGGATTCTGCCATCCAGTACATCTTCTCCTCAAGCTCCCTTGGGAACTTTGGGAAGCCCTCTTCCTTAGGGCTTTCTACATCGGATCGATCCCAGCTCTCTCCGGAAAAACGGCTGATGGTATAAACGGCTACATCCGCATAGGCTGCCGCCTCCTGCAACAGTTCCTGTGGCAGCTGGGTCTCAGCCAGCATTCCCGGCTCTTCTCCCTTTGCATAACAGTGCTTAACGTACTTCTTATAGAAATCTGCTGCCGGCTGGAAGATATCAATCTCCTCTTTCTCAGAAAAGCCCTCATACAGCCCCTTCACATAGGCACAGGTCACATCTCCGCTTCCGCCGCCGCCTTTTACATAGTCGTAGCTACCCTTTCCTAACAGCGCGATCCGGTGATATCCCTTCAACGGAAGAAGATCCTTCTCATTCTTCAGCAGGACCATTCCTTCTCTTGCCACCTGTCTTGACAATGCTATATGTTCTACAGATGCTGTTACTCTGCTTCCATCCTTCTTCAATGGTAAATTTGGCTGGTACTTAAATCTTGTCCACTTTTTCACGTAATAACCCCTTTCGTTCTAAAACTACTCTTTTTATATCATAACCGCTTTTCTTTTTCTATCAAATTAGGTACTTAATCTATCTTCCCATATGAAGTATCACTCCTTCACTTAATAGGATCCGTCCCCCACAGATACCTTATGGGAATTTACACAAAAATATGACTTGACTAATCAAGATTAAAAAATTTTCAAAAAAATT
>CADCQT010000189.1 GCA_902803645.1 uncultured Lachnospiraceae bacterium | reverse complement strand
GGATATAAAGATTTATTTCTTAAAAAGGATACTAATGGAGTTCCGTTGGATCCGGAGGAATATCAGACAAATACACATTTTAAAGAATTAAAAGCATTATTTCTGTTTGATAGGGAACTAAGATTTTTGTTCTTAAAATATATTCTTATTTTTGAAAACTCATTTAAAACTGTATTTTCGCATGAATTTTCAAGGAAGTACCCTAAGGCAAATTCTTATTTGGAATTACAGAATTATGTTGATAATAATCCTAAGAATGTTTTAAAGCAAGTGTCTATTCTAACTAAGACTATTCATGATCAGGTTGATAAAGAAGGCGCAATCAAACATTATATTGAAACATATGGTTCAGTACCATTGTGGGTATTGGTTAATTATCTAACAATCGGGAATATGTCTCATTTGTATAATGTTTTGAAGAATATGGAAAAGAATACTATTGCTAAGTATTATTCTGATAAGTATGCTAAACAATATGGGGCAGCTAGCTCACTTAGAATTAGTATTGAAGATATGCAATCTGCTCTCAAGATATTTAACTTGGTTAGAAATAAGTGCGCTCATGAGGAACGATTGTATAATTCAGATTTTGGCAATGTTAGAGTGGCGAGTATAGCCACTCATTTTGGATTGACTAATTATAATAATAGAGCGATTGTTGTGGCGATTATCTATTTAAAGGTAATGCTTAATAAGAATTACTTCAAAAAGTTTTATTCTGAATTGATGGATATTATAAAAAGATATAGAGACGAGTTTGTTACGGTTTCTTTTGATAGTATTCTTGATATTATGGGAATAGATTTGACTGATATTCAGAAATTGAATTAAAAGATATGATTTTTAATAAATCGTTGCCTTGGATGCTCAGTTGGGACTGGTCTATTTATTGCTTTATGCAGGGTGGAGATATTCCGCGAATTATGTTAATATATCTTAGATTTTGAATGGTTTACGCAAGCAATACGCCAATTTGCGCCAGTTGAAAAATGGCTCGAAAGCCTTGAAAATCAGGCTTTTTTGATAGGGAGATATTTCCTATTGGCGTAAAATTGGCGTAAAAATAGATAATAAATTGCAGAAAACCCTTATTTTAAGGGAAAGAAGGAGAAAAAATGAAACTAGGAATCGTAGGTTTACCAAACGTAGGTAAATCAACCTTATTTAATTCACTTACAAAGGCAGGAGCGCTTGCAGCCAACTATCCCTTTGCGACCATCGATCCAAATGTGGGTGTTGTATCGGTTCCGGATGAGCGCCTTAAGGTACTTTCTGATATGCATCATTCAAAGAAGACGATTCCGGCTGTAATTGAATTCGTTGATATTGCAGGACTGGTAAAGGGTGCATCCAAGGGAGAGGGACTTGGTAACCAGTTCCTGGCAAATATCAGGGAGTGCGATGCCATCGTTCATGTGGTACGTTGTTTTGAGGATACCAATGTGATTCATGTGGATGGATCAGTAGATCCCATCCGGGATATTGAGACCATTAATCTTGAGTTGTTGTTTTCCGACATGGAGATTCTTGAGCGCCGTTATGCGAAGGTGGCAAAGCAGGCGAAGAATGATAAGACGGCCCGTCCGGAAGCGGAATTTTTAGAGAAGCTTCGTCCTTTCCTGGAGGAGGGACATATGGCAAGTGCCTATGAGTGTGCCAATGATGAGGAAGAGGCTATCTTCAACACCTATGATCTTCTCACATCCAAGCCGGTGATTTATGCGGCAAATGTGGCTGAGGATGATATGGCAAGTGATGGGGCGGATAATGACTACGTTCAGAAGGTTCGTGACTATGCAGCCGGACATGGGGCAGAGGTTTTTGTCGTATGCGCAGAGATGGAGGCAGAGATCTCAGAGCTGGATGACGAAGAGAGGATGATGTTCCTTGAGGATCTTGGCCTTAAGGAGTCTGGACTTGATAAGCTCATCAAGGCATCCTATAAGCTCCTTGGCCTTTGCTCTTTCCTTACAACAGGAGAGGATGAGACAAGAGCATGGACCATTAAGGAAGGAACCAAGGCGCCTCAGGCGGCAGGTAAGATCCATACGGATTTTGAGAGAGGATTTATCTGCGCAGAAGTTGTAAAATATACAGACCTTGTGGAGCATGGCGGCATGCAGGGAGCAAAGGAAGCCGGCCTGGTAGGTCTGCAGGGTAAGGAATATGTAGTAAATGACGGTGATGTGATCACATTCCGTTTCAATGTATAATGACATTCTTTGCGAGGGATAGACAAGGGGGATACCTATGAAATGTCCATATTGTGGATCAGATAATACGAGAGTGATCGACTCAAGACCGGCGGATGATAACGCATCCATTCGTCGTCGTCGCCTTTGTGATGATTGCAATAAAAGATTTACGACCTACGAAAAGGTGGAGACGATCCCTTTGATTGTGATCAAGAAGGATATGGGGCGGGAACAGTATGACCGTACCAAGATCGAGAAGGGGATTCTTTCCGCTTGCCACAAGCGTCCGGTGTCCGCAATGGAGATCACCAGACTTGTGGATGAGGTGGAGACGGAGATCTTCTCGAGAGAGGAGCGGGAGATACCCAGTATCGAGATCGGAGCCATTGTTATGGAGCGGCTTCGGGATATCGATCCGGTGGCTTATGTTCGGTTCGCGTCGGTTTATAGGGAGTTTAAGGATGTGAACACCTTTATGAACGAGCTTAAAAAGATGATGCTCGACAAAAAATGATCCCCCTTGGGGTTAATTTCTTAAACAGAGTGGTCGATACATGTACTATAGCGTGGGGAGGAGTAGACGAGACTTTAGGAGGTAGGCTATGAATATTTCAGGTATTCGCCCGGGGTTGGGCAGTCCTACAATTTCACAGAGTAGAGCCCTTGGCAGCGCCGAGGAGTCTGATCGTCTTTCCGTTTCTAAGACACAGGAACAGCAGGAGTCGTCCATTGCCCGATATTCCCGGGAGAGGGCAAGCCAGACCTTTGGGGCTTACGATTATGCGAACCAGTACCGTCCGGATGACACCTTCGATCTGAAGGGAGCGGATTCGGATCTTCGGTCGTTGGATCTGCAGAAGGCCATCAGTGATATGCATAAGGACCGTCTCCTTCAGCAGTATCAGACCTTTGTGGGAGAGGTTCGCCAGCATCAGCAGGTATCCCTTCGGGGCGGAGAAGATTTTTCTCTGTAGTATGATGGCAGCGAGATTTGAATGTCGTGCTTTATAATCCTTTCGCCTTATGGCGGAAGGATTTTTTGCTTGCAAACAGGCGTTGCTTCATGTAAAATAGTAAGAGTGATTTTTTGAATTTTAAAGTATTTAAGGAGGATAAACCTATGGTTACAGCCGGTGATTTTAAGAACGGCGTTACAATCGAGTACGAGAACGGAGTTTATCAGATTCTGGAGTTCCAGCATGTTAAGCCTGGTAAGGGCGCAGCTTTCGTACGTACTAAGCTTAAGGACGTTAAGAACGGTGGTGTAATTGAGACATCTTTCCGTCCGACAGAGAAGTTCCCACAGGCTAGAGTTGACCGTAAGGATATGCAGTATCTCTATAATGATGGAGATCTTTTCTACTTCATGGATACTGAGACCTATGATCAGGTTGCTCTTCCTCCAGAAGATATCGGAGATTCTCTTAAGTTCGTTAAGGAGAACGAGATGGTTAAGATCTGTTCTGTACAGGGCGATGTATTTGCTGTTGAGCCACCTCTCTTTGTAGAGCTTGAGGTTACAGAGACTGAGCCTGGCATTAAGGGTAATACTGCAACAGGTGCTACTAAGCCTGCTACACTTGAGACCGGTGCAGAGATTCAGGTTCCTCTGTTTGTTAACACTGGTGATGTACTTCAGATCGATACCCGTACAGGAGAATATCTGAAGAGAGTCTAATTCGGGAGTATATGCAGCATGCAGTATAATGAACTTCCACTGAAGGATCTGCTTTCAGATCGGAATGTGTTTGGTATTTTTGATGAGGAATTTCACAGAGCCGGCTGGCTTGATGTCACGGCGCTTTTGGATTCCGAGAGCCGGGTGTCTGATCTATATCAGGATCGTACAGTTCCGGAGGAGGTTTTAGACCGCATTGCACAGCGGCTTAATGACTTGTAATAAGTTGAGACAGGGACGTATAGAGAGGAGACGCTGGCGAGCGTCTCCTTTTTTATCATAGCCGGGGGCGACCTTTGGCTGGGATAAACGACCGTGGGGATGTGCAGGAATTGGCACCGGAACAAAGAAATACAAGAACATTAGGCGCGGATGCCTGAAATGTAGTATGATAAAGGGGTACAGATCTTAGAATGCAATATAAGGGTATACACATATGGCATTGAAGTATGAAATTGTGGGAGATCCCGCAAACTGCTATTGGTTGATTCAGATCATGGATGAACAGGAAGAGACCGAATTTTCCAGAGAGCTTGGAAGTATTTCGGCAGGTCTTATGGACACGGATTTCTGCTTTATTAAGATCAGAGGTGTGGATTGGTTTTCAGATCTGACCCCCTGGATCGCGCCGGCAGTCTATGGGAAGAGGGATTTTGGTCACGGGGCGGAAGAGACCCGCAGAGAGGTAGAGCGTATCCTGCACAGGATCGCTGTATTGAATCGTCAGCATGTCCGGGACAAGTGCCTGGTGCTGGGGGGATATTCCCTGGCGGGACTGTTTTCTCTCTGGTGTGCCTATAACAGTCAGATGTTCTATGGTGTTGCTGCGGCATCACCTTCTGTTTGGTATCCTAATTGGATCGAGTATGTCAAATCTCACGAATGTAATTGCAGAAGAGTCTACCTGTCCCTTGGAGAACAGGAGAAGAATGCGAAGCACCCTCTTGTGTCGAAGGTGGAAGAAAGGGCCAGGGAACAGTTTGACCTTTTGGAAAAGGATCAATATGTGATCGAGTCGACACTGGTAATGAATCCGGGGAATCATTTTACGGATTGCGCTGTCCGTATGGCAGATGGATTTGTCTGGGTGCTTAGAGAGCAACTGATCCTGGATGAAGCAATGAGACGGGGATAATATAAAAGTAAGGGAGTTTGGGAATATGTCTAGAACACCACAGGAATGGAAGGAATTCTATCTTGGAAGTTCGTTTGCCGGAAAATATGACTATAACGGGGAACTTGGAGTGAATGCATCGGATCAGGGAACTGTGTTTCGTTTGTACAGTCCCTGCGCGGAATGGGTGAAGCTTCGTGTATTCCATGCCGGTACGGCGGAAGAGGAGGGGCTTTCTGAGGATGCTCCTTACGCAGTCTACCCCATGAGTTATGGAAAGAACGGCGTCTGATACATAAAAAGTTGCAGGAATCTTCATGGTATGTACTATGAATTTTCGGCTATGATCGACGGAGAGGTTCACATCTTTGGTGATCCTTACGCCAGAGCTTGCGGAGTGAACGGTAAGCGAAGCATGGTGGTGGATCTTCGAAGAACCGATCCGGAGGGCTTCGGAGAGGATCGTCCGCCGAAGGCAGAGGGAGAGTCTATCATCTGCGAGCTTCATGTCAAGGATTTCTCCTGGCATAAGTCAGGCGGTTTTCCGGAGGAACACAGAGGGCGTTATCTGGCTTTTACCGATGAGGGAACCAGTCTTTTCAGCAGGGATACCACCCGTCCCACCGGACTGTCCTATCTAAAGCGTCTTGGCATTACCCATGTACAGTTTATGCCGATCTATGATTACGGCAGTGTGGATGAGGCGAAGGCGAAGGAACTGCATTTAAAGGGAAGCCAGGCCGGGGAGCCCTACAACTGGGGATATGATCCCATGAATTATAACGTTCCGGAAGGGTCCTATTCCTCTGATCCCTACCATGGTGAGGTCCGGATTACGGAGCTGAAACAGGCCATTATGGCCCTTCACCAGGCGGGTTTTCGGGTCATAATGGATGTGGTGTACAATCACACCTATAATATGGACACCCCGCTGGCACATTCCGTTCCCTGGTATTTTTACCGGATCAACGAAAAAGGTGAGCCCTCCAACGGTTCAGGCTGTGGCAATGATATTGCCAGTGAGATGAATATGTGCCATAAGTACATTGTGGATTCTGTGCTCTACTGGGCGAGAGAATATCATATGGATGGATTCCGTTTTGACTTGATGGGATTATTGGATATTGACCTTATGAGTGATATCCAAAAGAGTCTGGATGCTGTCTATGGACCGGGAGAGAAGCTGGTATATGGAGAGCCCTGGGGGGCAGCAGGGACCCATATGGAGAAGAACCAGGTAGGTGCTGATAAGTCTCATATGAAGCTGTTGGATCGGCGGGTCGGCATGTTCCATGACGAGATCCGTGATGCAGTCAAGGGATCTGTTTTCCTTGGTGAAAGAGGTGGATTTGCCGATGGCTCTCCGGATGCCGGTGCCCTGCGGGATGCCTACATTGCATGCCTGGGCGGGGAGAATTCTCCGGTACATAATCCTGGTCAGGTGATCACCTATATCTCCTGCCACGATAACTTTACCCTCTGGGATAAGCTTTCTGCTGTGGCGCGTCTTCATACCAAGGGAGATCCGGAGGAGACACGGCTTCGCCAGAACAGGCTTTGTGCGGCAATCTATATGACGACTCCCGGACGTCCGTTTTTCCTCGGAGGAGAAGAGGGAGCAAGAAGCAAGGGCGGGGATGATAATTCCTACTGTGCCCCTGTGGAGGAGAACTGCCTGAACTGGGAGGATCTTTATGAACATGAGGAACTGATCAGCTATTATCGCGGGCTCATTGCTCTTCGAAAGAGACTTCCTCAGCTTTGCTATAAGGGAGAGGATACAGCATCTCACTTTAAGCTTTCCTGCGGAGGAGGAGCAGGAATCCCGGACGGCGTTCTGGTGGTAGAGACAAGGTTCGAGGAATATCCGGATCTGTTTATTGTGTATAACGGATCCCAGTATCAGAATAAGATCGAATTGCCGGAGGGAGGGTTTAAGATCCTCTGTGATGGGAATAACAGTTGTTATGATATGCCCCTTACGGTTACAGATGAGATTGTGGCAGAGCCTGTATCTGCCATGGTTTTACAGAAGATATAAAATACGCAAAAAGCCTGGGATGCATCCCAGGCTTTTGTTTTTATGGTTATTTTCCCTGAATCCAGTTTTCCCAGTCGGAAATTATAGCCTCATCGCTAAAGTAATTGATTCGCATAGCAGAGCGAACCTGCTCAAGGGTCTCGTTGGTCTCCTCTACGGCACGGGCAGTACCCTGCTTTAAGATATCATAGACCTCCGGGATCTTGGCCTCCCACTTGGCGCGTTCGGCGCGGATGGGGGCGAGCATCTCTTCCAGGACCTTGATCAGGAACTTCTTACACTTCACATCTCCAAGGCCGCCCTTTTTGTAGTGCTCCTTCATCTCCTCCAGGCAGGAGTAGTCCGGAAGGTACTCGGCAAACTGCTCATCCCGGCAGAAGGCATCCAGATAGGTGAAGACCATATTGCCCTCCACGTGTCCCGGATCTGTGATCTGTAGATGGGAAGGATCTGTGTAAGTCTTTTTCATGATCTTTTCTTTTACAGTTTCAGGTGAGTCGGACAGGAAGATGCAGTTGCCCAGGGACTTACTCATCTTGGCCTGTCCGTCGATACCGGGAAGGCGCAGCTGAGAAGCGTTGTCCGGCAACAAGATCTCCGGCTCCACAAGAATGTCCTGCTTATAGGTGCTGTTGAACTTGCGGGCGATTTCTCGGGCCTGTTCGATCATAGGCTCCTGGTCCTCGCCGGCAGGAACTGTGGTGGCCTTAAAGGCGGTGATATCTGCCGCCTGGGAAACAGGATAGGTAAAGAAGCCGGCAGGAAGACCTTCGTTATCGAAACCGCGCATGGTCATCTCGGACTTGACGGTAGGGTTACGAGACAGACGGGCTGTTGTCACCAGATTCATATAATAGAAGGTCAGAGCGTGCAGAGCGGGGATTCCGGACTGGACGCAGATGGTGGACTTGCCGGGATCGATTCCCACTGAGAGATAGTCCAGAGCTACCTCGATCATATTGTCACGGATTTTCTGGGGATTATCAGCATTATCGGTAAGAGCCTGATCATCAGCAATCAGGATATTGATCTTATCAAATTTGCCGGAGTTTTGAAGCTCAACTCTGCGACAAAGAGAGCCTACGTAATGACCGAGATGAAGCTTGCCGGTAGGGCGATCGCCGGTCAGAATGATTTTTTGTTTGTTATCAGCCAAGTTTGTATCCTCCTCTTATATCTTAGGCTGCGGTTTTGCAGTCACAATCTGCCCTATATCTTACCATTTTAGGGCGGAATATGCCAGTTGTATGTGTTTTTGAAGGAAAAAATAGAACGGACAGTTCCATTTTATGAAAAATTGTATTAGAATGGTACGGTATGCTTAAAAGTACTATGCAATCAGGAGGATCCTATGGCATTAAAGAAAAAGCCTGTTAACGGAATGAAGGACATTCTCCCAAGGGAGATGGAGATCCGTGATTATGTAACAGGAGTGATCAAGGAAACCTATCGTAGTTTTGGCTTCACACCCATCGAG
>CADCQT010000188.1 GCA_902803645.1 uncultured Lachnospiraceae bacterium | reverse complement strand
TTCCTCACTTTCGATCAGTTCTTTTACGTTCATCCAGCAGGAAGCAAGATGATCCTCGCCCACCTGATACTCATCCGGCTTCTCGGTCAGACAGATCTTCAGTGCATTGGCACAACGGGGGCAGAACGCACAGCCTTCCGGCATATTCAACATATTGATGGGAGTTCCACCGATGGGAACCAGCTTCTCGTTCATATTGTCCACACGAGGGATGGAACGGAGAAGTCCCTTGGTATATTCGTGGCATGGATTGTAGAAGATCTCATCTGCTGTTCCACGCTCACAGATCCTTCCGCCATACATAACCAGGATCTCATCACACATGGATGCAATAACACCGAGGTCATGGGTAACCATGATGATGGCCATTCCCAGCTTCTTCTGCAGATCCTGCATCAGCTCCAGGATCTGAGCCTGAATGGTAACATCAAGAGCCGTGGTAGGCTCATCTGCGATCAGGATGTCCGGCTCACAGCAAAGGCTCATCGCGATCATAACACGCTGTCTCATACCACCGGACAGCTCGTATGGGTACTGCTTGATTCTCGCCTCCGGCTCATTCACACCCACCAGGGTCAGCATCTCAATGGCACGGGCACGAGCCTCTTCCTTGGTCTTATTGGTATGAAGCCTTACAGCCTCCATCATCTGATATCCCACGGTAAAAGTGGGGTTAAGAGATGTCATGGGATCCTGGAAAATAATGGATACATTCTCACCACGGAACTTCTGAAGTCTCTTCTCATTCCAGTCTAAGATGTTCTGTCCGTTATAGAGGATCTTACCTTCTGTTACCTTACCGGTCTCCGCCAGGATCTGCATAACAGAGTATGCCGTTACGGACTTACCGGATCCGGACTCACCAACGATACCTAATGTCTTGCCCTTTTCCAGATTGAAGTTAACACCGTTAACAGCGCACACCTCACCATTGTCTGTAAAAAAGCTTGTATGTAAATTCTGTACAGATAAAATGTTTTTCTCTTCGCTCATATTCTCTCCTAGCACCTTACTTTAACTTAGAATCGAACGCATCACGGAGTCCGTCGCCTAAAAGGTTCAGGGCCAGTACGATCAGTGTGATTACGATAGCCGGAATAACCAGACGGCTAGGGTAGGTCATCATACCACCACGGGCGTTATTCGCCAGGGAACCCAGGGATGTCAGAGGAGCATTCACACCTAATCCCAGGAAGGAAAGGTAGCTCTCTGTAAAGATGGCACTCGGCACCTGAAGGGCTGTTGTGATGATAATAACGGATAAACAGTTAGGAAGAATATGTCTTGTGAGGATCTTCCGGTTCTTGGTTCCGATACTTCTGGCAGCCAGTACATATTCATTGTTCTTAATGGTCAGGATCTGTCCACGGATCAGTCTGGCCATTCCTACCCAGTACAAAAGTCCGAATACAACGAACATGGAGATCATATTACCACCCAGCTTCGCAAGTGGTGTTCCCTTGATAATAGGAACCAGCCGCTCATTAAGTACCACGGAAAGCAGGATAATGATCAGCATATCCGGAAGGGAATAGATCACATCCACAATTCGCATCATTACCAGGTCGATGGTTCCTCCAAAGTATCCTGCCACTGAACCGTACACAAGACCGATAATCAGTACCATAATTGCCGCTACCACTCCAACGGATAAGGATACTCTGGTACCGTAGATCACACGGATAAAATAGTCACGTCCCATGGAGTCCGTTCCAAAGAGGTGAGGGAAAAGATTCTCCCCGGTTCTCTCCATATACTTGATCTCCATATCGGAGTATTCCATTGGTGCAAGGTTGGTTGCTCCCTTATCACGACGACCGTCCACTGTAAGGATCTGTGCATATCCGTAAGGGCAGATCATAGGAGCTACAATGATCGCTACAATGATCAGAAGTAATACAATGATACTTCCCATTGCAAGCGGGTTCTTGCGGAGGCGTCGCATACCATCCTTGAAGAAGGTGGTGGACTCTCCCATTACGTCCTGCTGCTGCTTTTCCTCATCGGTTGCTTTTCTGAAATCTTCTTTATTAAACTTAGACAGATCGATCTGAGAAGATAAGAACTGTCTCTTCTTGTAATCTGCATTCTCCATTGCCATGATTGACTCCTTAATTAGTTAAATGTGATTCGTGGATCGATGATCTTGTATGCGATATCGGTCAAAAGGTTTGCTATTACCATCAGAATTGCCAGGAAAATAGTAACAGCCATAATTGTGGTGTAATCACGGTTTGTAATACTTGTTACAAATGCACTTCCAAGTCCGCCGATGGTGAAGATACTCTCTACCACCATGGAACCAGTCAGAATATAAGCAACCTGTGGTCCAAGATAGGTTACAACCGGGATCAATCCGTTACGCAGTGCATGAACGAAGATCACCTTGGCTCTTGGTACACCCTTCGCCTTTGCTGTACGGATATAATCCTGATTCAACGCATCCAGCATGGATGTCTTAGTCAGACGTGTTACATATGCCATCGGGTAGACAGCCAGAGCAATCACCGGCAGCACGTAATTGGGATTCGCAGAATTCCATACCGGAACAACAGCCAGCTGAATACAGAACACTAAAAGAAGCAGGGTTGCCAGTACAAAGGATGGCATTGCTGTTCCCAGTGTGGTAAAAAATACGATCAGACGATCGGGCCATCGGTTACGGGTCAATGCCGCAACTGCTCCAAAGATGATACCCAGGATGGTTGCAAAGAGCATCGCAAATCCACCCAACTTTGCAGATACTGCAAAACGTGAAGAAATATCCGGCCAGATCGGTCGACCGGTCTTTAAGGATACACCCCAGTCTCCGTGCAGAAGGTTCTTCATATAGATGACATACTGCTGCACCACAGGCTTATCCAGATTATATTTTTCATTCAGGGCCTTGATGACCTCTGGACTTGCAGCCTTCTCCTTATTGAAAGGGCCGCCCGGAATAAGCTCCATTACGAAAAAGGTAATGGCACTGACAATGATGATAGACATGATCGCCAGTAAGATTCGTTTGATAATGTACTTAGCCACTTCTCTCTACTCCTTGTACTTTTATAATTTGCGTTGTCGCTTTAATAACCTAAAGAAAATAGTGAACAAAAAATGCACAGATCATCTCTGATCATCTGCACATCTTTGTACGGTCACCTTCTTATGTTTTAACGCCACAACCGTGGAATTATTTCCCACGACATAATTATTATACAGTTAAATGAAAAAAAGTCAATTTACAGTTGAATCATTCTGTTTTCTTCAACTTCGGAAACCCTTGATAATTCAGCACTTTAGCGTGATAACACGTCAACTTAGCAATATACATTTTTATGTATATTAATTAATTTTTAGCTCGTCCTTTTGCTTTTTTTGTTTTTAAAAATGTATATTTATTCCTATAAAAAAGAGCCCTCCGAAACGGAGAACTCTTCTTTGCGTACTCATAATTCTATTTGTCCGTTACAGGCGGACAGTTGTTTCTGAATAAATACAGAACACCCTCTTACAGATCCTTATTCTCAAAGTACTCATCCAAGGAGTCATCTTCATCATCGAACTGATACTCCTGCTGCTGCTTATGGTACTCCTCCTCAAAGGTCTTACGGAAGGTGGGGTTGCAGATGGCAATGGCAAGGGTGATCACCAGTAACACAACGGATACAATGGCACAAATGATACCACCCCAGGCAAGGCCCTTCGCGCTCTTAAACTGAGCTCCTGCTTCTCTCGCCCTCTTCTCTTGATTCAGCTGAAGGATTCCGAAGACAACCGCAAGAGCTGCCGGCAGAAGATTAAAGCAGCTACAGAAACAGAGCAGAGAAATAATACCAAGTACCAGGGCTGCAATTCCGAAGGAACTGCTCACCGGCTTTTGCTGCTGGGGATAGGGCTGATAACCGTATGGGTTGTTGTAGCCGTTGGGATCGTATCCCTGACCTTGTTGATTGTAGCCCTGCTGTCCATTGGGAACATAGCCTCCGGCGTTCCCTTGGTTCCACTGCTGCTGTTGCCATTCCCCATTGGAGTAGGTATTGGAATTCTGTCCATTCCAGTTTTCTCTTCCTACATTGCTCTGGGTCCAGGAATCTCCGCTTCCCTGATGAAGGCCGCTTCCCTGATAATCGTTCTGATCCTGCTGCCCGCTTTGCTCTTGTCCAAAGGAATCCTTCTGCGCATTTTCCTCCTGTCTTGCTTTTACCGCCTCCGGATCAACGCTTTCCGCAAAGATTTCTTCATTTACATTCTTATTGTTCTCGTCCATGCTTACACTCCCTACTTTGCTTTCCATGGGTTGATTCCCAACCTGCCCCAATACATGCCGATAAGGATCCCAAACAGAAGCACCATCACCAGATACAGGCCGGATAGTACAAGTCCTGCGATCACTTTACGGTCGATCCCACTCTCTAGCTTTCCATAATAGAAACCAAGCAGGAGGGATCCTATGGCACATAAGAGCCCCAGATACCAAAAACAGGTCAGGGGATATGCCATGATTCCCAACAGGAGACAACCCAAGGATACTAATTTTTCTTTGTCATCTTTTTTCATACGGTAAGTATTATATCAAAGTTTCCACTGATTATGTTACAATATTACAGATATATCTTTTAATTCGTATTTTTTTGTTATCTTTCAGCGTTCCGCTGATGGTATCGATACAATCGTAACTTTTTTTATATTTTTCGCGGAAAACGAGGCTACCATGGTTATTCAAATCAACAGTCAGGTCATCCACTATGAGCATACCTATTGTGAGGCTTCCCACAATCCTCCTCTTGTGCTTTTACACGGCAACGGGGAAGATCTTCATATTTTTGATGAGCTGATCTTCTCTCTCCGGAATGAATATGAGATCTATGCCCTCGACTCCAGAGGGCATGGTCTCTCCGCCGCTCCCGAGGTCCTTCACTACCGGGACATGGCTGAGGATGTGGCCGGCTTTATCAGGCAGCTTCAGATTCCTTCCCCTCTGGTGGTGGGATTTTCCGATGGCGGCATCGTAGCTCTGCTACTGGCCATGGATCACTCGGACCTTATTTCCGGTATTATCCCCTGCGGTGCCAACACGGACCCTAAGGCCCTGACTTTTTCTGCCCGCCACGAGATCAAGAAAGCTCTAAAGGACAAGCTTGCCGCCTCCCGTCGCCTGGATTCCTCCAAAGAAGATCCTAATGCCGTGGAGTCTTCCACCACAGCTGCCATGCGTCTTGCCGGAACCGGTGCCTTAGAGGAGCTGATGTTAAACGAACCTTCCATCGCGCCCTCTGACCTGGCTCGCATCTCTGTCCCCGCCCTGGTTCTTACCGGAGAGCACGATATGGTCAAGTCTTCCGACTCCAAGAAAATCGCCGGCAGCATCCCCTCCGCCAAGCTGGTGGTACTCAAGGGCGAGGACCACGGAAGCTATGTGGTTCACAGCACAAAGTTGGGAGATTATATTCGAAGATTTTTTACCTAAAAAGCTCCGAGCCCTTAGAGCTCGAAGCTTTACGTTGCATTTTATTCGATTAGTGCTTTGGAACCAGCTTCTCCACACCGCCCATATATGGACGAAGAGCCTCCGGAATGTTCACAGATCCGTCCGCATTCAGATTGTTCTCAAGGAATGCGATCAGCATACGAGGAGGTGCTACAACGGTGTTGTTTAAGGTATTTGCAAAAT
>CADCQT010000187.1 GCA_902803645.1 uncultured Lachnospiraceae bacterium | reverse complement strand
TTGATCGCCTTTGTGATAGCCTCTACTTCCCTTGGATCCTGTCCGAAGGCCAAGGCCCCCTGCTTAACATTGGGGCAGGAGATATTGATCTCTAAGAAGTCCACCCGCTTTTGATCTGCAAGTGCCTCTACCACCTCCAGGTATTCCTCCCTGGAATGGCCACATACATTGACCCCTACCACAACATCTTCCTTCTCAAGGGCTGCAAGGTCTCTTGCTATAAAAGTCTCCACCCCCGGATTCTGAAGTCCGATGGCATTTAACATACCACTTGGCACCTCTGCCACACGGGGCGTGGGGTTTCCGGACCAGGGCGTAGAGGAAACTCCCTTGGTAACAATGGCTCCCAGACGGGAGAGATCCACATATTCTCCATATTCCATACCGCTTCCGAAGGTACCTGAAGCAGTCATAACAGGGTTCTTCAGCTTGATCCCTGCAAAATCAACAGACATATCCGGCTTCTGATTTTCCATTAGATATTTACCTCCTCTGCGTCAAATACAGGACCATCCTTACATACCCTTGCATTATGCACCTTGGAATGATCGTTAACATCCACTGTCTCCACGACACAGCCAAGGCATGCTCCAACGCCACAGGCCATACGCTCCTCCATGGAAACATAGCACTTGATCTTACGGACCTCGGCAAACTTCTTCACCGCACGAAGCATGGGTGTTGGACCACAGGCAAAGATTACATCGGCTCCCAGGTTATTCTCCATAATGGCTCCGATGACATTACCCTTGGTTCCCATACTTCCATCCTCTGTGGCAACATAAACAGATGATCCGGTCTTCACAAACTCTTCCTTGAGGAAGGGGAAAGACTTATATCCAAGAACTACACTGGAACTGTTATGAAGCTGCTTAGCGAGCTCAAGCATAGGAGGGATACCGATGCCTCCGCCGATAAGGATCGCCTTCTTCTGAGGGATATCCGTTGGAAATCCATTGCCCAAAGGTCCCATCAGCTCGATCTCATCCCCTGCCATATACTTGGAGAAAAGTCGTGTTCCCTTTCCATTCACCCTGTATACCACCCGAAGCGCCTCCCTCTCCGGATCGATCTCACAAATGGAGATGGGACGGGGAAGGATCATACTTCCATCGTAGCAGTATAAATTCACAAACTGTCCCGGCTTCGCCGTCTTAGCAGCTTCTGTCTTGATCCACATACTGTAGATATCTTCTGCCACTTCCTCCTGCCGGATCACCATCGCCTGTTCTTTTTTCTTCGTAACATCTGACATAGGAATCATCTCCTTCCAAGTGCTGTGCGAATATCCGTAAGCATATCTTCCACTGCTGCCCGGGATGCATCGGCGAAGTGTTCCTCTCCGAACTTCTTATATTCATCCTTCTTATAGGCTGCAATAATTCCTCTGGAAGAATTAACGATAGCACCAAGTCCGTCCTTATCAAAAAATCCTGCCAGGTCTGCTCCTGTGCCACCCTGGGCTCCGTATCCGGGAACCAGGATAAAGGTATGAGGCATCTTCCTTCGAAGTTCCTCTCCCATTTCAGGATAGGTGGCACCCACTACAGCTCCCACATTGGAGTACTGTCCTTCTCTTGTCTCTTCTCCCCATTCTTCTACCTTGGCTGCCACCATCTCATATAAGGGCTTACCATCGATCTTCTGATCCTGGAACTCTCCACTGCTGGGGTTAGAAGTCTTTACCAGTACGAAGATTCCTCTGTCATTCTCCTTGCATACATCTACAAAAGGCTTAACGCCATCGGATCCAAGATAGGGGTTTACGGTAGCAAAATCCTCATCAAAGGGAAGGAAGGTCTTCTTACCTACTGTCACCTTCCCCAGGTGAGCCTTCGCATAGGCCTCAGAAGTAGAACCGATATCGCCTCGCTTAATATCTCCGATAACAAGCAGTCCCTTCTTATGACAGTAGTCCACCGTTTCCTTATATGCTACAAGTCCCGGAATTCCAAACTGTTCGTACATGGCAATCTGAGGCTTTACTGCCGGAATCAGATCATAGGTTGCATCTACAATGGCCTTATTAAAAGCAAGGATGGCTCCTGCTACAGCCTCAAGGCTCTCTCCGCTCTCTTCTATTCCTGCCTTCAAAAGCTTCTCCGGCAAGAAACCAAGCTGCGGATCAAGTCCCACAACAATGGGCGCATTCTTCTTCTGAATTTCCTGAATCAGATTCTTAATCATGTACGTCTCCTTTTTCTATCATAAATCTAACGATGCCATGCATCCGGGCAACCATATATCCGATTGTTTCTTACCTTTCGATTTCTTCCTCGGTTCTTGTATAGACGATCCTGCCATCTAAAATGGTCGTACGGACCACACCTTCTAAGGTCCATCCTGCAAATGGGGTATTATGTCCCTTACTGTAAAAATCCTTTGGATCCACCACATAGCTTGTATTGGGATCAAAGATTACCACATCCGCCATCTTGCCCTCAGAAATATCTCCCCGATCAAGGTGAAGGATCCTGGCCGGATTATAACTCATCTTCTCTGCCATCATCATAGGGGTCAGATATCCCGTCTTCACCAGCTGAGTATAGGTAAGGGAAGCAGAGGTCTCAAGTCCTACGATCCCAAAGGGGGCATGTAAAAAGTCCTCTGCCTTCTCCTCATCGGTATGAGGCGCATGGTCTGTACTGATCACCTCGAAGGTTCCGTCACTTAATCCCCTGATCAGAGCATCCCGATCCGCTTTGCTTCTAAGAGGGGGGTTCATCTTATAATTGGAATCTTCGGATGATGGGATATCATCCTCTGTCAATGTGAAATGATGGGGACATACTTCACCGGATACCCGGATCCCCTTAGCCCTGGCCTCCCGGATCAAATCGTATGACTCCTTGGTAGAACAGTGACAAAGGTGAAGGGCTGCCCCCGTCTCCTCTGCCAGCATAATATCTCTTGCTTCAATGATATTCTCAACGGCATTACTGATCCCCGGTACAGATAATTCTCCGGACCTTCTGCCCTGGTTCATAACGCCACCCTGAACCAGACGGATGTCCTCGCAGTGGGCAAGCACCGGAATATTGGCATCTGCTGCGATCTTCATAGCTTCCCGCAACAGTCCGGAATCCATAACCGACTTACCATCCTCGCTGATGGCACGGATCCCCCTCTCAAGCATACCGGAAAGGTCGGAAAGTTCCTTCCCCTCCATGCCCTTTGTAATACTTCCGGCCTGAAGCACATGGGTCATGCCGCATTCCTCTGCCTTCTTTGTTACAAGATCAATGATCTGTGGAGAGTCTGCCACCGGCTTGGTGTTGGGCATAGCCACCAGTGTGGTAACACCGCCTCTTGCAGCCGCCATACTTCCTGTCTCAACCGTCTCCTTATCCGTCTGTCCCGGTTCTCTTAAGTGAACATGCAGATCGATAAATCCCGGCATGACATAACAGCCTGCTGCATCAATCAAACGATCTCCCTCTTCTGCCTCGATCCGTCCTGCAATACGAACCACCCGATCTCCCTCGATCCGAAGGTCTGCAATGCTGTCAAGACCGGTTGCCGGATTAATGACTCTTCCATTGGTTATTACAATTCCCATGTTCTCTCCCTGTCTGCTGTATCAAATCCTGTATCCACTCTAACGTCTGCTCTTTAAAAATTCCACCTCATCCTGCATATCCTCATCTCCCGGATACTGCTTAAGGAATTTCTTCGCAGCAGAATAGGCTGCCTTATAATCTGCCTTCTTCTCGTAAAGAAGAACTCTCTGACGAAGGACATTTTCCGAAGCCCTTGCCTCTCCCGGCATGATCTGATAGAACTTCTCTGCCTGGTCACAAAGGTCCGCTGCGATCAAATACACATAGGCCTTCTCATACATCTCATGATTCTTCGACGCCTGGCAGGCACTCTTAAGAGAGGAAAAGGCCTTCTCTTCCTTCCCTGTATCCGCATAGATCATCCCCTTTAGAAAAGCGGCATTGGCATCATCCCCGCGATACTCCTCTATGGAATCTAAGGTGGCAAGGGCTGCCCCTGGCTTATTCAACCGATACTGGGCCGTCGCCTTATAATAGCAGATATCCGCCTCTCTGGCTGTGATCTTCCCTCCGGATTCCCTCAGCGCTTTATTAAAATAGCCAAGGGCCCTGGCATAGTCCTCATCCTCCATGGCAGCGATCCCCTTCTGCTTATATGCATTCTGCTGTTTCACATTGCCGCATCCTGCAAGAATCCCTGCCGCAAGGGCAAGAGAAGCTACCACGGTTATGTACTTTTTTCCTTTTTTCTTATATTTACCCATAGTAACTTTATTATAGCAAATTTCCGCCTCACTGAACAGAAAATACGGAAAAGATCCTCTCTTATGTTATAATAGGTTGAAATACACAAGGAGAATGCTTATGGATATCTTCATACAAACTGTTACATTGCTTTTTTTACTGGGCTTATCCGCCTTTTTCTCATCTGCAGAGACTGCCCTTACCACTGTTAGCAACATCCGTCTTCGCACCATGGCAGAGGGTGGCAATAAGAAGGCTGCCCGGGTCCTAAAAGTCACAGATGATACCCCCAAGATGCTCTCTGCCATTCTCATCGGC
>CADCQT010000186.1 GCA_902803645.1 uncultured Lachnospiraceae bacterium | reverse complement strand
GGTTTCATAAAGCAAAGCCGGATATAGCGGTCAGAGAGGAAGGGGAAGGTACTGCAGTCCCGTATCATCATCTTTTCCTTGATGCAGCGCTCAAAGAGGGTATGACTGTCTTCGGTTCTGCTTTCGATCCGAAGCAGCATAAAATTGGCCGCGGGATAGAAGGGAGTGTATTTACCGGATTCCCGAAACAGCTGGTAGAGTCTCTCCCTTTCAGTGGAGATCAGATCCCTTGTCCGGTTGATATACTCCTCATCCGAGAACATGATCTTGCCTGCCTCTTCTGCGAGAGAAGAGATCATCCAAGGATTCTTTTTCTGATTGATCTCTTTTAACAGGTCTTCGTTGCCGGTAATGGCATAGCCGAGACGAAGTCCGGGTGCAGCGTAGAATTTGCTGGTTCCCCGAAGGATGATGAGATTGTTGTAATCATCGGTTAAGGGGACTGAGGTGATCTTATGCATTTCAGGAGCAAACTCCACATAGGTTTCATCCACCATCACGTAGATGTCATGGATCTTGCAGGCATCCAGGATCTTACGCATATCAGCGGCAGTAATAGCAGTGGAGGTAGGATTGTTGGGGTTGCAGAGAACTAAAAGGTCCACATTGTCTGTCAGGTGAGAGATCAGTTGGGAAATATCCAGCTGGAAATAGTTCTTCTCATCTAAAGGGAAGTAGCTGGTCCGTCCTCCTACAAGCGAGATCTCCCGTTCGTATTCAGAATAGGTAGGTCCAAGGATCAGGGCGCGCTTTGGTGCTGTGATTTGAATGAACAAAGAGATCAGCTCTGTGGAGCCGTTGCCCACAATGATCTTTGAAGCATCGGTCTTGGCGTAGCCGGCGATGGCCGCTTTCAGCTGGGTGTATTCTCTGTCAGGATAGCTCTCGATAGCATGAATATGAGAGGCAAGATCCTGCTCCAGCTTCGGTGAGATGCCAAGAGGATTTACGTTAGCTGAAAAGCTGACGATCTCTTCTTTTTTAATTCCATAAATTTTCTCGATTTTCTCCAGGTCGCTGCCGTGGAAATGGTCTTTATGTCTGATCATACTCCCTCCAAGTCAAATGATTGATTAAAGCAGGTAAAACGTTTATAATTCATTATAGCTTTTTATGTCTAAAATGCAAAGACCGAAGAAGGGCAGGAGTTTTTTTGCGTAAGAGGATCTACAGAATATCAGAAGATCGATTTGATGAAGCACTATCCCCAGTGGAATTTGACCGGGATGAGGTACATATAGAGATCAGGCAGGGAGAAGATGCAAAGGGCTCCTTTATGATCCGGGCAACAGAGGGCGGTTCCCTACGAGGGATCGTCTATTCGTCGAACCCGTATATTTCCGTGGAGAATCCGGATTTTGACAGTGAATCTGTCACCATAAGGTTTACTGCAGCTACGGCAGGTTTTCTCGCAGGAGAGAGGCTGACGGGGGTTTTTGATGTGGTATGCGCCGGACAAAGGGCACAGATTCCAGTGGAAGTGATTGTTTCCGAGAATAAGGGGAGGGTCGGAGTCTTTGATTTTAACGGATTGTCTGATTTTGCCCAGCTTGCCAAAGAACGAAGCAGGGATGCCCTGTCTTTGTTTTCTTCTCCGGATTTTCTGGAGTTTCTTAAGAATATGGCGCCGGAGAGTATCCTTTTATATCGCTCCCTTATTTCTTCTGTGGGAGCGACCTTTGAGAGCATGGAACATTTCCTCTCTGAGACCGGGGCGAAGGATGCTGTCAAGCTTCATGTATTCCCGGGACAGACGGTGTTTTATCATATTACAGAGAACCAGAAAGAGAAGATTAATATCACCAGAAATACCTGGGGATTTTTCAATGTCAAGGCTACGGTGATGGAGGAGGATAGCTTCCTTACCTTAGAGTCTTCGGATATTACGCCGGACTTTTTCATGGGACAGAGCATGGAGTTGTCCTACTATATTCATGCGGATCGGCTTCATGAGGGAAGGAACTGTTCCACCATCTGTTTTGACGGTCCTGGCTTTCACGAGAAGCTTACCATTACGGCCTCCACCTATACCAAGGACGAGAGACATAATGAAAAGACACTGGAAGCCAAGGGAGAGACCCTTCGCCTGGTTAGTCACTATTTATCTTTCCGGTTGAATCAGATTACCATGGGGGAGTGGAGCGATGAAGTAATCAGCTCCATGAATAAGCGACTGGTGGAGGATCCTTCCGAACTTTTTGCCCAGCTGTATAAGGCACAGGCTCTTATTGTTTCCGGGCACAGGCAGGAGGGACTTTGGATCATTTCGGATCTTAAGAAGGTCATCGATGATAAGAGCAGTTTTGAATGGGCTTATCTTCTGTACCTGTGTACCCTGATCGAGCCGGAGGTAAGCTATGTGGACCGTTTGACCGGTGAGATCGAAGGAATCTTCCGTCAGCATCCGGAGGATATGCGGCTGTTCTGGTTCCTTTTGTTCCTTCGGGTGGAATATTTAACGGACACAAGAAGAAAATTAAAGGACATTTGGCAGTGGATCCGCAGTGGAATCGATTCTCCCATCCTTTATGTTGAGGCTCTGGATGTATTGCGGCAGGATCCTTTCCTACTGAGGGAGTTAGATCCTGTCAGTCTACGGGTACTCTGGTTTGGCGTCCGCCATCATGCCATCTCAGAGAATCTGGCCATTCAGATCCCTAAGTGTCTGGTTCAGGAAAGAGTTTTTTCAAAGAGTGTTTTTGCTTTTGTTACAAGCCTGTACCAGCAGATGCAATCGGAGGATCTTTTGGATGAGATCTTGTCTTATCTCCTTCGCTGCCGCTGCCTTGGTGAGAATTTTGCCAAATGGTATCTTCTTGGCATTGAAAAAGAAAAGAAGATCAGCGGACTGTTTGAGGCATATTTGTACTGCCTGAAGGAATCGGATACCAACTGTCTTCCTCGGCTTCTTTTGATGTACTTTTCTTATGAAAACCGACTTCCCTACGACAGGAAGGCTTTTTTATATGCTAACGTAGTGATCCATAAGGCAAGTCATCCTAAGATTTATGAGGCCTATCAGAAACAGATGGAGCGCTTTGCTCTGGAGCAGATGCACCAGCTTCGTATGGATGACAACCTGGCCATCCTCTATCAGGACCTCATCAGCAGAGGTTTTATTGATGAGGAGGAGTCCAGTCGTTTCGGTCAGCTGTTCTTTGTCAAGAAGCTGATCTGTCTTAAGGAAGTTAAGGGACGGCTGTACGTCTTTGATGAGAGATTCAAAGATCCTCAAATTGTGGAATTAAAGGATCATACAGCCTATGTGTCGGCTTCTGCCAATAACCTTAGGTTTGTTCTGGATACGGGAAAAGGGATTTTGTGCGGCAAAGAGGACTTTTATCTGGAGCCGTTACTCTCCGGAGAGGAAAACTATAGCCGTCTTCGCCGTCTGGCCAAAGATGACTACAGCTACTTCCTTCACGATCTTAAGGATAAGAAAAAAGAAGAGGATTTTGCACTGGCGGACATTACCTCGATCCTTTCCTTTTTCAAAGACAAGAGACTTTCCGAGGAATATGCCAGTGCCTACGTGCCCTTGTTTATCCGTGTGCTGAAGAAATATCAGAAGCTGGAAGAGATTGCGCCATCCATTATGAAGATGGATCCTCTGAAAGCATCCCTTACCCTTCGGCTTGAGATTGTAGAACAGCTGATCCTTCATGAACGGTTTGATATGGCTCTTAAAGCCCTTCGGCAGATCAACGGACTTGCGGTTCCAATGAATCTTTTGCTTCGTCTGGTAAGTGGCTGCATTAAGCGGACCAAGGAGGTGGATGATTTCCTTGTGAAACTGGCTGCATACCTTTTGAACCATTTTCTGTCGGATGAGCAGCTGTTGGATTACCTGACCACCTATTATACAGGACCTACAAAGACTATGATCACTGTTTTTCAGTATGCCCTGGCCCGACAGCTTCATGTACATGATCTTGCGGAGCGTATCCTGATCCAGATGATCTATGAGGGAAGTTACGATGAGAAAGCCCCGGAAGTTTTTGCCATGTATCGCAAAGGAAATGTGAATCGCATGCTTCAGGAAGCCTATCTGACCTATTCCGGCCGTCTGTATCTGATGGAGGATCGGCCACTGGATTTGGATGTCATCGAAATCTTAAGTGAATTATCCCGTCGGGGTATTCATATAAATGATACCTGCAGGATCGCTTTGATGCGTTATCTTGCAGGAAAGGGAAGGTTGGAGGACAAGGCAGAGTACAAACTGCTTTCTGATCTTTTGAGGGAGAGCGTATTGAAGGGACAGTATTTTTCCTTCTATCGCAAGATGGATCCCCGGCTTGTGGTCCATTTTCATCTTTACGACAAAATCTTTGCGGAATACCGGGGTAAGCGGGGGCTTCGCCTTCAGATCCTGGTACAAAAGGATGGAGAAGAAGAGGAGACCTATGAACTGACGGAGATGTATGACGGGGTCTATATCCGGGACTTTGTATTGTTCTTTGGTGAGACCATTCGATATAAGATCGTAAAAGCGGATGACCATGAGGTTCTAAAGGAGGACTCTATGGTATATATGGATGTGATCGATCATGGAAAGGGCAGTCGTTACGGAAGGATCAACCGGATGGAAAGTGATCTTTTGTATCAGAACAGGCAGCAGCTTGTAAAAGAGATGCAGGAGTACTACATGCTGGATTCAGCTGTACGGGAACTCTTTCCGGTAATATAGGATGTAATATATGGGAGATTTGAATCAGACAGGAATCTATATTGGCATCGATCTGTGCAGAGATCATGTGGTATTAAGTTATTATTCAAAGAACATGACAGAGCCGGGGACCTTTTCAACGGTTATGGGGGAAGATAATTACTGTCTTCCTCTATCCCTTGCCAAGCGGTTCGGGGTCGGACAGTGGTTCTTTGGAGCAGAGGCCAAGAAAAAGGCCTCCCTTCATGAAGCGGAACTGGTGGAGAATCTGTGGGATAAGGCCATGGGGAAAAATAAGGTTCTTGTGGATCAGCAGATGTATCCGGGAGATGAGCTTTTGTTTATCTATTTGAACCGTCTTTTGCTGATGGCACAGCAGATGTATACAAATGCCACCATAGCAAAGGTGGTGGTGGCTCTGCCGGAGGTCAACATGGAAGCAGTGGAACTTCTGACCTCTGTTATGGGACGGCTGGGGATTCCTTCGAAGGGGCTGATGGTGGTGGATCATCGGGAGACCTTCTACTATTATGTATTAAAGCAGGATCCCAGGGTCTTTCTTCATGATGTAATGCTCTACGATTTTTCCGGTAGGAAGATTCGTCACTGTCTTATGAAACGTAATACCCGTACAACACCTCAGCTGATCCAGTTGCAGGAGGGAGTACGGGAATTAAAGGGAGAGAAGCTGGACACAGAGTTTGACCAGCTCCTTCAGAAGGATTTTGAGGGAGAGAATATTTCAGCTGTCTATCTGACAGGAGATGGATTTGACGGGGAATGGATGAAGCAGTCACTTGGGAGACTTTGTCACGGAAGAAGGGTCTTTTTAGGAAAGAACCTCTACTCCAAGGGAGCCTGCTATGCCGGATATATTAAGGACGGCAACGAAAAATGGCCTTATACCTATATAGGAGATAACGAGCTGAAGCTAAATGTATCTCTTAAGGTGCTCTCTTCCAATAATATGGAGTTTGTCAATCTGATTTCTGCCGGTGAGAGCTGGTACGAAGAAAAGGGCGAATGTGAAGTGATTCTTGACGGTACACCGGAGTTTGAGTGCTGGATCCAGCGGCCGGAGAGCCGGAGAGCAACGGTGGAGGTCTTGGAGCTGAATGATCTTCCTAAGCGGGAGAACCGTATGACCCGTCTTCGTATTACGGCAACCCCTCTTTCCGACAAGGAGGTCCGGCTGACCATCCGGGATCTGGGCTTTGGAGAACTGTCCAAAAGCACTGGCAGGATCTGGGAACATACCATTGGCATTGTTTAGGAGTAATACATGGGAGAATTAATTCTTTGTCAACATCCGATCGCGGCGAATCCGTACTATATCGATGCCTTGTCGCTTAACATATATTCTCTTGAAGAGTTAAGCTATTACATCTACCACAATGTGGACCTGATGGAGGAGGAGTTCTTCGGTGAAGATCTGATCCACTGGATCCGTGAGGAAGTAGGGGATATCTCCTTGGCAGATAACCTGGAACGGCTATGGAAGGAGGGAGCATCCCTTCAGCTCTTAACCGGTAAGGTCCTAGCCTCTAATGCCTACCTTACACAGGTGGAAATCAAGGAAACAGTGGCTGCGGTATCGGAGTACGCAGGACTTAGCAAGAGTGCAAGGAAGAAAAAGCGGGCGGATGCCCTGATGCAAAAAGGTCGTCTAACGGACGCTATATACGCCTACGAAGATCTGTTGCTGGATGACAAGACCCCCCGTCTTCTTATGGGGGATATTTATCACAACATCGGAAGTGCCTATGCTAGGCTTTTCTTCTTCCGGGAGGCGGCAGAATATTTTGAATCGGCTTACCAGAAGAACAATCGTACCACCAGCCTGATGAGTATGTTTTATGCTCTCTGGTGTGACGGGAACGAAGAAGAATTCAAGGAAAAGGTAATAGAATACCATCTTCCCCACGGGAATGCAGAGTCTGTGAAGAAGATTTATTCTGCGGCAGTTCATTCCGATGAAGTACGTAACTTTCAGGAGAGCCTGTTGCACCTGCAACAGGAGGGTGACAAGGTAGAAGCCTTTGAAAAGGCTTTGAATAGTATTGTAAGTGATTGGAAGAGAGACTATAATCGTCTATGCAGAGTTTAGCCTATGCTGTTTTTTAAAAAGAAAAAGAAGGAT
>CADCQT010000185.1 GCA_902803645.1 uncultured Lachnospiraceae bacterium | reverse complement strand
GATCTGACCACGTATAACCGGACCGCAGGGTTATTACAGGATAAGGAAGAGGTGATCCTGCATCTTTTTTGTGACGTGGGAGAGCTGGATATGGCGATATCCATAGGGTCTTTTCGGAGAAGTCTGGACCTGTACTGTTGTCCGGAGTTTATCTCAGATGCTGTTACAATCTCAGACCGAGATCATCGTTTTTCTGACGTAAAGTCCGCGCCAGGTCTTGCAGGAGGAGACTTGAAGCAGGGAAGGCAGATTTGGATGGAGGAGGTCTACCATCCTCTGGTAAAAGAGGCAGTGAGGAACACAGTGACCCTGCCGGACCTTTCCATTATGATGGGAGCAAATGCCTCCGGTAAATCCACCTTTATGAAGGCGGTGGCCATCAATCTGATTCTGGGACAGACCATCCATACCTGCACAGCCGGATATTTTTCCTGCCCCAGGATGCAGGTTATGACTTCCATGGCAGTAAGAGATGATGTGAAGGCAAAGGAGAGCTACTATGTCCGTGAAGTTCGGTATCTGAAGCGGATGCTGGATTTGGTGGAGAAAGGTGTGCCGGTCTTTTGTGCCATCGATGAGATCCTGAAGGGAACCAATAAAAGAGAGCGACTGGCGGCATCAGAGGCGGTGCTGCAGTATCTGTCCGGGAAGAACTGTATTGTACTGGTGGCAACCCATGATCTGGAGATCATAAACAGAATGCAAAGGCAGTATGCGTGTTATCATTTTCTCTGTCAGATGACAGACCGGGGCATAGAGTTTGAATATAAGATCCATAAGGGAATGGGAGGAGACACCAATGCCGTGGCTCTTTTGGAGTACTATGATTTTCCCGGGAAAGTAATTGCGGCTGCGAAGGAAAGGCTTAAGGAGTTAGACAGTGAAGATCAGTGAAGTGGCAAAGGAACTGAATGTGGACATTAGTACCATCCGGTTTTATGAGAGGAAGGGGCTGGTGCAGCCCAAACGTCGGGCGGATAGTAAATACAGGGAATATTCCGGGGAGGATATTGGGGAATTAAAGTCCATTATCCTGTACCGGAAACTGGATTTTTCCATTGAAGAGATTCGCTTACTGATGGCAGGAGAAGGGAATCTTCAGGAGATGTTGTTGCTTCGGCAGGAAAAACTTCGCAGGCAACAGGAAGAGATCGCAGGATCCCTTGCTCTCTGTGATAAGATGATCGCTGATCAGGCGGGAGAAGATCTGGATGTAGAATATTATCTGTCTTATACCCGTCAGGCAGAGCAGGCAGGGTACCATTTCCCGGATATCATGCCGACTTTGGATCTGGTCACGAAGAATCTGCAGATCGAGCGGTTCGTAGGGTTCCCACTGGCAGGATGGATCCTGCAAAGTGATCTCTTGCGACGAATGGTGGCGGTGCTGTTCTTGGGGAGCATGGTGGCCATCCCTCTTATCGTTCTTGTCATCAGTATCGCAGAATGCGTCAGAGGAGAAGGAAGTGTCATGAAGGTCGTGGTAGGCTGTGTGTATTGTATTATGTTCTTTACCGCAGTTGCCACAAAAGTAAGGGGAGAAATTACAAATGAAAGTGAAGAAGAATCTTAAGAAACTGATACCGATAGCAATGGCAGCCTTTCTTTTTACCGGTTGTGCATCGGCAGCAAAACAGGATACGAAGGGGAAGGAGGAGGCGAAACATAAGGTGATCCGGGAGAAGCCGGCTAAGGAGGAGGTTTCTCTTATCGACGGGACAGGAAAGACCCTGGAAGGTAGGATCAAAGTGCCGAAGGGATATAAGAGAACGGCAGAGAAAAAGGGCAGTCTGGGAGATTTCCTTCGGAAGTATAAGGTGATGCCGGATAATAGTCCCATTCTTTTATACGATGGAAGAGAGAAGGATAATGATGATGCAGCCTGTGTTTTTCGAATGCATTTGGGAGATAAGGATCTGCAGCAGTGCGCCGATTCTGTGATCCGGGTATATGCAGAGTATATGAGAAAAAGCGGAAGACAGGATCAGATCGCCTTCCACTTTGTGAATGGATTTACCTGCGACTGGAACAGTTACAGGAGTGGCAAGAGGATCGCTGTGAATGGAAACCGTGTGGGGTGGAGAGTGGCAAAGCCGGCATCGGATTCCCGGGAGACCTTCGAAGGGTATCTGGAGACGGTATTTAATTATGCTTCCACCCTTTCTCTGGAAAAAGAATCCAGACCGGTTAGGGCAAAGGATATCCGGATCGGGGATATCTTTATCAAGGGGGGCAGCCCCGGTCATGTAGTGATGGTGGTGGATACCTGTGAGAAGAACGGGAAAAGAGCCTTCCTGTTGGCACAGGGCTATATGCCGGCCCAGCAGTTTCATGTGCTGCGAAATGATGCCCATAGGGAAGACCCTTGGTATTATCCGGAGGAAGTGGTCTATCCCTTCCGGACTCCGGAGTTTACCTTCTATGACAAGTGCCTTAGAAGACCGGAGTATCTTTTGTAGATCATTGTGTACATTGTCAAGACTCGCTCGCGAGTCTTGCGCGCCGGATTCGGGTCTGCTTCAGCAGACAAATTCCTGTCCGAATCCGTGCGCATCCTC
>CADCQT010000184.1 GCA_902803645.1 uncultured Lachnospiraceae bacterium | reverse complement strand
GGGGACTTAGGCGACTGTAGAACACCGAAAGGCTTTGCCTTGAGGTGTGAAACAGAGTTGAAATCGAGTAGGAGTCAGCCTACTCGAGTCATAACCCCCACCTACGCTAACGCTTAGAGGTGGGGGATTTCTCCGACTGAGTTAAAATCCGTCTGTAATTTCCCCACCAGAGCCAGATCACAGATCCGGCAAACAGGCAGGCCGCCAAAAGCTGGGAAACAGGAATCATGGTTCCCGGGATCTTCAGCTGATCCGTGCGAATCCCCTCGATCCAGTACCTTCCGATTCCGTAGAGCCCTAAATATAAGGCAAAGATCTCTCCGTCAAAATGCTTGTGTCTCTTACGATACCAAAGCAAAAAGAGAAGGACCCCGAGATTCCAGAGTGACTCATAGAGGAAGGTGGGATGCACCTGGATGCACCGGATTCCATCAATGGTCTTCAGGTTAGAAAGCATCTGAGCCGTCACGTCATCCTGGGTTCGGATGGAATCGATGGGCAATCGCATGGCCAGAAGATTATTGGTATAGCCTCCAAAGACCTCCCGATTAAAGAAGTTCCCCCACCGGCCGAAAATCTGGCCGATGAGCACACCGAAGATCACCACATCCGCCACCTGCAGATACTTCATCTTGCGAATCCTGCAGAGAAGAAAGACGGTAAGGGCTCCTCCTAAGATCCCTCCATAAATGGCAAGTCCGCCACCCCTTAGATTCAGGATTGAGAGAAGATTGTTCTTATAGATATCCCAGGAGAATGCCACATAATACAATCTGGCTCCTACCACACCAAAGAACAATCCCCACAGGTAGATATCGCTGTAGTCTTCCTGCTTATATCCCAGCCGCTTGGCCTCCCGCATGATAAAAGCAAAGGCCACCACCATCCCAAGGGCAATGACACAGCCATAGTAAGCAATTGTAAAATTCCCGATGGCAAATTCCTTCCCCACATGAGGCAGGGTAATGTGAAGGTTCGGGAATGCAATACTGTCCTCGTACATATCGGTTCTCTTTCTAGTCAGCAGGATTTATGAACATCGCGTCGCCAAAACTGAAGAAACGATAGCGCTCCCTTACAGCCTCTTCGTAGGCTGCAAGCACATGCTCTCTTCCTGCAAGGGAGGATACCAGCATGATCAGTGTGGACTTAGGTAGATGGAAGTTGGTGATCAGTCCGTCTACCACCTTCCACTGATAACCGGGATGGATGAAAATACTGGTGTTGCCGCTGGCACTTTCCATATGTCCCTTCTCATCCGCCACTGTCTCAAGGGTACGGACACTGGTGGTTCCAACTGCAATGACCCGTCCACCGGCCGCCTTTGTCTCATTGATGATCCTTGCACTTTCCTCACTAACCTGATAATACTCGGAATGCATCTGGTGCTCTCTTACATCATCCACCTTCACCGGACGGAAGGTACCAAGACCTACGTGGAGTGTAACTTCTGCGATACGAACGCCCATGTCCTTTACTTCCTGCAGGAGTTCTTCGGTAAAATGAAGTCCCGCCGTAGGAGCTGCTGCAGATCCGTCAAACTTCGCATATACTGTCTGATAACGGTTCCGGTCCTCTAACTTATGGGTGATGTAGGGAGGAAGAGGCATCTCTCCCAGGCGATCTAAGATCTCCTCGAAGATTCCTTCATATTCGAAGCGAACCAGCCGGTCCCCTCCTTCTACGATATCTAAAATTTCACCCTTTAACAGACCGCCTCCAAAGCTGACACGAGCTCCCGGGCGAAGCTTCTTACCGGGATGAACCAGGGTCTCCCACACGTCCTTATCCTGACGCTTCAAGAGAAGAAGCTCGATACGAGCACCTGTTCCTTCCTTTTCACCGATGAGTCTGGCAGGAATAACTCTGGTGTTGTTAAGCACCAGACAATCCCCCGGCTTCAGGTAGTCTAAGATCTGGCGGAAATGGCAATGGGTCACATTGCCACTTTCCTTTCCTAAGACCATAAGCCTTGAGGAACTACGATCCAGAAGGGGATCCTGGGCGATCAGTTCCTCAGGCAATTCATAATCATACGCTGATAAATGCATTTCCAGTTCAGCTGTATTTGTTGTATCCATTCTAAATAATCCTTACTGTCTAAGCGTTACCTTAAGTTCTCCTAACGCTTTGATAATGCGATCCATCACTGGATTTACATCTTCATCACAAAGATTGCGATCCTTTGCACGGAAGGTCAGGCTATAGGAAAGAGACTTATGTCCGGAAAGGACCTGGGCTCCCTCATATACATCAAAGAGCTCAAAGTTCTCAAGATACGCTCCGCCCTCTTTTGCAAAAACATCTTCAATCTGTCCTGCCAGCACATCCTTTGGCACTACAAGAGAAAGGTCTCTTGTGGAAGCCGGGAAGTTGGCGATTCCTGTATATTTTTTCACAAAGCTTGCACGATCAACCACACATGGCATATCCAGTACAGCCACATAGACACGATCCTTAATGGCATAGTTTGCTGCCACCACCGGATGGATCTCACCAAGGTAACCCAGCACCGTTCCGTCATAGCAGATCTTGGCCTGACGTCCCGGGTGCAGGAAAGTCTTGCCTGCTGCCGGATCATAGGTAAGACGATCATTTAATCCAACCTTGGCGAGGAACTCTTCCACAGCTCCCTTCATGGTATAGAAATCTCCGTCACCATAGAAGCCTAAGGTGAACTGCATCCGCTCATCCGGAAGTTCCTCTAACGGAAGACTCTTTGCAAGATAGATATTACCCAGCTCGTAGAGACGTACGTCCTTATTCCGACGATTATAGTTGGTAGACAGGCTTGCAAGCATTCCATTAAGAGAAAGAGTCCTCATAACAGAGAAATCCTCTCCTAAGGGATTTGAAATCTTGATAGCCTCTCTCTCCCTGGCATCTGCCGGAAGAAGCAGCTTATCAAATACCTTCGGGCTCTCGAAGGAGTAGGTCATAGCCTGGGAGAATCCGCAGTACTCTGCCACATCCCTTGCAATATCCTCGATTTCCATCTTAAAGGACTTACCACCGGCTGTTGCTGAAGCCCTTGGGAGTGTGGTCTCGATCTTGGCATATCCATAGAAGCGGGCAACCTCTTCCGCAATATCCGCAAAGGATAAAAGATCCTGACGGAAGGTGGGGATAATCAACTCCTTTGTCGCCTCATCATAGCCCAGCTCAATCTTCTGAAGGTAGGCAAGCTGTGTTGCTGCATCGATGTCGGTTCCAAGGAAGGCGTTGGTCTTCTCCGGCTCAAAGGGGATACGAATCTCCTTCTTCTCCTCGGGATAGATATCAATGGCACCTCCAACCACTTCACCGGCTCCAAGCTCTTCAATAAGCTGGCAGGCACGGTCCATAGCCGCCATGGCATTGTTGGGATCCAATCCCTTCTCAAAGATTCCGGAAGCCTCGGTACGCATACCAAGACGCTTTGCAGACAGACGGATGTTGGTTCCATCGAAGCATGCAGATTCAAAGAGCATGGTCTTCACATCATCTGTGATCATGGAGTTCTCGCCTCCCATGATGCCGGCAATGCCGATAGGCTTCTGTCCGTCATTGATCATCAGCATATTCTCATCCAGCTCATGCTCCTGTCCGTCTAATGTGACAAACTTCTCTCCATTCGTTGCATTCTTTACCACGATCTTCTTATCTACAATCTGATCGAGATCATAAGCATGCATAGGCTGTCCATACTCTTCCATAACATAGTTGGTGATATCCACAATGTTATTGATGGGACGGATACCCTGGCTGCGAAGTCTCTCCTGCATCCACTTCGGTGAAGGAGCGATCTTTATATTCTTAACCACCCGGGCTGTATAACGGCTGCAAAGCTGGTTATTTAAAACCTCAACACTTACATAGTCATTTACATCCTCGTCATTGCCTGTGGCTGTAACCACCGGTGGCTCAAAAGGCAGATCAAAGGTTGCTGCCGCCTCTCTTGCCAGTCCAATGAGGGAAAAGCAGTCCACACGGTTGCTGGTGATCTCGTACTCAACCACCACATCATCAAGGCCCAGATAGCTAACGGCATCCTCTCCTACCGGGGCATCCTCGTCAAAAATATAAAGTCCGTACTCCGGTGCCTCCGGGAACAGATCCCTTGTGGCCCCAAGCTCCTCAATGGAGCACATCATACCGGCAGATGCTACCCCGCGAAGCTTGCCTGCCTTGATCTTAATGCCACCCTCTGTCTTAACGCCGTCATGTCCGCCGGCTACACGTCCACCGTCAAGTACCACAGGAACCTTCGCTCCCTCGAATACATTGGGAGCACCGGTCACGATTTGGATCTCCTCTGATCCCACATTGACCTGGCAGATCACCAGCTTATCCGCATCCGGATGCTTCTCGATCTTATTCACCTGACCGATAACGATCTTATCCAGATCCGCATTCTGCTTAACAAAAAATTCCACCTTGGAACCTGAAAGTGTCATTGCATCTGTATATTCCTGAGGATCACTTGTAAGTCCGGGAACCATGGCTGCGATCCATTTTAAAGAAGTTTTCATAATCTATTCCTCTCCTGTTTTATTACCTTCTTAATTTACCTTTTCCGCAATATAGCTTTTATATTCCCGCTATATTAGAACTGGGAAAGGAATCTGTCATCGTTCTCATAGAGAAGACGCATATCATCGATCTCGTACTTTAACAGAGCGATACGCTCAAGACCGATACCAAAGGCAAATCCGGAATACTCCTCAGGATCAATACCACTCATCTTAAGTACCTTAGGATGCACCATTCCACAGCCAAGGATCTCGATCCATCCCTCGCCCTTACAGAAACGACATCCCTTGCCGCCACATTTGAAGCAGGAAACATCCATCTCGGCTGAAGGCTCTGTAAAGGGGAAATGATGAGGACGGAACTTGACCTTGGTATCCTCACCAAAAAGCTTCTTAACGAAAAGCTGCAGGGTTCCCTTCAAATCTGAGAAGGTAATCCCCTTATCGATGACCATTCCCTCAATCTGATGGAAGGAAGGAGAATGGGTAGCATCCACTTCATCTGCACGGAATACACGTCCCGGAGCAATCATACGAATCGGCGGCTTCTGTGCCTCCATGGTACGGACCTGTACCGGAGATGTCTGGGTACGAAGAAGGATATCCTTATTGATATAGAAGGTATCCTGCTCATCCTTAGCCGGGTGGTTGGCCGGAATATTCAATGCCTCAAAGTTATAGTAATCCTTCTCGATCTCCGGTCCTTCTACCACCTCAAATCCCATACCTACGAAGATCTTCTCTACCTCTTCTAACGCAATGGTATTGGGATGACGGTGTCCGATCTTATGCTTCTTAGCCGGAAGGGTCACATCGATGGTCTCATTGGCCAGACGATGGTTCATCTGCTCCTGCTCCATCTTCTCCTTCGCAGCATTCATCTTCTCTTCGATGGCCTTACGTGTATCATTGACCCACTGACCAACCTTAGGACGGTCCTCCGGAGCAACTTCCTTCATACTCTTCAGGA
The DNA here is from genome assembly GCA_902803645.1 of uncultured Lachnospiraceae bacterium. Lineage (GTDB taxonomy): Bacteria > Bacillota > Clostridia > Lachnospirales > Lachnospiraceae > Weimeria. The sequence goes on along the minus strand of CADCQT010000184.1, from coordinate 4,714 downwards.
TCGCAGTCAGCTCTCCCTTCTTACCCAGGAAGGTAACTCTGGCTGCATTCAGCATCTCCGGATCGGTTGCTTTCTCGATCTCACTGACAGCCTTCTGACGGATCTCCTCTAACTTTTCCTTCATCATAGTGCCTTCATGTCTCCTTTTTCTTATATCCTACATGGTAAGGGATAGACTGTCCCACCATGCTAATTACACCATTTTATAGCATAATAAAATGGCAGGTGGATGTCAACCGCCTGCCATTTACAGCTCTCGCCATTCTCAAGTCTCTCACCTGATTTTCAGATCTCATTCCAGTCGATGGTATCTGTTTTCTTATCGATTCCCTCACAGATGATCTTCGTCTTAGAGGGATCCTTACAATCCTTTGTAAGGATAAGTTCTCCGATGGCATCCGCCCGAATGGTGCCCATGGTGGGATTTAGCACAGAATCCACCTTGCCTGTGATGGTTGCCTCCACATCGCAGTACTCAAAAGCCAGCCTTGTATTCACCAGACGACAGTTTTCCATCTTAAGGTTTTGTATGTAGCAAAGTCCCTGGGTGGACTCGATGGTACAGTTCTTAAAGGTCAGATTCTTAGAGTTCCATCCCAGATATTCTCCGTAGATATAGCAGTTTTCCACCAGGACATTCTCTGCATTCCAGAAGGCATCCTTTGAGATCAGCCGGCTGTTCCTAATGGTAACATTCCTTGCCCCGTCAAAGGGATAATTGCCAGCCAGTGTCAGACCGTCGATCACAAGATCCTCACTGTTCATAGCGAAGTAATCTCCCTTGGCCACCACTTGCTCCATCCTGACATCCCGGCAGCTCCAGAGCGTCTCACCGGCATCGGTAAAGCTGACATTTTTAAGTGTAACATCCTTACATCTGCGGAAATTCTTAGGGGCAATAATGGTAGAATCCGTCACCTGTATATGGTGGGTATACCACACACCGCTACGGGCCATTTCAAACCAGATGGAATCCGCCACCTGTACATGGTCTGCGTACCACAGGGGATATTTATACTTAAACTCTCCCTGACGGATCTCAAGATCTCCTGCCTCCTTCAGAGGAGACTCTCCCTTTTCAAATATCACATTCTCAAGGATAAGATCCCGTCCGCCAAACAGAGCCCTCTCATCCTCATAAACTCTGTCTTTGATCACTGTTTTCTCACTCATATATCCTCCAATCAAATCTGCGCGGATTCATCCTGTCTATCCCATTTTTCATGCCGCTTCATCCAGCGCCCCGTAAGGAATCGCAGGATAAAGATACTTCCACGGAAGAAAAGCTCTGTTGCCATGGCAATCCAGACACCCATAAGCCCCAAATGCATGACCCTGGTAAAAAGAAGGGCCAAAGGAATACGAACCACCCATACAGAAAAAAAGTTCATAAGGGAAGGAACAAAGGTATCCTCCGCTCCCCGGAAGATTCCACTTCCCACAATCTGGGCTCCGTAAAAGGCCTCGATCAATGCCTCAATCCGAAGCACTGCCACCGCCTGATCGATCACATTCTGATCCGGGGACAGTATCCCTATCATCCAGGGGGAGATGGCAAACATCAGGATACCAAGCCCACCCTGCAACAGCATTCCATAGGCAAGTGTGATCCTTCCGAAGGAAACAGCCGTTTTCTTCCTGCCGGCTCCAATGCTTTGTCCCACCAGGGTGGAGGCAGCATCTGCAACACCGTACCCGGGCATATAGCAAAGGCTCTCTGTGGTAATGGCAAAGGAATTGGCTGCAAGGGCCACGTTCCCAAGAGGAGAGATGATCATGGTATAGACCACCTGGGCCGCATTCATCACCAAACGCTCAAACATCATGGGAAGAGAGATCTTCACCGCCCTTATAATATCCTTATAGATCAGTCTGTAATGCTCCTCTCTTCTAAGGCGAAGGACAGATCCCTTGCGCATCAGAAAATACAGGGAAAAACCTGCCACTGCAACCTCCGAAAGTCCACTTCCCAGCGCTGCGCCCCGGACTCCCAGGCCAAGTCCCGGAAGATGCAAAAAAGTCCCAAAAATGTGGACGTCTCCGCCGGAATAGATGCAAAAATAGTTAAAGATCACATCCAGAAAACACACAAGGGTATTCAAGATCCCCGGTATCTTCATATTGCCGCTGGCCGTCAGCTGACTGTTGCAGAGCTGTCGAAGACACATAACCGGCATAAAGAGGCAAAAGATCAGAAAATATCCTCCCGCATCCTCCTGAAGGGAAGGACGGCCTCCAAGCCATACCGGGATCCGGTTGTGAAGCAAGGCTCCCACACCGCAGATTAAAAATGCAATGACCATCACCAGAAAAAAGGACTGAAAGGTAAGTGACCTGGCCTTCCGGTTATCCTTCCCACCGATGGCGAGGGCCGTCTGTATGGTAAATCCGCTGATAAAAGAGGTACAAAGTCCTCCCACCAGCCAAAGAGAGGTCATCACAAGCCCTATGGATGCTGTGGCATCCTTCCCCAGATGCCCCACCATTCCGGAGTCAATATATTCCATAATGATGGTTGAGATCTGGGCCATCATGGATGGAAAGGAAAGCCTCGCCACCAGATTCAATTTCTCGGAAAGGGTCATTTGCTGGCCGCCGCGTAACCGGACCAGATGCTCTTCTGTTGTCATTTCTATCTCCTTCTATCTTCAAGTCTTGCCCACAACTAAGAGAAAAAAAGGAGCACCCTTTGGAAGATTCCTTCCGAAAGATGCTCACCATCGTAATCAAATATTCCCAGCGTGCCGGGCCCGCATTTTTGACTCCTAGCAATCGGCTAGGTGGGTTACCTCAGTTGACCGTCCGCCTTCTACCGGAGACTAATGTCTCTCTGCACAAGTGCATGCACCGAAGCCTGACTTCAGATCACTCATCTCGGGATCCCGTTTAAAGTAAATGTAGGTTCAAAAACTACGAGTTGAATCGTACACTCCAGGTTATTTCATATTATACAGGATAATCCGCAAAAATCCCATAGTAAAAATCTCTTTTTTCAGAAGTATCTATCCTTTTAATATGATACTATGGAATTGCGTGCAATGCAATAGTTTGCAAATATTTTTTGGTCAGAAATTGTACCCCGACTGAGTATAGTTTGTCATAACCCCCACCTACGCTAACGCTTAGAGGTGGGGGATTTCTCCGACTGAGATAAAAAGCGCCGCACGAACATCGTGCAGCGCTTTTTATCTTATGAATTCAATGCTTCCAACATACGAAGTGTCATAGGCTCAAATGCAACATCCAGCTTATAGGCCTCTCCTGCATCCACCGCCTTAGCATAGGCCGGATCAATAGGTAATTTGCCGAGAACCGGAAGCCCAAGCTTCTGTGCCACCTCATCAATTCTGCTCTCACCAAATACAGAGATCTTCTTGCCGCAGTCAGGACAGGAAAGATAACTGTAGTTCTCCACAAGGCCAAGAACCGGAATATTCATCATACCGGCCATATTATATGCCTTCTTGACAATAAGCTCAACCAGCTCCTGAGGAGAGGATACGATAACAATGCCCTCCACCGGAAGAGACTGGAAGACCGTCAACGGCACATCCCCTGTTCCGGGAGGCATATCCACCAGAAGATAGTCCAGTTCTCCCCAGACAATGTCGGTCCAAAACTGCTTCACAGCACCTGCGATTACCGGTCCTCTCCAAATCACTGGATCCTCTTCACGCTCAAGGATCAGATTAATGGACATAATCTTGGTACCATCTTCTGCAACCGCCGGGAAGGTTCCTCTCTCATCTCCCACACAGGGCCCATGAACTCCGTACATCTTCGGAATGGATGGTCCTGTAATATCCGCATCCAGGATACCCACCTTATAGCCTGCCTTAACAAGCATGGATGCCATCTGTCCGGTAACAAAGGACTTACCTACTCCACCCTTGCCACTGACGATTCCGATCACATGCTTAATGGAAGAATAGGGATTCAAATCCTCATGAAAATCCGGCTTCGCATTTCCAGCCTGATGGGAGGGACATCCCTCACAGCTGGAACGACCGCAACTGGACTTGCTTGCGCATTCCTCTCTCTTCTGATCTGCCATATTATACCTCTCTTATAAACAAATTTTACACAATATATATTATATACAATTCCAACAGAGAAATCTGTTCTTTTTCAAACGCAAAGAAGGACCGGGAATCAGCGACTTCCCAATCCTTCTTTAAACAATTTGACGTATACCATTATACAACATCTTATTTAAAAAGTCACAATATTACGCACAAAAAAATCACTTTTCATTTTGTACAATTATGGATGCAAAAAAGGACACTTCCTTCCGGAAGTGCCCCTGCTTTGTCTGTAACAGGTCTTACTTATTTGCAGCCTGTGCCTTGATTGCCTCTGTAAGAGCAGGAACGATCTTATTAAGATCTCCTACGATACCGTAATCAGCAACATCGAAGATTGGAGCTGTATCATCCTTATTGATTGCAATGATCAGATCTGCCTCTTCCATACCAGCTACGTGCTGGATTGCACCGGAAATACCGATTGCGAAGTATACGTTAGGACGAACCGTCTTACCTGTCTGTCCAACCTGGTAATCCTTAGCCATCCAACCGTTATCTACAACGGCACGGGAGCAGGAAACCATTCCGCCAAGTGCATCAGCAAGATCCTGAAGAAGCTTGAAGTTCTCCTCGGAACCAACACCACGACCACCGGATACAAGGATCTTAGCATCCATGATATCAGCAGC